>JBBQKV010000066.1:0-15383 GCA_038327245.1 Acidobacteriota bacterium
CGCGGGGCTTTCCGTCGTGGTTCTGGCGATCATTCCCGAGCTTTGGACGAGGAGGTAGGAGCGCGTGCAGGAGCATCATTCGATCCTTTTCGGGCCGGTCAACGCCCTGTTGATCCGGCTGCTCGGCGCGCCTCCCGTCGAGAGTCTCTCGCCGGGCATGGCCCGGTTCTTCTTCCCGGACGGCAAGCAAGCTTGGATCCCCGACGCTGCCCTCATGGCCCTGCTCCTGGTGGCCGTGCTCTTCGTGCTCTTTCGCCTCGCGGCCCGGAGCTACGACCGCGACCGCCCGAACAAGGTCCAGAGCTTTCTCGAGATGCTGGTCGCCTTCCTGCGCGATCTGTGCGAAGAGGCGATCGGGGAGGGCAGCGCCAAGACGTTCCTGACGATCATCGGCTCCCTCTTCGTGTTCATCGCCGTCGGCAACCTTTTCGGGCTGTTCTTCTTCCTCCAGCCCCCGACCGGTTCGCTGTCGACGACGATCGCCCTGGCCGTCATCTCGTTCGTCTACTTCAACGTGCAGGGCATCCGCGAGCACGGCGTCGGGGGATACCTGAAGCATTTCATGGGGCCCATGTTGCTGATCGCGCCCCTCTTTTTCGTGATCGAGATCATCGGCACCTTCGCCCGGATCCTCTCGCTCTCTCTGCGCCTCTTCATGAACATCTTCGGCGAGCACACGACCACGGGCGTCTTCGCGAGCCTCGTGCCGATCGTCGTGCCCTGGCCCATGATGGCCCTCGGCATCTTCACGGCCTTCCTCCAGGCCTACGTCTTCGCGCTGCTCACGGCCGTCTACGTCGGCGGGGCCGTGGCGCATGAGGGGCACTGAGCGGGACGTGATAGCGTTCGCAAACTTTCGCGCCGGACGGCGTGAACATAAGGAGAATTTGGGATGCTGAAGAAGACGGTTGTGTTGTGTGCCCTGGCCCTTGTCCTGGCGATGCCGGTTCTCGCCCAGGAGGCCGCCGGAGCCGCGGGAGGCGCCGGGGGAGTCAAGTGGGGCGTCATCGGCGCCGCGTTCCTGCTCGGCGTCGCGGCGGCGGCCGGCGCGACGGCGCAGGGCCGCGCGACCTCGGCGGCGTCGGAGGGGATGTCGCGCAACCCGGGCGCTGCCAAGGATATCCGCGGCATGACGCTGCTGGGACTGGTCCTGATCGAGTCCCTGGTCCTTTACGCGCTCCTGATCTGCTTCCTCATCTACGGCCGGTAGTCTTCACCTGCCCCAACGGCCCGGGGGTCCCCAGGGGCTCCCGGGCCTTGTCCCTTTTCGGGGACAAATTGACCACCCGGAGAAACCGCCGGGCCCATCCGCGCGTATTCCTATAGTGAAATGCCTCAACGTCCGCGTCGTCTAGTCCGTAGAAAAAGAGGAAGTTAACTCCTCCAACCCCTGGCTCGGGACGTCCGGCCGGGTTGGGCAAGGATTTTGCGAAATCGGGAAGGTATGGAAAGAGTAAACGTGCAGAACCCCCAGGAGCCTCTGGCCGTCCCGAGCGTCACGGCGTGGGACTTCAACTCGCTGGTGATGCCCTTTGTGGATTCGCTCTACAACACCGCTTACCGCATGACGCGCAGCGCCGAGGACGCGGAAGACCTCGTCCAGGAGACGTTCTTCAAGGCGTACAAGTACTACGACAAGTTCGAGGAAGGCACGAACCTGAAGGCGTGGCTCTTCAAGATCTTGAAGAACACCTTCATCAACAATTACCGCAAACGCAAGCTCGAGCCCCGCAGCGTGGACTTTGCCGAGATCGAGGACTCCTTCGAGCGGATCGTGCGCCGGGACAATGCGGAGCAGCCCGCCGACCCCGAGTCCGAGTTCTTTTCGGGCGTCCTGGATGATGACGTCAAGAAGGCGCTGGAGTCCCTGCCTTACGACTACCGCATGGTCGTGATCCTGGCCGACCTCGAGGACTTCTCGTACAAGGAAATCGCGGAGATCCTGGAGTGCCCCGTCGGGACCGTCATGTCCCGGCTCTACCGCGGCCGGAAGCTCCTCGAGAAGGCTCTCCTTCGGTACGCCCGCCGCCACGGATACATCCGGGGAGCCGAGCCGGCCAAGATGCGGACGCGGCCCAAGCCCCCCGCCGCCTAGCCGGTCCGACCGGCCCGTCGCCGGTCTTCCCGCGAAGTGTCCTGGCCCGCCGGCCGGATCTCCGGCCTGGCGGAATTTCCGGCATCATGGGACCGTTGGTCGATAACGGTCCCATGAACTGCCCGCAAGCGCGATTCCTCCTCTACGCCCACTTCGACCGCGAGCTCACGAAGTGCGACGCGGACGGCCTCTCGCGCCACCTCGCCCTGTGCGCGCCGTGCCGGGCGCGGGCGGAGTCGGCTCGGGGTCTCGCCCGCGTGCTCCGGTCGAGAACCGGCCGGGTGCTCGCCCCGAACCGGCTGCGATCGAGACTGCAGATGCTGCCCTTCGAGCCGGCGCGCCCCCGCACCACTTCGTATTTCCTCGCCGCCGCGATGACTCTTCTCATCGTTCCGCTGGTCGCGGACGGCCCGGCGCCGCACCGCGACGCCGAAGCGCCGGAACACTTTTCGGAGGCGAGGCCCATCACGTTCGTGTCGAAGCGCATGACGGGAACCTTCGTCTGCGTCCAGTGCGAGGGTCGTGCGCAGGCTGGAATCTCACCGGTCGCCGAGGGGATGCACGTCCACGTCCCCGGGTTCTGCGCCGACAACGGCGAGATCTGGCGACTCATGACTCGCGATACCCAATCAAGCGACGCGGACCTCGGGCGCTCCGCGACCCTCGAAGGAACCGCGTTCCCCCAGTCGGGTTTCCTCCGGGCGAGTCGGGTCGGGTACTGAAGACCGGCTTCCGCGCTCTCGGCCGATAACCGTCGGCAGATCCCCTCCAACCTACAATCGGCGCAGTGAACCCCTCAGTGATCGAGGCTTCGGCGCCGGCGCGGGTCGATCTCGCGGGTGGAGCTTTCGGCTGCGGCGGTCGCTGCGCGACCGGCAGCCGAGAGATTTCAAACCAGACCTGACCCGTAGAATCGCGCGATGAACGTTGTCTCGGTCATCGAGGCTTCGGCGCCGGCCCGGGTTGATCTCGCGGGCGGAACTCTGGACCTCTGGCCGTTGCACGTCCTTCACCGGGGTTCGGTGACGGTCAACCTCGCGATCGACCGGCGCGCGAGCTGCCGCGTCCGGCGTGCGGAGAGAGGCGTCCGGCTCGTCGCGCCGGACCACGGGATCGACGCCGTCTCCGACTCGGCCGGCGACCTCCGGCAGGATCCCCGGACGGCGCTCGTCGCCGCGCTCGTGGAAGAGATACTTCCGGACTCTCCGGTGGAGGTCGAGTACGTCTCCGGAGTTCCGTTTGGCTCGGGCCTGGGCGGTTCCTCGGCGCTGGCGGTCGCGGTGGCGGGAGCCCTGTCGCGGCTGGGGGGCAAGGCGCTCGAGGGGGTCGAGCTCGTTCGGGACGTGGAGACGCGCGTCCTCGGGAAGCCGGCGGGCGTCCAGGACTATTACCCGGCGTTTGCGGGGGCGCTCCACTGCCTGTGGTTCGAGACGGGGCGCACGGTGGCCGAGCGGCTGGACGTCCAGCCCTCGGACTGGGAGGCGCACCTGACCCTCTTCGATACGGGCGCCGCGCACTCCTCCGGGATGAACAACTGGGAAGTCTTCCGGCGGCGGCTGGAGGGGGACGCCGCCGTGGCGGCTTCTCTGGACCGGATTGCGGCGGCCGCCCGGGAGATGGCCGACGCGGCGCACAGCAACGACTTCCCGGCGATGGGCCGCGCGCTCGGCGACGAGTGGGCGGCGCGGCGGGAGCTCGCGCCGGTCGTGTCGTCACCCGCTATCGAGAGGGCGATCGGAACCGCCCGCGACGCCGGGGCCTGGGGAGGAAAGGCCTGCGGAGCGGGGGGAGGCGGCTGCGTGGTCTTCCTGGCGCCCGCCGAGCGGACGCCCGCGGTGCGCGATGCCCTGGCGGGCCTGGGCGAGGGCGCCCTCCTGCCGGCCCGCGCGGAGGGTCGGGGGCTCGAGGTCTCCTGGCTTTAGGAATCTCTCGCGGAACGCTGGTCTCCTCGTTCAAGACCGCCCGAGGTATCACGCCGGCGAAGTACTTCCGGGATCGGCAAGTCGCGCGAGCCAAGGAGCTCCGGCGACGAGGATGTCCGATCGACGGCATCGCACAGCAAACCGGATTCGTGACAAGCGCGCGTTGTTCCGATCTCTCCGGGCTGAGACCGGCACGACGCCGGAAGCGAATGAACAAAGTGTCCCTCGACAGCGTCGCGTAACCGTGATGGAGTCGGCGGCAAAGCGAAAATCCTTGAAGGCCCAGGTTTCCGGGGAATTGAAAGCATCTCCCGCGGTCGCAGACCAGACAGCGAGATTCGGGAGCTCTGCAACGTCCTCGGGTGGGTGGAGATCCAGAAGCGCTACCTGCTCTGCGAAGGGTTGCCCCGCTGTAGGTGACCGGTCCTCTCCGGCAGGCAATGAGGAGCCGAAATGAGAAAAGTGTCTCGCGCCGCGAAGGCAGTCCTTCTGGGAATTGTGCTCCTCATCGTCCCCGCCCTGGTCACAGCCCCTCCCAACCCGATTTCTTCGCTTTCGCTCTCGCCGACGAGCGTTCTGGGAGGTGGTGCTTCCACCGGGACGGTGACTCTTGCGAGCTCGGCACCCTCTGGCGGCGCTGTCGTTACGCTCACGAGCTCGAACACCAGCGTCGCCACGGTTCCGGTGAACGTAACGGTTCCAGCCGGGCAGACTTCGAAGACGTTTGCGATTACGACATTTCCGGTCGGCGCCTCGACGCCGGTCACGATCACCGCGAGCTACTCCAGCGGGACAAAGACGGCGACGCTCACCGTGACCCCGGCGTTGCTAACCTCCGTGGGAGTTTCTCCAGCGAGCGTCTCCGGCGGGACGGCCTCAACAGGCACGGTGTCCCTCAGCGGGGCTGCGCCGGCGGCTGGCGCGAGCGTCACCCTTTCGAGCTCGAATCCTAGCGCCGCGAGCGTGCCCGGCACCGTCACGGTGTTCGCCTCTTCGGCGACGTTCTCGATTACGACCTTCAACGTGGCGTCCTCGACGAACGTGACGATAACGGCCGTGTACAACGGCACGACAAAGACGGCGACGCTGACCGTGACTCCGGCGCCGCCAGCTTTATCCGGACTCAGCGTAGACCCCGCAACCGTCGTTGCGACCTCGACGGCCAACGGTACGGCGACGCTCAACCAGCCGGCGCCGACTGGCGGAGCGATCGTCGCCCTTTCGAGCTCGGACGCGTCGGTTGCCTCGGTTCCCTCGAGCATCACGATACCGGCTGGTTCGACCTCCGGCACATTCAGCGTTACGACCTATTCCGTGCCCGCCGATTCGAGCGTAACGATCTCCGGCTCCTACGGAGGAGTCGGCAAGACGGGATCGTTGGCCGTAGTCTCGACGTTCACGCTCACGCTCGACAACGGAAGCGGCCCGATCTACACCAACCAGAGCACCGTCGGGATCAGAGGCCAGGTCGCGCCGGCCGCGGTCGGCCCGAGCGTTCTGGTCCGAGGCACCCTGGGTACTCAGAGCGTCACGGCCACGCCGGCAGCGAATGGATCGTTCACGCTGCCCAACCTGACGCTCTCGGCGGGCTCGAACGGAGTTTCGGTTACCGGGAGCGCGGGCAGTCAGTCGGTCGGCCCGGTTCCGGCGACATACGTTTACGACAACGTCCTACCGACGGCCTCGGTTGTCGTGAGCACCAACGTCCCCAACCCGACGAACATCGCCACCTGGACGCTGAGCGGGACCGTTTCGCCATATCAGGGTGCGACAGAGAACGCCTTCGTCTACCTGAACGGCGGAACGACACGATTCCCGATCGCCGCGAACGGCACCTGGAGCGGTAGCTACACGTTCGTCGAGGGGCGGAATTGGATACCGTTCGTCGTTGCTGATCTGGCCGGCAACTACAAGAATCCTCCGGACTACTGGGACAAGCAGACTTTTTATCTCGACACGCAAGGCCTGAAGCCGGTCTTCTATGTGGGCGGCTTTGCGGCCGGCAGCAGCTTCACTTACGGCTGGCCGATCCTGCTCGACGAAGCGGTAAGCAACTATCTGGTCTTCTCCTCCGAGAGCGGCGCTTCCCTGAATGGCTCTCATCTCGATCTGTTCTTCGACGAGCAGGGAACCTTCCCGGCTTTGCCGCCCGTCTCCTGTGCGCCGGACAACCTGACGTGCATCGTCGCGCGCAAAGCGACGCCGGATATGTCCCTCGACTTTTCACCAACTACGACGGTGGCAGCTCCGCAACTCTCTGTAGGAATTCACACGATCCGGATGGTGCTCCGGGATCCCTTCGGCCGCGTCTACGAGCGCGGCGCTCTCCTTCCGGTGGGGTGGGTCGACAGCAATTCGTACCGGACTAGCCTTCCGCTTGCGAATTTCGGAACGCCCGGTACGGTGACGACGCAGAAGCCAAAGCTCGTTGGCAGAATGGTGGGCGGAGTAGCTCCCATCGATTGCAATGACCGGCCGGGAACAAAGCTTCCGGCTTTTTCCTATTGGGACCCCGCGCAGGGAGGTTCGTGGAAGACGATGACGGTGGGATCGACGAGCGTCGTTGGGGGGGTTTATCAGGCGACGCCGAGCTCCAACATCCCGGTCACGACGAACGCGGCCGGTCAAAAGGTTTTGAGGATCAAGTTGACGGAGGGTGTCGTCAAGACCAACCTCTACGGAGTCAAGTACATCGAGGACACTTTCGGCCGGAGTATTTGCAACGGGCAAACCGTCATCACGGACAGCTTGAAACCCGTTGTCGGGTACGCGTATCCCTACGTGCCATCCGATGCAGGAGTGTTTTACGACCTGCCGTACCGCTCATCTATCGGCGGAGACCCGACTGCGCCGCAGATCGACGCCTCCGCCATTCAGGGCGTCTCGACCGACAACGGAGATCCCTACACACTGTCCGCTCGGTTTCGAATCACCGACCTCAACGGCGACCTCGACGCCAGGAACGTTACGATCGCGACGGCTGGTTGCTCATTGCCGGCCTGCACGTATGGCGCGAGGCTTGCCGGCGACCAGCTCCTCACCGGTACCCAGCCCGGCGGGTACTTCACCGTCCAGCTTCCGCTAGCCCTGGGAGCAAACAACTTCGTCGCGACCGCCAGAGACGACGCTGCGCACGTGACCAATCAGAGCTTCACGGTCAATCGCAACCTGACCGAAGTGGTGGCAAAGATCGCCTCTCCGACAACGGAGGGGCAGTCCTACTTCTTCTGCAGCCCGAAGACCGTCACCTTCGACGCGTCGAGCAGCGTGAACCGGACGAACCCTCCGGTTTCGCTGCGGTACCAGTGGACGAAACCCAGCTGGTATCTGGCAAGCAATCTGGCAACTTACACGGAAACAGTGCAGTACTCCGACTCCCGCCGGGTGATCGTCTCGAGCTCCGCCATACCGGCTCCCAACCCGTTAATCAGCGACCCCTGCGGCAGTGCGCCCGCTGGGAAGTGCAGCGTCGCGACGGTCAATGTTCAGCCATTCGACGTCCCGACCGGAACCCTTCCGGCGCAGGTGCTCTCTCCTGTCGGAGGCGCTTCGGTTCGGATGGACGTTTCCGTCACGCTGGACGGCAGCATCGGCCAGAACGCGGATCCCAGCTACGTCTACAAGTGGAGATTGAAGCGGACATCCGACGGCGTTTTCTTCGCGATCCCCCAAGCGACCGGGACCGGCAGCGACCCGAGCTATGCCGTCGGCAACCGCACGCTGACGCTCCGTCTCGACTCGATCTCGGGGGTCACGGCCGGAAACTACACACTGTTTTTCGACGCGGCCTACCAGACTCCCTTCGGGAGCTGCATCGCGCAGCAGAGCACGTCTTCGATCTCGATCACGGTGACGACGAAGCAGTACTCCGCGACGGGCCTGTCGCCCGGCGCCGTCGTCGTCGGAGAAGGCTCGACGCGACTTTACGGCGCCGGTTTCGACGCAGCGGCCAGGGTCGCGATCAGCGGCCCGATCTACACGCTCACCAACACCTCGACGCCGCTCTGCACCATGCCATCGTGCCCGCAGGTGGTGGTCGCAGCTGCGGCCAGTGTCGACGGAACGACGCTCGACTTCACGACGCCGGATACTCTTACGCCCGGGATCTACCTGGTCTTCGTGTCCGACCCGGCGACCGGAGCGGCTTCCCCAGCCCTCTGGCTGGAAGTCCAGCCCCTGCAAGGCTCGGCTCCAGCGAAAACGCAGCAGTTCGAGAACATCGTCCGACCGCTGACCGGCGGGCAGACCATGAGCGGGCAATTTCTCGCCGGTCGCGACTCGAGCGGCCAGTTCTCCGACGTGGACTACTACTACTTCTTCGCGACTGCGGGATCGACCCTCAACCTCTCTCTCGTGCGTTCGGACACGAGCCTGCCGTGGGAAGCGCCCGATGCCCTCGACCCGCAGCTCACTGTGATCGATCCGGATGGGATCGTCAGCCAGGGTTTCGAGGCGTTCGACAATCAGAACGGCGTGGACCTGAACGCCTCGCTGACCAACCTCGTTCTGCCGAAGACGGGCCGGTACACTGCGTACGCCGCGACGAGCAAGGGCTTCGGGCCTTACCAGCTCTCCTTCACGCTCGCACCGGTGGCGCCCGCTTCCGGCCGCCAGGTTATCGCTGCGAGCAACAACGACCGCACCGTTGCTCTCAACGCGCCGGGGCTGAATCCGACCGCGCTCGTTTTCGACCCGCGGGGGTATCCGCTTTCCGGCGCCACGATCCAGTACCAATCGACACCCGACTCGAACGAGAACGGTGTCGTTACTTTCCCCGCTGGCTCGAACGTCGTGACCAGCGCTCGCGGGTTCAGCCAGGTCGACGCCCGGCTGACCCACATCGGGAAGATCAGCTTCGAGGCACGGCTGCAGAACCCCGGTCTGATCGTTCTTCAGCAGGCGGTCGTGACCCAAGGAGTGCACTCGATTCCTTCCTACGCGCCGATCGCCTCGGTCATGAGCGTCGAGGAAAGGTTGGACCCCGTCACCGGCGAGCTCTGGATGAGGTCGAAACCGATCGAACGGTTGGAGGTCGCCCCCGGCGAGCAGCCGGTCGTCGCCATCAAGAAAGATGCGAAGGGTCAACTCGTTCGCCACCCCGCGGCGCGCGTCGCCAGTTCGGCGAGCCTCCCTCAGAGTTTTGCAGCCGGTGCCCTACTGCGCTCGGCCGCAATCTCGCCCGAAACGATCACCACCTGCACGCCGGCGACGTTCCGCGCGGCGGGCGTCACGGAGGCGGTCGCCGGTCCGTTCACGGTGACTCTGACCGATCTGACACCGAAGACGGGGCAGACCACCGGTACCGAGGTCATCGCCTTCGAGGGCATTCATGCCCACCGGGTGAACAAGACGATCCGGGTCAAGATCGAGATCAAGGATGCCGGTGGCGCCGAGCCGACCTATCCGGTATTGGTGAACCTGTCCCTGGCTGGAGTTCCTCCGGGCACCTTGATTCTCGACCCGGACGGAGCTCGAAAGGAGTGTCAATCGGCGTCCTTCCTCTGGCACGAGCGCGACGCGCAGGGGCAGATCATCGCGCCGAACGACGAGTTCGAGTACCGCCTCACGACGAGATCGGCCTTCGTCGGCGTGAAGCCGGATCCGCAGAATCCCGGAGGCGTGCTACCTGTCTGGGGGACGTCCGAGTTTCTGAGTGTGTTCTTCGGCACCTTCGACGCCGCTGACGGCCGCTTCACGAACCAGTTCTCCGCGAAGTACGGCGTGCACCCGGAGGCGGGCAGTCCGCACCATTTCAAGTGGAACCCGACCCTGGCGCCGCCGCCGCATCGCAGGGAGTACCTCGCAGCGTACGACGCCAGCTTCACGGGCGGGGAAACCCAAACGTTCACGAACAA
Organism: Acidobacteriota bacterium; assembly: GCA_038327245.1. GTDB lineage: Bacteria > Acidobacteriota > Thermoanaerobaculia > UBA5066 > Gp7-AA6 > Gp7-AA6. Next base: position 9,873 of record JBBQKV010000066.1, read on the forward strand.
CTCGAGCCTGGCGAACCTCTACTACCTCGCTGACCTGTACGACAACACGATCTACGCCTCGACGACGACGTCTGCCACGGATCCCGTCAGCAACGTCGACGTTACGTTCGCGCGTCAGGACCCCTCCGACACGACGGTCAACCCGGCGGGCTATCGGCTGACGATCGACTGGAATGACAATCCTACGGGCGCCTCACCCAAGACTTCTTCACAGTGGCCCAACGGGGACTACGTCTCCACTCTCGACATCACCGGCACGGACCCCGAGACGGGCCCGTTCAATGTCTCTCAGACCTATACGGCCGCCTTCTCCCAACCGACGTTCTACTCTCTCGTCTGGGTCGACGGGTACGACCAGCCGATCGATCTGAAATTCGACTTCTCGGTGAACCCTCCGGTCCCGATCACTTTCGTCTCGCCTGGAGCGGCGCGGACTCGCCTGAACGGAGAACTGTCCAGAAACTCGATTCTCCTCGTCACGGGTACTCGCCTCTCCTGGACGTCGGCCGCGCCGGTGGGCTGGATCGGACCCCCAGGAACCGACCCGACGCTGGTGACGGATGGCCTGGACTCCTTCGACGTGTCTCTCGTGGATGATGACGGTAAACTGGTGACGGACAGCGAGATCCAGGTGGCGTTCTGCCCGTTGTTTAACGTCGGCGTCCTCGGGCCCTGTCCCCTTGGGAACCGAACGAGCGCCGGAGGAGTAATCCTCGGTGTGCGGCCTATCGACCGGGGCTACATGGGACTGATCGTAAGCAAGGCACCGACGGCGCCGGGACTCTATTTCTTCAGGATCAAGAGCCTGCCGTCGAACGTGCACCCCTGGCGGGTGGGTGGATCCCTGGACACCGAGAACAACTATACGTACACCTACGCAGTCACGGTCGTCTCTACTGAGATCTTGGACGAGAATCTTCGGCGAACTAACAAGACCCTCAACTTCTCAATCGACCGGCTCTTTTACCTTCGCGAGACCGATCTGCAGGAAACCGCCAGTAGCTACGGTGTGGACCTCGTTCTGGAGGATCAGGACACGCACAATGAGATCACCCTTCAGGGCGTGACGATGCGCCGCCTCGGAAGGTCACATACGTTCATGAGCGACGCGATCTCGCTGGACTCACCGGATTCACCGATAACAGGTCTCAGCGAGGAGACGCCTTCTCATCCCCTCGGAACGATGGGCATTCGCTCCATGGCTGGTACGATCTCGCCTCCACCTGCTCGCTATATCGTCAAGGATCGCCGGAATCGTGAAGGAACTCAGGTGACGACAGTCCTTCACCTTGCAACGACGAGGTTGGCCACAATTCTCAACGCGACGTCGAACTTCGACGGAGCGCGACCTGGCGGCCCGCTCGGCGGCGGAGACCCCGCTCGCGATCGGATCGACGGTAGGGTTAAGTGGGGCGCGAACGGGTACATCGCCACGAAGCTAGTGAACGTGGACAGCGATGACACCTTTACCTTCGATTATTGGCAGGGGCAGGCCATGACTACGGACCTTCGACCAGACGGCCTACTCGCCTCGGTCGAGTACGGGACCAAGGAAGAAGAGCGAGTTGTGCCGTCTGACGGATCCGTCTTCAGGGCCCTTGTCGGGTTCGATGAGACTGTGAAGCCTGGCTTGTACCGACTTCGCGCAAAGTGGGCGCTTAATCCGGGATCAGCCTCCAGTCCAATACTCGACGTGTTCTGCGTGACGGACAGGCTCCAGTCCGAAGTCTGCCTGAACGAGTGGATCATCAGCGTCGGAGAGCGCGTATTCCTCGCGTCGGATCCGGAGGCTCGCAACGACCTCGACCAGATATATCTGCCGGCGGTCCTGGATTCCCGAACGTCTAGCGCTTTTCTGGATGCCGTTGCGAATGCAGCCACGGGCCTCTACGAGAGTGCGGGGGGGAATGTCTTCGTCAGCACCGACCCACAGCTATTGAGACCCCGGCTGACGCATCGGATAAGGCGGTCATACGCGATTCCAGACCACTGCTCCGAAGGAGGTGAACAGTTACACTACGGCTGCACTAACAATGCGGCGCGCTTCCCGCTCATCGACTCGGACCTCGATCTGGCCGCCCCAAGCCTAACCGGAATAGATCTGAGCGCGGTCTACAACGGTAAGGCGAGAGGGCGTACGCCCTCAGGCGCCGAGGACTGGGTGGATCACCTTCCGACACAGCCGAGGAATCTGACGCCGGATACTTGGTCTACAACGAATCTCTCGCCTCGCGATATCTTCTTCAATCGCGTCGTGAACATCTTTACCCACGAGACCGCGCATGGGTTTGGGCTTGTCTCGGGACGGCAATATGCTCTGCACGGTGCGCCGACCGCAACTCCGACGATGCACGCTGTTCGAGGCACTATTGATGTCTCAATCCAAGGATTGATATGGTCTGAGTCGGACAGGGCGGGCGACCTGTTCCACGAACCCATTCTCGCTGGTGAGTCGCCGCTCGGTCCCGAGAGTTGGCTGATGCAGACGGCGCCTTTCCGATGGCATGGTCGGGAGCCCCAGGTTGCCGACGAATACGATGAACCTGATGCGAACCGGCAGGTTACGAAGTGGTTGCTCTTCGATCATCCGCTGCGCTTCTCACTGACAAGCGACTTCTTCAGCAGCACGGATCGATCGATCCAGCAGTTCTTTCGAGAGCGGATTCCTATGTGTACAGTGGAGACACGCTTCTGCCGGTAAACAATGACGCCCGCTAGTTCTCGCCGTGGCAGGCCGGCCCTGCTTGTTGGTGCAATTCTCGGGTTTTTCCTTCTCGAGTACGTCCTGGCGTCGAATGTGAGCCTCAACCCGTACTGGATGTCGGATACGCTAACGTACGGGCAAACATACTCGTATCTACCGCTGCCCGCCGCCGCTCGACCTGTGGCAAGGGGTATAGCCGCTGTCCTGCTTCTTCCCTTGGCACCCGTTATCCGAGGGTCATACGATGCGCCACCACACCATTGGTCAAAATACGTGTACCGGGTCGTATTCCCAATATCTCCCGGCGCAGAATGGGCAGACAAGGTCAATCACATGCTATTCGCGGGCGCGAATCTCCTTCTCTGGATCGTGGCTGCTGCGGGCGCTTTTGCCCTGACTCGACGTTCGCAAGCGCGGGTAGATTCCGTGAGAGAGCGTTCCTGACAGCTACCCTGGGGGGATGAGCGCCGCATCAACAGTGTTTTGCTTCCACTTGCCAGAGCAAACTGGCCGGTGACTGGAGAGCCGGATCTAATCCGCCGCGCGGCCTTGGCTGACGAAGGGGCTGAGGTGAACGAGTCGCTCATCCGTGAGGCTGCACTCGAACTCCTGGCGGTGGTCTGCCCCCCATTTGAGCTAGACGCATTTTCGGGTCCTAGAATGGGCTCAGAAAGGTGATCGGCAATGGAAGCGATCGAGGCGGAGGTGGACGGTCGTCATCCGTCGACTCCAGTCGTCGCCACTGCACCGACTCACCTTGCCAAGGTGGATGTCGCGGGTTCGACCCCGTTTCCCGCTCCGACCTCTCCACCGCGTACTACCGTAAATCTATTGACATGCGGCCGTTTAGCTAGCGCGCGGAGTACCCGCGGTACGCCATGTAGAGGAAGACGAGGACCATCACGACGAGCACGAAGCGCGCGACGCCCATCAGGCGCGTGTGAGAAACCGGGCGCGTCCCCTTCGCCTTGGCCCCCGTCACCGCGGCGATCACTCCGATCGCGACCGCGAGCCCGAGCCAGAAGATCCACGTCATGCTCTCACCTCGCCTTCATCCACTTCACGCACTTTTCCACCTCCGTTCGCATCGCCTCGGGCGACGCTGCATGGTATCGCCAACCGTGGCCGGGCAGGACCCACTCGAAATGGACGTCGAGCAGGCGCTCCATCGAGCGGATCTGGTCGCTCCACGAATACCAGCACGCGTCTCGGAACGCGGTGAGCCCGAGGCGCCGCGGCGACCAGGCGAGGTGGTCTCCCGTGAAAAGAAACTTTTCGCGGTAGAGCAGAACCGCGTGGCCGCGGGTGTGACCCGGGGTCGGGATGGCGACGAGGTCCTCGCCCACGGAGACGGGGTCGTCGCCCGAGAGCTTCCGCTCGACGTCCCGGGTGTCGGCGGTGACGTCCCGCTCGTGGAGGATGCGCTCGCAGCCGAAGCGCTTCGCGAGCGAGGCGTGGTCGGCGACGTCGTCCCGGTGCGTGAGAAAGAGTCGGCGGACGCCGCCCCGGCGTTCGAGCGCGGCGAGGAGCGGGTTCGCCGCCCGCGGCGAATCGACGAGGAGGTTCCCCTCCGGCCTCTCGACGAACCAGCTCCAGGCGCCGAACGAGTCCGGCGACGTGAAGCCGCAGAACGAGACGTTCTCGGCGACCCGCTCCGGAAAGGCGATGACGCCGGGCCGCGCATCCGTCCGGGAGACCGTCCCGATCGAGCCGGTGGGACAGGCGACGAGCGCCATGAGCGAGCGCGTCTTCTCCGCCTCGTCCGCCGGCTGGCGCCCCACATAGGAGAAGGACGCCCCCTCCGCGAAGACACCCGGCTCGATGCGGCGGCAGGTGTCGCAGTCGATGCAGGTCTCGTCGACGTAGAAGTCGCCGGGGACGTTGTCCGCGAGGCGGCGATCGACGGACGCCATCGTTGCTAGATCCGGTCGAGCTTCTCGAGCGTCCGCTCGTTCACGACGTTCCCCGTGTTCAAGGTCGTCTTCGGCTCGAAGAGCAGGACGTGGGCCTCTTTTTCGGCGACCGGGCAGTGCTCCACTCCCCTTGGAACGATCAGGAACTCGTTTTCTTCCAGCACGACGTCGCGGTCCCGGAAACGCATCGTGAAGCGGCCCCGGACGACGAGGAACATCTCGTCCTCGGCGTCGTGCTGGTGCCACACGAAGTCCCCCTGGAACTTGACGAGGTTAGCGCCGGCCGTTTTGCCGGCGCTGCCTACTGCTGTGGGTCTGCCTTCGGTGGCCGGCTTGACGTACGAGTCGTTGACCTCGCCCGCGATTTTGGGGCTCCACTGGTCGTCGAACTGGCGGAACTTCTGTTCCAGGTTCACCTTGGCAACGCTCACGGGTCACATCCTTCCGGGCTCGGGGATGCCGAGGAGCCCGAGCAGCCGCGACATCGCGCGGCGGAAAATTCGAGCGACCGCGATCCGGCGAGCCCGCACGGCAGCGTCGTTCTCGCTGACGATGGGTTGGCGGTGGTAGAAGTGGTTGAAGGCCTGGGCGAGACCGTAGGCGTGCCGGGCCAGAGTCGAGAGCTCCAGAGTTTCGACCGCGCGCTCCGCGACTTCCGGGATCGCGGCCGCGTCCAGGACGAGCGCCCAGAGGTCGTCCTCCCACGCTCCGGCGCCGTCTCCGGCGGCGGGGTCCGCGCCCTCCGCGAGCCCGCGCTCCGCGAGCTTGCGGAAGATGTTGTCGGCCCGGACCAGCGAGTACTGGAGATACGGCCCGGAGTCCCCCTCGAAGTTGAGAGCGTCGTCGAAGTCGAACGCGATCAGCTTGTTCTTGCCGAACTTCAGCAGGAAGTAG
>JBBQKV010000067.1:0-15364 GCA_038327245.1 Acidobacteriota bacterium
CGCGAGCCGCGCGGCTTCTTCGAATCGTTGACGTGGATGGCGGCGAGCCGGGAGAGCCCGACCGTGCGGTCGAAAGCCGCGATCGTCTCGGAATAGCCCTCGCGGGTCACGATGTCGTAGCCGGCGGCGTGGACGTGGCACGTGTCGAAGCAGGCGGCGACGCGCCGGTTGACGCGCACCGCGCCGAGGATGTCCCGGAGGTGCTCGAAGCGGTGGCCCACGCACGAGCCCTGGCCCGCCGCGGTCTCCAGCAGAACCCGGACCCGCGCGCCCGCGGTGCGATCGAAGACCTCGTCGAGGGAGGCCGCGATGCGGGCGACCCCCGCGACCTCGCCCTCGCCGCAGTGGGCGCCGGGGTGATAGACGAGGTCCGGGATCCCGAGCTTCCGGCACCGCTCGATCTCCTCCACGAGCGCGTCGATCGACTGGCGGCGCAGCTGCGCGACCGGAGAAGCGAGGTTGATCAGGTAGGAGGTGTGGGCGACGACGCGCGAGAACCTGGCGCCGCGCGCGGCCGAGCGGAACGCCCGCGCCTCGGGCCGCTCGATCGGCTTGCCGACCCAGCGGTTGCTGTTCTTGACGAAGATCTGGACGACGCGACAGCCGGCCTCGAGGCCCCGTTCCACGGCGCGGGGCGTTCCGCCCGCGATGGACTGGTGGGCGCCGAGAGGGAGATCGGGAAGCGGTGCCGCCACCCGACGATTCTAGCTACGACGGTTTTTCGTCGCCCAGGTGCTCCATCAGCTCGTGGCCGATCCGGCGGGTCACGAAGATCTGCTTCACGTAGTTCAAGGACGTGATCGCGAGCGGCACTCCCGCCGCGGACATCGGCGCGCCGAGCGCGGCCAGCGCGAGGTGGCGCGCCTTCTCTCCCCTCGTGAAGTCCGGATTCCTGAGGTCGAGGACGCTCCCGTAGTAGCGGAAGACCATCCGGTAAACGTCGGAGAGCAGAACCCGGAACCCCATCTCGCTGCCCCACACGAAGCACTGGCCCAGCCGGACCTTTTCGAGGAAGTCGGAGACCGACTCCGCCTCCGCGACCGTGTAGACGCCCGCGAGCGGTCCGAGCGTGTGGGCGTCGGATCCCGCCACGAGGGACACGTCGCCGCGCTTCTCGCGCACCACCGCCATCAGGTCCTCCACGAGGCGGTTGTGCTGGGACGCCATCGCGCCGTTCTTGACCTCGAAGACGTCGAACATCCGCAGCATTTCCTCGAAGTAGTGCCGCGGTGAGTTGCGCATCCGGTAGTTCTGAAACATGTGGTTCGCGGAGGCGAGGATCTTCTCGGCCCGGAGGTACTCGTGGAGGTCGTAGATGTTGGGCCGCCGGCGCTGGATTTCGGCGTGCTGCTTCTCGTCGATCGCGAAGACGTTCACGTGAATCCGCTGCCGGGTGTCGGGGAACCACGTCTCCACCTCTTCCGAGACGAAGAAGTCGTCTAAGTCCGGGTGCTTGTCGAGAAGGTAGAGGCACCCGTCGATCGAGTCGTGGTCGGTCAGCGTGACGTAATCCATCCCGCGCTGCTTGGCCAGGCGATAAACGTCCTCGGGGCGGTTGTACGAGTCGCGGGTGTTCGCGATCCGGAAATACTTGAACGTCGAGTACACAGAGTGGCAGTGGAGGTCCACCTTCTTGAAGCGGACGTCCGAAAACCAGCCCGGCTTTTCCGGGTCGGGAACTCTCTTCGATGCCATCGGGAACGAGGAGTGTGCAAGCGGCACGCCGGACAGTCAAGACGGCCGGCAAACGGGACGGTGACTTTTCGGCGCGAAAAAACGTCCGGAGTCCGTTTACCGTTTACCGTTTTCCGTCTTCGGCCCCCGTTCGATCCGGGGGGGCTGTGTTAGCTTCTGGCCGTGCCGCGCGTTCTTTTCCGGCTGCTGTATGGCGGCCTTCTCGTGACGGCGTTCCTGTTCGCGGCATGGCTGTCTTTCCGTGCCTCGATCGTGGGCCGCTCCGTCACCGTGCCCGATCTGTCGGGCCGGGCGGTCCCGGAAGCCATCCGGATCGCCCACGACGTTGGCCTGCGCGTCGAGGAGCAGGCGGCGCGGGCTCGCTACGACGACCGGATCCCCCGGCACCGTATCCTGATCCAGCAGCCCGAGGCCGGATCGCTCGCCAAGCCGGGCCAGATCGTGCGGCTCGTCCTCTCGCTCGGACCGCGGGAGCTCCAGGTGCCGGACCTAGCCGGGCTCGCCCCGCGCGCCGCGTCCCTGAAACTGGCGCGGGAGTCGCTGCAACTTGGCGCGGTGTCCTGGTATCGGGACGCCAACACGCCGACCGGAATCGTGGCGCAGAGCCCGGAGCCGGAGACCCCGGCGGCCAAGGGCAACGCGGTCGAGGTATTGACGAACCGGGGCATGCCGGAGCTCCGCTTCGTCATGCCGGACTTCGTCGGCCAGGACGCGGAGCATGTCCGCTCGCGGCTCGAGACGTTTGGATTCCGCGTGGGCAGCGCGCGGTACGAATCGTACGAGGGGGTGGCCCCGAACACGGTGCTGAAGCAGTTTCCGCCGGCGGGTTACCCGCTCTCCCGGCGCGACGTGGTCTCCCTGACCGTCTCGCAGTCGGCCTCCGCGGTACCGCCTTCGTCGTGAGTACGATCCGCATCGCCCCGTCGCTGCTAGCGGCGGACTTCGCGCGGCTGGCGGACGCGCTTTCGATCGCCGAGGAGGGGGGTGCGGACCTCGTCCACGTCGACGTCATGGACGGTCGCTTCGTTCCAAACCTGACGATCGGGCCGCCGGTCCTTCGCGCGCTTCGCGCCGTGACCCGGATGGCGCTCGACGTCCACCTCATGATCGAGTCTCCCGAGAACAGCCTGGCCGAATACCTCGACGCCGGCGCCGACTGGATCTCGGTGCACGTCGAAGCGACCGATCACCTCCAGCGCTGCCTTTCCGTGATTCGCAGCGGGGGCGCGAAGGCGGGGGCGGCGCTCAACCCGGCGACGCCGACCGGAGCCCTCGGTTCGGCCTGGGCCGACCTGGACTACGCAGTCGTCATGTCCGTCAATCCGGGCTGGGGAGGCCAGCCCTTCCTGCCGGCGTCGGTCGAAAAAGTGCGGCGGCTGCGGGGAGAAGCGTCCGAAGCCGGCTTCCGGCTGGTCGTGGAGGTGGACGGGGGGGTCGGTCCGGGCAATGCTCAGGCCCTCGCGGCGGCCGGGGCGGAAATTCTGGTCGCCGGAACCGCGATATACGGTGCGAGCGACCCGGCCGCGGCAATCGGGCGGTTGCGCGCCTCCGCGGAAGGAGTTCGGGCCTGAACCCATGAAAAGGTACAGATCGGCGAGGTGGACGGGTTCGAGAGCGGCGGTGCTGGCGCTCGTCCTGCTCGAAGCCTGTTCCGGGCACAAGAAGCCGGACGCGGTCACCCAGGAGCTCCTCTCCAAGTCCAAGGAGGAGCTCTTCGAGAAGGGAAAGGCGCTCGTCGCGAACAAGAAATACGACGCGGGGCGCAAGTACCTCACGTTCGTTTTCGAGACCTACCCGAACGATCCGCTGGGCCGCGATGCGCTCCTTCTGGTCGCGGACTCTTTTTTCAAGCAGGGCGGGGCGACCGGTTACACCGAGGCGCGTTTTCGGTATCGCGACTACCTCAACCGGTATCCGGGAGCGTCGCGCCGGGACTACGCCCGCTACCAGTTCGCGCTGACCTACGACAAGGAGATCGAGCGTCCGGACCGGGACCAGACCTCCACGCGGGAGGCGATCGACCAGTACCGCGCGCTCATCCGGGAGTACCCGACGTCCGGCTTCGCGGGGGCCGCGCGCGAGCGGGTCCGCGTGCTGTCGGACCTTCTGGCCGAGCACGAGTTCAGCGTCGGCTACTTCTACATGCGCAAGGGCGCCCCGACCGCGGCGCTCGCCCGATTCACCGATCTCGAGCAGAGGTTTCCGGAGTACGGCGCCAAGGACAAGCTCCTCTTCTATTCGGCCCGGGTCCTCGAGAAGCTCGGCCGCCGCGAGGAGGCCGAGCGCTACTACGGCCGGGTCATCGCCGAGTTCCCCGACAGCGAGTTCGCGCGAAAAGCCCGGGGCTCCCGGAGAGGGAAGGCATCGGCTCCCCCGGCCAACACGGCCACGGCGAACCCGCCGCCCAAAGCGCCCAGCCCCAACTGATCCCGGGTGGTTACGCCGGTTTTGCGCGGGAGTGATCGTTGACAGTTCACGGGGCGAGGCGTACTTTTAAGGCAGAAATCGTGCGTTTCCGAATTTCTTAAGGAGTCGCCATGCGTCTCCCCGGTCGGTTTCTCGCCTTCGCCTGCGGATTTCTGACAGCCGCGGCCAGCCTCGCCCAGGCCCGCCCGGCGCCCCCGCCTCCCCGCGAGGTGCCCGGCGGGACGCTTGTCGTCACGCCGGAAACCCAGAGGCTCACGGAGTCGCGCGGGGTCAGCGTCGTGCAGGCACCCCAGCCGCTCGGGTTCGAAAGCGACCTCAACTGCTTCGGGTACGTGGGTCAGCCGCGCGAATCGTTCACGGCCACGATCATGGGGGCGGAGAACCTGGCCGAGCAGACCGACTTCACCACGAGCGACCTCCTTTACGTCAACGCGGGATACGACCGGGGCTTCAAGGTCGGGGACGAGTTCTGGGTCATTACGCCCGAGCAGATGGTCGTGCACCCCACGACCGGAAAGGATCTCGGCCGCTTCTACCAGTACCGGGGCCGAGGCGTCCTCGACAGCGTGGAGGGGCGGACCGCCACCTTCCGTGTCACGAACGCCTGCACGGACATTCCGCTGGGCTCCTTCCTGAAGCCCTTCGAGCCGATTCCCATCCCGCTGGCGCGAAAGACCCCTCCCGCCATGCCGGGCGACCCGCCGTCGGGGAAGGCCAAGGGCCGGATCGTCTCCACTCGCGACGGGATCGTCGCGGTCGGCGCGGATCACACCGTGATCGTAGACCTGGGAATGGCGGACGGGATCGAGCCCGGCGACTTTCTGACCATTTTCCGCTACGCCGCGGGGCGCGAGTACGGTATCCGGCCGGTGGGGGCGTACTGGGTGAATCTTCCGCCTCCACCCGGAGTGGTCATCCCGCGCACTTATCTGGGAGAGATCGGGATCCTCGAGGTGGGCGACCGCTGGGCGATCGGGCGCGTCACGGACTCCTACCGACTGATTGAAGTAGGAGACGAGGTCGAGCTCAAGTAGACCGGCATCCTCCGAAAAACTTCAGGAGAGGCGCGGGGCGCCTCTTCTTTTTTTCGTTCACGATTCGCGCACGGCGTTCCATTTCTCGGAGCTCGCGCGCTGGCACGAAAAAACTTTTTCGCGCGAGCGGAAAACGCGCGTAAGAATTTCTCGCGGCTCTTCTCCACGCGAAATCCGTTTGCTAAGATGCGCGACTTCTCGAAGAGATTCCGCAGCTCGGAGGCGACGTGAACCTGGATTCCCAACTCCAACAGGTCATCGAAGAGCTTCTCTCTCACGGCATCTCACTCGATCTCGCGAAAAAGGAATTCGAGAAGAAGTACATCGTCGGAGCCGTCAAGCGGTCGTCGGGAAATCTCGGGCGGGCCGCCTCCTCGCTCGGCATCCATCGCAACACGCTCCGCAACAAGGTGGGACTCTTGAACATCCGCCTGTCGCGGGATCACTTCCGCTTCGCGGTTTCTCCCGACATCACCAAGAGGAAGTGACTTCGCGCGCTTGCGCGAAATCATCCCTGACCCCCAACCCAGTTATTCGAAAACGGGGTTACGCGGAGGGGGGCGGAGTCTTGTCGCGGGAGGGAGGATCGGGTTCCGGGCGAACCGCGTCCTTGAAATTTTTGAGACCCTGCCCGACTCCCTTGCCGAGCTGGGGCAGGCGGGATGCTCCAAATATCACGAGGACGATCAGCAGGATGATGAGAAGTTCCGGAACGCCGAGTCGGCCGAACATGGGTGGTTTTTCTCCTCCCGGGTAGCTTAACAGAGCGCGCCCAGGCGCGATTCGAACAGCTCCGGGAAGGGCCCGTCCCTTTCGCGATCGAGAAGCCGGCGCACGAGTGCGAGCTCTCGGGGCAGGTACCAGCGGTACACGGGCCCTTTTCCCTGAGAGACCGCGCGCGCGAACGTCCCGCAGACTTTCCACGCCCGTTGGAGCAGGACGCGGTCGAGCCGCCGCGAGAATTCCGCCGGATCGAGCGCCCGCCGTTGCGCAAACCGGGCAACGGCCGCGCTCGCCGTCTCCTCCGTCATCCACTCGAGGGTCGTCCGCTCCCACAGGAGCGAAGCGAGGTCGTAGGAGTCGGGACCGGCGCGCAGATCCTGGAAGTCGATCGCGGCGACTCCGTCTGCCACCGGAAAAAGGTTGTTCCCGTGGAAGTCGCGATGGCAGAGGACGCGCGGATGTCCTTCGATCTCCAGCGCGAGGGACGATGCCCACCGGTCGTGCGTCGCCTTCTCGTTCGAATCGAGGGGCTCGCCGAGCCAGAGGTCGAACACCGCTTCGCGCGCGAGATCCATCTCCCGGAAAAAGAAGTCGCGGTCGAACGCCGCGTTTATGCCGGGATCGGGAATCTCCGCGATCGTGCCGGCGACGTCGCCCGCGCGGTCCAGCCACGCCGATCGTTCGGCCGGCTTCGAAGCGAGTCGCGAGGCGAGATCCTCGGAGCCGAAATCCTCCAGGATCTGGTTACCCGCGCCGTCCTCGGCGTACAGGGCGGGAACGCGGACGCGGGGTCGAAGGTGAGCGCGCGCCGCGAGCCACCGCTTCCGAGAGTCCTCTTCCTCCGGCGGGTAGAAGACGCCGAGGACGTACCCGCCGCCGGCGAGGCCGAGGCGAAGGTATCGACGCCGCCCGACGTCGCCCGGCAGGATTTCGACGGAGACGGCCTCGTAACGGGAGCGTCGAGCGAGGTCGCCGAGGCCGGGAAACTCGGCGGGGATCAACATCTCTCTAACCCTGTCATCCTGAGCGGAGCGAAGGATCTCTGGCTTTTCGAGGGAGAGATCCTTCGGGGCCTTCGGCCCCTCAGGATGACATGGGCGAAGGTCAGGACATCGATTTGGCCTGGCTCAGCACGACCTTCTTGATGTGCACGGGCTGGTTGGGCCGGTCGCTCGCGTTGCGCGGCACCGCCGCGATCTTGTCCGCGACTTCCATCCCCGAGACGACCTCTCCGAAAGCGCTGTACTGGCGGTCCAGGAACGCCGAGTCCTTGACGACGATGAAGAACTGGGACGACGCGGAGTTGGGATCGCCGGCGCGCGCCATCGACACGACGCCGCGCTTGTGAGGCGTTTCGTTGAACTCCGCCTTCACCCGGACTTCCTGACCGTCCACGACGTTTCCGCCGGTGCCGTAGGGGTGGCGGGGATCCTCCGCATTCTTCGTCAGGGGATCTCCCCCCTGGATCATGAAGCCCGGGATGACGCGGTGGAAGAGGGTTCCGTCATAGAAACCCTTCGCCGCGAGGTTGACGAAGTTCTCGACGTGCTTCGGAGCCACGTCGTAGTGGAACTTCAGGGTGATGTCCCCCAGGTCGGTCTGCAGAATCGCGAGGGTATTGGCGTAATCGCGTGGCGCCACTTTCTTGCTCCCCTTCTTCTTCTGAGCCGCCCCGCCGGCCGAGGCCACGGCGCAGAGCAGCAGAATGACGAGCGCAGTTTTTCTCTTCAACGTCGGCTCCTTTCCAGACAACCGCGGAAAGATAACACCCCCGCCGGAGGCGTATTCCGCCGGAAAGCGGGAGAGCCTCGCCTGCCGGGCGCGCTAAAATCCCTCCATGTACGTGGCCCTCGCCCGAACCGTCTGGACCGACGTCGACCGGGACAAGATCGCCAGGGAGGTCGCGAAGATCCGGGCGCGTTATCCGGGCGCCTCCAATGAGGAGCTCGTATCGAAACTCATCCGCCAGACCGCGCTGCGCTGCGCCGCGATCGGTGCGGTCGCGTCGGCCCCCCCCGGCTTTCTGTCGATCGTACCGCTCGCCGCGGACTTTTCGTACCAGGTGCTCGCGCTGAACCATCTCGTGCTGACCGTGGCGCGGATCTATGCCCAGCCCACGTCGCGGGAGCAGCGCGGCGCGACCGTGGCAACGAGCCTCGCTCTCGGCGGTGGAACCGAGTTCCTGCGGCGGAACCTCGTGAAGGGCGTGGCCCGGTCCCTCAAGCGGCAGAGGGCGTCGAACCTCGTCCCCGTCTTCGGGGGGCTGATGGGGGCGATCCTCTCGTACGCCTCGGTCCGCATCGTAGGCCGTCAGGCCCAGGCGTACTACCGCCCGAAGCGCCGGGTGCGCGCGAATCGATGAGTTCTTCGGCCGACGTCGCCGTCGTCGGCGGCGGCGTGATCGGCCTCGCCCTGGCGCGCGAGCTCTCCTCCCGGGGCGCGAGCGTCATCGTCATCGAGCGCGGCCGGACCGGGGAGGAAGCCTCCTCGGCCGCGGCCGGGTTGCTGTCTCCGCAGTCGGAGGCCGCCGCTCCTTCCGCTTTTTTCGACCTCGCGCGGGAGAGCCGCGACCTGTACCCCGACTGGTCGGCCGCGCTCGGCGAGGAGTCCGGCACGGGAGTCGGCTGGCGGCGGGCCGGAGTCCTCCGCTGTGGTCCGCCCGAATCGCTCGCCCCCTTCCGGTGGCAATTCGGCGCGGGGCTCCCCATCGAGAACATGGAACCGTCGGAGGTCTCCCTCCGGTCCGCGGGGCGCGCCGCGCCCGAGCTGCCGGGGCTCTTTTTTCCGGACGATGCGGTCGTCGACAGCCGCCTCCTCGTGCGGGCTCTCCGCCGCGCCGTCGATCAGCGGGGCGTCGAGGTCGTCGAAGGCGTGGGGGTCACGCGGTTTCGCGTCGATGGGGACGCGTGCCGCGGCGTGGACACCACGGCGGGTCCGGTCGAGGCCGCCCGGACCGTGGACGCCGCGGGCGCCTGGGCGAACCTCGACCCGCAGCTTCCGTTCCCCGTCCCGGTCGAGCCCGTGAGCGGCCAGATCGTCGAGCTCACCGACGAAGCCGCCTTCCCCACGGTGCTCGCGTCGGACGACGTCTATCTGGTTCCGCGCGGCCGGAGCATTCTCGTGGGCGCGACGGTCGAGCACACCGGCTTCCGAAAGGAGCTGACCGCGGGAGGCGTGGCGGAACTTCTGTCCGCCGCGATGGCGCTCGCTCCGTCGCTCGCGAGGGCGCGCTTGACCGGCGCCTGGGCGGGGCTGCGCCCCGGCACGCCGGACGGTCTTCCGATTCTCGGCGAGTCCCCGATCCGCGGCCTCTTTCTGGCCGCCGGACATTTCCGCAATGGAGTGCTGCTCGCTCCGCTGACGGCTCGCCTCATGGCCGACGCGATCGCCGGCAGTCCCGCGCGGAGCCTCTCCGCGTTTTCTCCGCAGCGGTTTGCGGCCGCGGCTCACGCCCGCTGAGGCTCGCCGTTTCGGTTAGAATCGGAACAACCGGCGGCCCGGATCTCCGGGGCAGCGGCGCGGAGTAGGAGTAGGAGGAGGACGGCCCGATGTCTCGGCGCGAAAGACTATGAGAAAAACGATCTACGGCGGTGTCTCGAAGGCGGCGGACGCTCTCTGGCGCGCCGCGCGCGCAATCGATCGACGTTTCCCGGAGCGGTCTTTCCAGCCAAAGTGGGCGCCCGCCCCGCTCCTGAAGCAGAAAGAGCGCTCCTTTCCCCAGCTGGGATTTCCCCGCCAGACCGACTCCCTCTGCCCGCGCTGCGTCACCGAGGTGCGATCCGAGATCCTGTCGGGCGAGGCGAACTGGAAGGTCCTCGTGGACGGGAGTCCCGGCGAGATCAAGGCCTCGATCGTCGAGGAGGACGGCCGCATCCTGATGCGGAAGGAGTGCTCGAAGCACGGCCTCTTCGAGGACGTGATGTCCATCGACTCCGCCTTTTTCAAGCGGATCGAGTCGCTCTACCCCGGACGGGATTTCGTCATTCCGAAGGACGGCCTGCACGAGCATGGGACGTCCTCCATCAAGTACGGCCGGGGGGCAGTGCTCACGATCGATCTCACGAACCGCTGCAACATGATGTGCAACCCGTGCTTCATGGACGCGAACCAGGTCGGCTACGTCCACGAGCTCGACTGGGACGAGGTCAAGAAGCTCCTGGACGACGCGGCTTCGATCAAGCCGCGCCGGCAGCTGTCCGTCCAGTTCTCGGGCGGCGAGCCGACGCTTTCCCCGCACTTCCTGCCGGCGATCCGCTACGCGCGGGACGTCGGGTACTTTTCGGTCCAGTGCGCCACGAACGGCATCCGGTTCGCCCAGGACGAGGATTTCGCGCGCGAGGCCGCGGAGTCGGGCCTGCGGTTTGCGTACCTGCAGTTCGACGGGGTCGGGAACGAGCACAACCAGCACCGCAAGGTCGGGAACCTCTACGACGTCAAGCTCCGCGCGATCGAGAACCTCCACAAGCACGGCGTGGACATCACGCTCGTGACCACGATCATCAACGGCGTCAACAACGACCAGGTCGGGGAGATCCTGCAGTTCGCGATCCGCAACATCGACAAGGTCAACACGGTTTCGTTCCAGCCCGTCTCCTTCACGGGGCGCGACGAGGACATCGACGACGAGACCCGGAAGAAGCAGCGCTATACGCTCTCGCACCTCGCCCACGACGCGAAGGCCCAGGCGGGGATCGGGGAACCGATGCGCGACTGGTATCCGCTCTCCGCCTCCGGGCCGTTCTCCGACCTGAAGGACCTCCTCGGAGGACTCGAGGCGGAGTGGGGATCGTTGAAGTGCGGCTGCCATCCGAACTGCGGGATCGGGACGATGCTCCTCGTCAACGCGAAGACGAAGGAGTCCGTGACCGTCCCCTCCGTTCTGGATGTGGACCGCCTGCTCGCGGACGTGAAGAGCATCACCGACTCGGGCCGGCGCAAGATCTGGACGGCCGCGCAGATGGCTCTGTCCATCCTTCGCAACCTCCGCCCGAGCGGCATCCCGGCGGGTCTCTCGCCGTGGAGCGTCATCAAGATCATGGACGGCCACACGGGCGGCAAGCTCGGGCTGGCGAAAGAGAAGCGCTACGACTGGCGAGTCTTCTTCATCGGCGGGATGTGGTTCCAGGACCTCTTCAACTACGACTTCCGCCGCACCGAGATGTGCATCATTCCCTACGCCACGCAGATGGGCGAGATCTCCTTCTGTGCGTACAACACCGGCGTGGGCTGGCGGAAGATCATCGAGGAGATGTTTCAGACAGCGTCGCTCGCCGACTGGTACAAGACGCAGGGAAGGCACGAGGTCTTCGCGCGGGGACGCAGCGTTCCGCTGCCGACCCTGCCGGGACAGACCGTTCCCATGCCGATCGCTGCGCCGAGGCCGGCGTTCGCGGCGGGTCCGTCCGCGCTGCCGGTGCACGGAGGCGGCGCCAGGTAGTCAGTCCCGGGTCGATCCCGCGCCGCCCGGTGCGGCGTAGTGCGACGTGTCGTTGAAGAGCGCGAGCCGCGCGCTCGCCGGGCCACGGAATTCGAGAACCGTCAAGCCCGCCGGGCTGCAGTCCAACCGGTCGCGGTATCTCCGCGGGTCCAGTCCCAGTAGGGACGCGAGCAGCAGCCGGATGGTGGCCTTGTGCGAGACGACGAGCACCCGCTCCCCCGCGTGCACGCCGACGAGGCCGAGGAGCGCGGGCAGCGCCCGCGCGGTCACCGCCACGCCGGTCTCCCCGCCTGCGGGACCGTAGGAAAAGGGGTCCGCCTCCCAGCGCCCGTACTCCTCGGCGTAGAGGCCCTCGACCTCCGCCCGCAGCTTCCCTTCCCACCGGCCGTGAGACACCTCGCGCAGGTCCGGAATCGGCGTGACCTCCTTCCCGTGCGGCGCGGCGATCAGCCGGGCCGTCTCCAGGGCTCGGGACAGGGGGGAGGCGTAGAAGGCGTCGATGCGCTCGTCCGCGAGCCGGCGGCCGAGCGCGCGCGCCGCGTCGCGGCCGAGCTCCGAGAGCGGGACGTCGGTTTCTCCATTGAAGCTGTCCTCGCCGCTCGAAAGAGTGGCTCCGTGGCGGACGATGAGGACGCGGGTCGTCACGGCCGGCCGGGACGAGTCCGAGCGGGCGGTCTTCCGGAGGAACCCCGGCGGCTCCGGTGGCTCGACCACGAGGTCCCTCCGCCCGCCGCGGACGCCGGCGGACGACCCGACGCGACCGGCCCGCCGCGGCGCGGAGCACCGGTACCCGTCGCCGCGGACGCGCTGCGCCTCTCCACCTTTGCCTTCGCGCGCTCGCGGTCGCCGGCCTTGCGCGCGCGGATGGCCGCGATGCGCTCGGCGATCGGGATCTCGAGGCGCTCCGTCGGCGCGGCGGAGTAGTCGAAGCCGGGCACCGTGATCCGGGGCAGCCGGCGCCCCAGGGCCCTCTCGATCGCGCGCAGGTCTCCCTCCTCTTCCGGCGAGACGAAGGTAAAAGCGTCACCGGTGCGCTCGGCGCGCGCGGTCCGGCCGACGCGATGGATGTAGTCGTCCGGCACGTGCGGAACGTCGAAGTTCACGACGTGCGGCAGAGCCTCGACGTCGATCCCGCGGGCCGCGATGTCCGTCGCGACCAGGACCCGGTACCGGCCGCTCTTGAACCCCGCGAGCGCCTGCGTCCGCTGCGGCTGGCTGCGGTTACCGTGGATGCGCTCGACAGAGACGCCCCGCTTCGACAGGGCCTCGAAGAGGCGGTTCGCGCGGTGCTTGGTGCGGGTGAAGACGAGCACGTTCTGGAGATCCCCGCGCGAGAGCAGCTCGGCCAGCAAAGGAGTCTTCAGGTTCCCGGTCACGGGATACACGGCCTGGGTGATGCCGACCGCCGGCGCGGACGTCCGCTCGACGTTCACCGGAACCGGATCGCGAAGGATCTCGCGGGCGAGGACGGCGATGGGCGGCGGCATCGTCGCCGAGAAAAAGAGCGTCTGGCGGCGGGCCGGCAGGTGCTTCAGGACCCGGCGGATGTCGGGCAGAAACCCCATGTCGAGCATGCGGTCGGCCTCGTCGACGACCAGGACCTCCAGGCTCTCGAGGCGGGCGTAGCCGTGGCGGAAGTGGTCGAGCAGCCGGCCGGGGGTTGCGACTATCACGTCGACTCCGGCCCGGAACGCGTGCTCCTGCGGGCCCATCGCCACGCCGCCGAAAACGGAGGCGGTCTGGATGGGCGTGTGGACGGCGAGCTGCCGGGCGTGGTCCTCGATCTGCGCGGCGAGCTCCCGGGTCGGCGTGATGATCAGGGCGCGCGTCGCCCGCCGCGGTTTCGGCAGAAGACGCTGAAGGATCGGCAGGATGAACGCCGCGGTTTTCCCGCTGCCGGTGGCGGCGCTCGCGAGAATGTCGCGCCCGGCCAGGCCGGGTGGAATCGCGTCCGCCTGGATCGGCGTGGGACGCGTGAAACCCATCTCCCGGACGCCCTTCAGGATGTCGGGATGGAGACCAAAACTCGAAAAAGGCATGCGCAAAAGTCTTTCCGCGGGTGTGTGCCCGTCAAAATCCGGCGGTTGATCCAGGGGGAAAACGGGGAGGGTCGCCGGCAGACCGCCGTTATCGTTCGCGCCGGCCCGGCGCGGGGGATTCGCGAGCGTGTCACGTTTCCACGCGCCGCGCAACGGACCCGTCAGCCCTTGACCACCCACCCGCGGCGGCCCAGGAGGTCCCGCAGCGCCTCTCGATGGTTTCCCTGGATCTCGACGAAGGGAGCGAGCTGACC
Organism: Acidobacteriota bacterium; assembly: GCA_038327245.1. Taxonomy (GTDB): domain Bacteria; phylum Acidobacteriota; class Thermoanaerobaculia; order UBA5066; family Gp7-AA6; genus Gp7-AA6. The sequence continues at coordinate 13,610 of JBBQKV010000067.1, forward strand.
CCCTTCGGGGACCAGACCCCGAACCCGGCCGCCGGTGCCGAGCGACTTCTTGAGGTCGCGCGCGAGGGCGTCCAGGAACTCGCGGTTGCGCGGAAGCCCGTCGATCCGGGTCACCACTTTTCCGGACCCGCGTTTTTCGACCGAGACATTCACCTTGACTCGCTCGGGCACGGGATCGTTGGCCGTCGCGGCGGACGAACAATGGCAGTCGGCCTCCGGCCAGCCGCACTTCGGACAGACTCGGCCCGTGCGGGTCGAGTAGACGACGCGGCGCGGTGGAGGAGCGTCTTTCATGGCGTCCGAACTCTACCGGGAAGGATTTCGTGCCCGGGAGCGTTTGGTCCAGTCCCGTCATTCACCGACAATATGACCGAAGCCATGGAAGCTCCTCCCGTCCCTCTCGCCCGCGTACGCGCGGATCGGCGCGGCCTTGCCATCGTGGCGCACGTCGACCACGGCAAGACGACGCTCGTCGACGCCCTCTTGAAGCAGTGCGGGACGTTCCGGGTCGGACAGCAGGTCTCGGAGCTGATCATGGACTCCGGGGACCTCGAGCGCGAACGCGGCATCACGATCCTCGCCAAGAACACGGCGGTCCGCTATCGCGACACCATCATCAACATCGTCGACACCCCGGGGCACCGCGACTTCGGCTCTGAGGTGGAGCGCATCCTGACGATGGTCGAGGGCGTTCTGCTCCTCGTGGACGCCTCGGAGGGGCCCCTGCCCCAGACGCGCTTCGTGCTGAAGAAGTCGATCGAGGGCGAGAAACGTCCGATCGTCCTGATCAACAAGATCGACCGGGCGGACGCGCGGACTATGGAAGTGGAGGAGGAGATCCGCGACCTCTTCCTGTCGCTCGCCACGCTCGACCACCACCTCGACTTCCCCGTGCTTTACGGCGCGGGACGGCTCGGGTTCGCGAGCACTGATCCCGCGGCCACCTCCGGCGACCTGCGCCCGCTTCTCGACGCGATCCTGGAGCACATCCCGCCGCCCGCGATCGGCGAGGGCCCGTTCAAGATGATCGTGGCCAACACCGAGTACTCGGACTACGTGGGTCGGCAGGCCGTGGGCCGCGTCTTCTCCGGGATTCTCAATCGCACCGACGAGCTCGCCGTCGTCCGCCCGGACGGCACGATTTTTCAAAGGGGTCGGGCCGGCAAGATCCAGCTCTTCCAGGGCATCGAGAAGGTCGAGGTCGCCCTTGTCTCCGCCGGCGACATCTGCATGATCTCGGGCCTTCCCGGAATCGAGATTGGCGACACGCTGCTCGACCCCGCCGATCCGACTCCGCTGCCCGGCATCCGCGTCGACGAGCCCACGCTCTCCATGGAGTTCCGGACGAACGACTCTCCCATGTCCGGACGATCCGGGAAGTTCGTCACGGGCCGTCACCTGCGCGAACGCCTGGACAAGGAGCTCGAGCGCAACGTCGGCGTGCGCCTCGAGAAGGCGCCGGAAGCGGACGCCTTCCTGGTGCTGGCGCGCGGCGAGCTGTCCCTGTCGATTCTCGCGGAGACCATGCGGCGCGAGGGATACGAGTTCGCGCTGGGCCGGCCGCAGGTCATCCTGCGCACGGGAGAGAAGGGGGAGCTGCTCGAGCCGTACGAGGAGCTCGTCATCGACTGCGGCGAGGAGTTCACGGGCCCGCTGATCGCCGCGGTGGGCGAGCGCCGCGGCGAGCTGCGCCACATCGGCCGCCACGGCGACCGCACGCGCATCGAGTTCACGGTCCCCTCCCGCGGACTCCTC
>JBBQKV010000068.1:0-14615 GCA_038327245.1 Acidobacteriota bacterium
ACGACCGACGTGACGGGAGTGGCGGCGCTGCCGGCGGGAGTGGAGATGGTGGTGCCGGGCGATACGGTGTCGCTCGAGATCAACCTGATCACGCCCATCGCCATGGAGAAGGGGCTGCGATTCGCCATCCGCGAGGGCGGACGCACCGTGGGCGCGGGGACCATTACGGAGATTTTGGAGTAGGGATGCATGGAGTAGAGATGCAGACGCTTTCCGCCATGGGATGTTGCGAATGGGCCATTAGCTCCCTACGGCGGCGTCGAGCCGCCGCTTCAGATGTCTCGAGCGGCCGCTAAAAATGAAGAACGACAAGATCCGAATTCGCCTGAAGGCGTTCGACTACCGGATCCTCGATCAGTCGGCGTCGGAGATCGTGGACACGGCGCGCCGCACGGGCGCCAAGATCGCGGGCCCGATTCCGCTGCCGACGGCGGTCTCGCGCTACACGGTCAACCGCTCTCCGCACATCGACAAGAAGTCGCGGGAGCAGTTCGAGATGCGGACCCACAAGCGCCTGCTCGACATCCTGGAGCCTACGTCGCAGACGGTCGACGCCCTGATGAAGCTGGAGCTTCCGGTGGGCGTGGACGTCGAGATCAAGGCGTTCGGAAAGTAGCCGCCATGCCCGTTCGAGGAATTCTCGGAAGAAAAGTCGGAATGACGCAGATCTTCGCGCCCGACGGAACCCTCGTGCCGGTCACGGTGGTCGAGGCCGGCCCCTGCCTGGTGGTCCAGCGAAAGACTCCGGACAAGGACGGCTACGTCGCAGTACAGATCGGGCTCGTGGAATCGCGCCCGGATCGGCGCGCGAATCGCGCCCGCAAGGGACACTTCGATCGCGCGGGAGTCGCCCCGATGCGAAACCTCGCGGAGGTGGCGCTGGACGGCGACGACGAACTCAAGCCGGGCGACAAGGTGCTCTGCGACACGTTCAAGGAAAAGGACCACGTCGACGTCATCGGGGTCTCGAAGGGAAAGGGCTTCGCCGGCGTCGTCCGGCGCCACCACTTCGCGGGGGGCGCGGCGACCCACGGCTCGATGTTCCACCGGTTGCCCGGCTCGATCGGAGCGTCGGCGTTTCCCTCGCGGGTCATGCCGGGCAACCGCTCCTCCGGCCGCCTGGGCGGACGACAGGCGACCGCGAAGAACCTGATCGTGGTCCGGGTCGACACCGAAAAGAACCTCATCTATCTGCGCGGGCCCGTACCGGGCGCGCGCCGTTCGCTCGTGAAAATCGTGCGCTCCACGTTCGGGAAGTCGGAATAGCCATGGCGAAGATTCCCATCGTGAACTGGAAGAGGGAGCAGGTCGGCGAGGTCGATCTGCCCGCAGGCGTTTTCGAGTACCCGTTCCGCCGCCACCTCGTGTGGGAGGCGGTGAAGGCGTATCTCGCGGGAGCCCGCAGCGGGACCCACAAGACCAAGACCCGTTCGGAGGTCTCGGGAAGTGGCCGGAAGCCGTTCAAGCAGAAGGGGACGGGGCGGGCGCGACAGGGCGGCAGCCGGCCGCCGATCCACCGCCACGGCGGGACGTCGCACGGCCCGGTGCCGCGCTCTTACGCGCAGAAGCTTTCCGTGGGGGAGAAGAAGAATGCCCTCAAGGCGGCGCTGTCGCGCCGCGTCAAGGAGGAGCGTCTTCTCGTGGTCGAGGCACTTGACGTCGAAACCCACCGGACGAAGGACCTCAAGGCCGCGATCGAAGGCCTCGGAATCTCGGGGAAGGCCCTTTTCGTGGCGGCCCGCGGCAACGACAACTTCGAGCGCGCGTCGCGAAACGTGGGGGAATGGAAGATCGTCGATCCGCTGGCCGTGAACGTCTACGACGTCATGAGCCACGGCACCGTCGTCGTTTCGAAGGACGCGCTGACGCGCGTCGTTGAGACGCTCGGAGGCAAGTGATGGATGCGCAGCGAATCCTCCGGCGCCCCCTGATCACCGAGAAGGCGACCCGGATGAAGGAAGCCACGAACACCGTGTGTTTCGAGGTCGACCCGTCGGCCAACAAGATCGAGATCGCCCGGGCCGTGACCGCGCTCTTCGGCGTCAAGGTGGCGTCGGTTCGCGTCGCCAACCGGGAAGGCAAGTGGAAGCGGATGGGCAAATTCATCGGCCAGCGCAGGGACTGGAAGAAGGCATACGTCCGGCTCGCGCCGGGCGAGAAGCCGATCGAGTTCTTCGAAGGGGTATAGGGATGGCGCTCAAAAAGTTCAAACCGACCTCCGCGGGTCGCCGCTTTCAGACGGGGATGTCGTTCGACGAGATCTCCGCGACGCGTCCGGAGAAATCGCTGACGGTCGGGCTGCGTGGGACCGGCGGCCGCAACAGCCAGGGCCGCGTGACCTCCCGCTACATGGGGGGCGGACACAAGCGCCTGTACCGCATCATCGACTTCCGCCGCGATAAGACGGGCGTTCCGGCGAAAGTCGCCACGATCGAGTACGACCCCAACCGGTCCGCCCGCATCGCGTTGCTCCACTACGCCGACGGCGAGAAGCGGTACATCCTCGCGCCGAACGGCCTCGAGGTCGGGGCGCAGGTCGTCTCCGGGCCCACCGCGGACATCATTCCCGGCAACGCGCTGCCACTGCGCGGGATCCCCCTCGGCACCACGATCCACAACCTCGAGCTGAAGCGGGGACGCGGCGGCCAGCTCGTCCGCTCGGCCGGCGCCGCGGCGCAGCTCATGGCAAAAGAGGGGAGCTACGCCCAGGTCCGCCTTCCGTCCGGCGAAGTCCGCGAGGTGCACATCGAGTGCTACGCGACCATCGGACAGGTCGGAAACATCGAGCACGAGAACGTGTCGATCGGGAAGGCCGGGCGGAACCGGTGGATCGGCATCCGGCCGCACGTGCGCGGCGTCGCGATGAACCCGGTGGATCACCCGATGGGCGGCGGCGAGGGCAAGACGTCCGGCGGCCGGCATCCGACGTCGCCGTGGGGCTGGAAGACGAAGGGCCGCAAGACGCGGAACAACAAGCGGACGGACGATTCGATCATCCGTCGGCGCAAGTCGAAGGCATAGGGGGACGAGTTGGCCCGATCCATCAAGAAAGGTCCCTTCGTGGACGACCACCTGTCCAAGAAGGTGGCCGCGCTGAACACCACGCGGGAGCGCCGCGTCGTCAAGACCTGGTCGCGGCGCTCCACGATCACGCCCGACATGGTCGGCCACACCATCGCCGTCCACAACGGCCGGAAGTTCATTCCGGTCTACGTGGCGGAAAACATGGTGGGCCACAAGCTGGGAGAGTTCGCGCCGACCCGGATCTTCAAGGGTCACGGCGGGAAAAAGGCGGAGACCGGAGCGAAGGTCGGCGGCGCGCCGGTCAGCGCGCCGGGCGCTGCGCCGGCCGCCGCGCCCGCGGCCAAGGGAGCCCCGGCATGAAGGCGCATGCCACGCTCCGTTATCGAAAGGGCTCGGCCCAGAAGGCCCGGCTTGTCGCGGACCTGGTGCGGGGCAAGTCCGTCAACGACGCCCTCGCGATCCTGCGGTACACGCCGAAGGTCGCCGCGCGCGACATCCTGAAGACGCTGCGCTCCGCGGTCGCGAACGCCGAGCAGAAGGAAGCGCATCTCGACGTGGACGAGCTGAAGGTCAAGCGCATCGTGGTCGACAAGGGACCGCAGGACAAGCGGGTGCGGCCGGCCCCGATGGGGCGGGCGTTCCGGGTCCTGCACCGCAAGAGTCACGTGACGATCGAAGTGTCCGACGAGGCATAGAGAAGGACAGGCATGGGACAGAAAGTTCATCCGTACGGATTCCGGCTCGGCTTCAACCGGACCTGGCACTCGCGCTGGTTCTCCGTCAAGGAGTACCAGAACTACCTGCACGAGGACCTGAAGTTCCGCAAGGAGTTGAAGGCCCGGCTTTCGCACGCGGGAGTGTCCGAGATCGACATCGAGCGCTTTGCCAACAAGGTCAAGGTCAACATCCAGACGTCGCGGCCCGGAATCATCATCGGGAAGCGGGGCGCCGAAGTGGACAAGCTCCGGGACGAGCTCCAGAAACGGATGAAGGCCGAGGTCCACATCAACATCATCGAGATCCAGCGGCCCGAGACGGACGCCCAGCTCGTCTCGGAGTCGATCGCGCTGCAGCTCGAGCGCCGGGTGGCATTCCGCCGGGCGATGAAGAAGGGGATCGAGTCCGCCTTCCGCTTCGGCGCGCAGGGGATCAAGATCCGCTGCGCCGGACGGTTGAACGGCGCCGAGATTGCGCGCGCGGAGTGGTACCAGGAGGGCCGTCTTCCCCTCCACACCCTGAAGGCCGACATCGACTACGGCTTCGCCGAGTCGAACACGACCTACGGAAAGATCGGGGTCAAGTGCTGGATCTACCGCGGCGAGCAACACAAGGCGAAGAACCGGCCACGGAAAACGGCCTGAAAACGGAAAGCGGAAAACGAGCTAAACCATGTTGATGCCGTCGAAAGTCAAGTACCGCAAGCAACAGCGCGGGCGGATGCGCGGAAAAGCGTATCGCGGCGGCAGCCTCGCTTTCGGAGACACCGGCCTCCAGGTGCTGGAGCCCGGCTGGGTCACGGCCCGCCAGATCGAGGCCGCCCGGATCGCGATGACGCGCGCAGTCAAGCGCGGCGGGAAGATCTGGGTTCGCATCTTTCCGGACAAGCCGTACACCAAGAAGCCGGCCGAGACCCGGATGGGCAAGGGAAAGGGCCCCCCGGAAGGCTGGGTCGCCGTCGTCAAGCCGGGCCGGATCCTCTACGAGATGGAGGGCGTCGACCTCGCCACCGCGAAGGAGGCGCTCGGGCTTGCGGCCGACAAGATCGGGCTCGCGACGCGCTTCGTCACGCGCGAGTCGGAGATGGAGATTCGATGAAGAAGAAAGAGAGAGAGACGCTGGCCCAGCAGGGCGAGACCGAGCTCGCCGAGAAGGCGAAGCACGTCCAGGAAGCGTCCTGGAAGCTGCGGCTCCAGAAGGCGACCGGACAGCTGGACAACCCGATGCGGTTGAGAACCCTGCGGCGGGACTTCGCCCGAATCAAGACGTACCGCCGGGCCCTCGAGATCCAGTCGGAGAAGTCGTAATGGAAGAAACAGTAAAGAATGCCGCGCCCCACAAGAGGGCCACCAAGATCGGCAAAGTGGTGTCCGACGCGATGGACAAGTCGGTCGTCGTCGAAGTGGGACGCCGGGTCGAGCACGGCCGGTACAAGCGGACAATCCGGCGCACCAGCCGGTTCATGGCGCACGACGAGAGCAACACCGCGAAGGTCGGGGACCGGGTCCGCATCGAGGAGACCCGGCCGATGTCCAAGAGAAAGCGGTGGATTCTGAGAGAAGTGCTGGTCAAGGCAAAGGCATGACCGTGAAGAACATTCGGAAAACGGAAAGCGGAAAACGGGAAGCGAGAGGGCGCGTGCTCTCGTCGTTTTATCTTTCCCGTTTACCGTTTACCGGCTCAGGGGTGGCTCGATGATCCAGATGGGAACGATCCTCGAGGTCGCGGACAACTCCGGAGCGCGGAAGATCGCGTGCATCCGGCTCCGCGGCGGCTCCGCCGGCCGGTACGCCGGGCTGGGAGACGTCATCACGGCTTCGGTCAAAGAGGCCGCGCCCGACTCGCCCTTCGTCGAGAAGCACGGCAAGCGGGTCGTCAAGGCGGTCATCGTCCGGACCCGGCGCAACCACCGCCGGCGCGACGGTTCGTACATCCGTTTCGACGACAACGCCGCGGTGCTGATCTCTCCGGAGGGAGAGCCGGTCGGGACCCGCGTCTTCGGACCCGTGGCGAGAGAGCTGCGGGAGAAGAAGTTCATGAAGATCATCTCGCTCGCCCCGGAGGTCCTCTGATGGGAGCCCGCAAGCCGAGGCTGAAGAGAAACGACGTGGTCGTCGTGGTCACGGGCCGCGATCGTGGCCGGCAGGGGAAGGTCTTGAAGGTCTTCCCGACGGCGGGCCGGGTCATCGTCGAGCGCGTGAACATGATCAAGCGGCACGTCCGGCCCAACCCGTCGAAGAACATCGCGGGCGGCATCTCGGAGAAGGAGGCTCCGCTCCACATCTCCAACGTCATGCTCGTCGATCCGGATGGGAGCACCCGGACCCGGATCGGGCGGAGGCGCGACGCCGACGGAGCACCCGAGCGTTACGCGAAGAAGAGCGGCGCGGCGCTCACCTAGACGGGAAACGGGAAACGGGAAACGGAAAATGGAAGAAGACAAATGGCAGTACCCAGGCTGAAAGAACAATACGAGAAGCAGGTCATCCCCGATCTGGCGAAGGAGCTGGAAGAGGGCAACCTCATGGCGCTCCCGCGTTTGGAGAAGATCGTCTTGAACATGGGTCTTGGCGAAGCGGTCGCGAACCCGAAGATCCTGGAGGGCGCGGTCGAGGAGCTTTCCGCGATCGCTGGCCAGCGCGCCGTCGTCACCAAGGCGAAGAAGTCGATCGCCACGTACAAGCTGCGCGAGGGAATGCCGATCGGGGTGCGCGTGACCCTCCGCGGTGCGCGCATGTACGAGTTCCTGGATCGGTTGATCTCGATCGCGCTCCCGCGGGTGCGCGACTTCCGGGGCGTGTCGCCGAAGGCCTTCGACGGCCGCGGCAACTACACGCTGGGCGTCCGGGACCACTTCATCTTCCCGGAGATCGACTACTCGCGCACGGACAAGTCGAAGGGGTTGAACGTGACGATCGTAACCACGGCGGGCGCCGACGATCGCGCGCTCGCGCTGCTGAAACGGCTCGGGATGCCGTTCGCATCCAAGAAGGAGTCCTGACGAATGGCCAGACGGGCAATGAGGATCAAGGCGGCGAGGAAGCCCAAGTTCATGACGCGGACGGTTCGGCGCTGCCAGGTGTGCGGGCGGGCGCGGAGCGTGTACCGGAAGTTCCGCCTCTGCCGCATCTGTTTCCGGTCGAATGCGAATGCCGGGTACGTCCCGGGCATCGTGAAAGCGTCGTGGTGAGGCGATGAGCGATCCCCTCTCCGACCTCCTGAACCGGCTGCGCAACGGGATGCGCGCCGGGCACGAGCGCGTGGACGTTCCGTCCTCGCGGCTGAAGGAAGCGGTGGTCCGAGTCCTCGCCGACGAGGGCTACATCGCGTCCTGGCGCCGCGTCGAGGAGAAGGGCCGGCCCCTTCTTCGCGTGGGCTTGAAGTACGACCCGGAGGGCGCGCCCATCGTCGCGGGCCTGCAGCGGGTTTCCCGCCCGGGCCGCCGCGTCTACGCACCGGCGAAAGACATCCCGGAAGTTCTGGGCGGACTCGGGGTCTCGGTCGTTTCCACATCGAAGGGTGTCGTCACCGGCCGGAAAGCGCGCGAGGCGCGCCTGGGCGGCGAGATTCTCTTCAACGTCTGGTAGGAGAAGCCGTGTTGTTCTGCCCTGTCATCCTGAGCGAAGCGAAGGATCTCTCTCTTGTGCGGGAGAGATTCCTCGGGCCTTTGGCCCTCGGAATGACAGAGGTTGGATTCTGGTAGAGGAGAAGCCGTGTCACGTATCGGAAGAATGCCGGTCACGATTCCCCAGGGGGTCGAGGTCCGCTCCGACGGAGGGTTCGTCCGGGTCAAGGGACCGAAGGGCGAGCTCGAAAGCCGGATCCCTCCGGGGATCGCGGTCGAAATCGACAAGGGCGAGGTCCGTTTCGCGCGCTCCAACGACGAGCCGCAGCAACGCGCGTGGCACGGCCTCGTGCGGAGCCTGGTCGCGAATTCCGTCGAGGGCGTGACGAAGGGCTTCACGCGGGAGCTCGAGATCGTCGGCGTGGGTTACAAGGCGGAGGTCAAGGGCAAGAGCGTGATCTTCGCGCTCGGCTACTCGCACCCGATCAACTTCCCGATACCCGACGGGATCGCTGTGGGCCTGGACGCGAAGGCCGGCAAGATCACGATCAGCGGCGCGGACCGGCAGAAGGTCGGCCAGACGGCGGCCGAGATCCGGAGGCTGCGCGTTCCCGACCCCTACAAGGCGAAGGGGATCAAGTACGCCAACGAGGTCATTCGCCGCAAGGTCGGCAAGGCCGGCGGGAAGTAAGTCGATGAACAAATCTCAGGATCGCACCGAGGCGCGCCGGAGGGTCCGGACCCGGATCCGGCATCGCGTCCAGGGGTCGGGGGACCGGCCGCGGCTCGCGATATTCAAGAGCGGGCGGCACATCTACGCTCAGGTCATCGACGACGCGACCGGCGCGACGCTCGCCCACGCCTCCTCCCTGGATTCCGCGTTGAAGGGGGAGAAGAAGGCGGCCGCGAACCGCGAGACCGCGACCCGCGTGGGGACGCTCGTGGCGGAGCGGGCAAAGGGACGGGGGATCGCGCGCGTGGTCTTCGACCGCGGCGGCTACATCTACCACGGCAAGGTCAAAGCGCTCGCCGAGGCGGCCCGTCAGGGCGGCCTCGAGTTCTGAGCGGAGCAAGGAGAGGGAACCCATGAGCAATCGCATGTCCCGGGCGCCGCGCGAGCGGGAGAAGGAGCGCGACGCCCAGGGGCGCGAGCTGATCGACCGCGTCGTCCACATCAACCGGGTCACGAAGGTCGTCAAGGGGGGAAAGAACTTCTCCTTCTCGGCGCTCGTCGTCGTCGGTGATGGTCAGGGCCGCGTGGGCTACGGCTCGGGCAAGGCGAAAGAGGTCCCGATGGCCATCAAGAAGGGGATCGAGATGGCCAAGAAGAACATGCAGCAGATCTCGCTGAAGGGGACGACGATTCCCCACGCCGTGCTCGGGCGCTATGGCGCCGGACGCGTCCTGCTGAAGCCCGCCGCGCCGGGTACCGGAGTCATCGCGGGCGGTCCGGTCCGGGCGGTCCTCGAGTCGGTGGGCATCCAGGACATCCTGACCAAGTCGCTCCGGACGACGAACCCCCACAACGTGATCAAGGCGACCTTCGAGGGGCTCACGAGGCTGAAGAACGCGGACGAGATGCGGAAGAGGCGGGGCGCGGCTGGGACTCACCCCGAGAGCGTCGTGCCGGCAACGGTGGAAGCTTGACCGCGAAGGGCGCCCGGAAGGCCGGGTCGCCGGCCTTGCTGACGCTGCGGCTGGCGAAGAGCGGAATTTGCACGCCGGTCGACCAGAAGGCGACCATCCGGGCGCTCGGCTTCCGCCGGGTGGGCGACGTGGTCGAGCGAGAGGACAACGCTTCGCTCCAGGGGCGCATCCGGAAGATCCGTCACCTGGTCGAAGTGATCGAGAACCGGGACTGACTACACCGATCTCAAGGACCGAGAACACCTGATGGCCGAAAAGAAAGAACCGAAAAAGAAGACCGCGAAGAAGGCGGGCAAACCGGCTGCGGCGGCTTCGGCTGCCCCGCCGAAGAAGGCGGCCGCCCGGGCGAAGTCGCCCCGGGCGTCGCGCAAGGGCAAGGGCGCGGCCGGGGAACGCGAGTCATCCCGGCCGGCCCGTCCCATCGCGGCGGCCCGGGCGGAAGCGCCCGTCTCGCGCGGTCCGGCGCCGATCAGCATCCAGGATCTCCGCCCCTCGCCGGGCGCGACGCGCGCGCGCAAGCGAGTCGGGCGCGGTCCGGGCAGCGGCCACGGGAAGACCGCGGGCCGCGGCAACAAGGGCCAGAAGTCCCGGAGCGGCTACCACCACCAGCGCGGCTTCGAGGGCGGCCAGATGCCGCTGCACCGGCGGGTCCCGAAGCGGGGCTTCACGAACATCTTCCGCGTGGAGTACGACGTCGTGAACATCTCGGCCCTCGACCGCTTCGACGCCGGCGACAGCGTCACTCCTCAGAAGCTGGCGGAGCAGCGGCTCGCTCACGGGCGCCGGCCGGTCAAGATCCTCGGCGACGGTGAGGTCAAGAAGGCGCTCACCGTGTCCGCTCACAAATTCTCGGCGTCCGCGAAGTCGCGCATCGAGGCGGCGGGCGGCACTTGTGAGGTTCTCAACCGATAGCCATGAGCGCCCTTCAGAGCTTCGCGAACATCTTCAGCGTGCCGGACCTGCGCAAGCGGGTCATCTTCACGTTCCTGCTGCTCGCCGTGTACCGGCTGGGGTCGCACATCCCGACCCCCGGGGTGGACCCCGCCGCGATCAACGCCTTCTTCAAGTCGTCGGCCGGATCGCTCTTCGGCTTCCTGGACATCTTCTCGGGAGGGGCACTGCGCCGGCTGTCGGTCTTCGCTCTCGGGATCATGCCCTACATCTCGGCTTCGATCATCCTGCAGCTCCTGACGGTCGTCTGGCCCTACCTCGAGAAGCTCTCGAAAGAAGGGGAGATGGGCCGCAAGAAGATCACGCAGTACACGCGTTACGGCACCGTGCTGCTCTCCTTCATCCAGGCCTCCGGCATCGCGCTCTGGCTCGAGAAGCAGGTCGCCCCGGGCGGATCGCGCCTGGTGCCTCATCCCGGGTGGGGATTCCGGCTGATGACGATCCTGACGCTGACGACCGGAACCATCTTCATCATGTGGCTGGGGGAACAGATCACGGAGCGCGGGATCGGCAACGGAATCTCGCTCATCATCTTCGCGGGAATCGTCGTGGGCCTGCCGCGCGCGATCTTCGGACTGATCGAACAGATCCGGACCGGAAACATCAACATCCTGACGGTCCTCGGCGTGCTCGTCTTCATGTTCGCGATCGTCGCGCTGATCGTTTTCGTCGAACGAGCCCAGCGGCGAATACCAGTGCAGTACGCGAAGCGGGTCGTCGGCCGGCGGGTCTACGGCGGCCAGAACACCTATCTTCCGCTGCGGGTCAACACCGGCGGCGTCATCCCGATCATCTTCGCGATCTCGATCATCCAGCTCCCGAGCTATCTCGCGACCCTGGTCGGCGCGGACTGGACGCAGAAGGTGGCGGCCTCGCTGGGGCAGGGACAGCCGCTCTACGTTCTCCTCTACGCGCTGGGGATCCTCTTCTTCTGCTACTTCTACACGTCGATCGTTTTCAACCCGACGGACACCGCGGACAACATGCGCAAGTACGGCGGCTTCATTCCGGGGATCCGTCCCGGGAAGAAGACCGCGGACTACATCGACACCGTGCTGTCGCGGCTGACGATCATCGGAGCGGTCTACCTCACGTTCGTCGCCCTTCTGCCCGACTTCCTCGCGCGCGGCTTCCGGTTCGCGAGCCTGCCGTGGATTGGCCCTCAGCTCGAAACCATGCTGCCCCGGTTCTTCAGCGAGGGCTTCGGATTCAACTTCTACTTCGGCGGGACGTCGCTCCTGATCGTCGTCGGGGTCGCCATGGACACGGTCCAGCAGGTCGAATCGAAGCTGGTCGAGCACCACTACACCGGCTTCCTGAAGAAGAGCCGCATCCGGGGCCGCCGGACCTGACCGGCCATCCGATGCGAGCAATCTTTCTCGGCCCGCCGGGGAGCGGCAAAGGAACCCAGGCGAAGCTCCTGGCCCAGCGATCCGCGGTTCCGGCCATTTCGACCGGCGACATGCTCCGGGAGGCGGTCCGCCTGGGAACCCCGCTCGGCCGGCGGGCGAAAACGATCATGGATGCGGGGGAGCTCGTCTCCGACGACGTCGTGATCGGCCTGATCCGGGAGCGCATCTCGCTTCCCGACGCCCGGACGGGGTTCCTCCTGGACGGTTTCCCGCGGACGATCGAGCAGGCGGTCGCCCTCGACCGCCTCCTGGAAGGAAATGGGGAAGCCCTGGACGCTGTTATCAACCTCCTCGTTCCGGAAAGCACGCTGATCGAACGGATGGGAGGACGGGCGACCCGCGAGGGGCGCTCGGACGACCGTCCCGAGACGGTCCGCGAGCGTCTCCGGGTGTACCGGGAAAAGACCGCGCCTCTGGTCGAGCACTACGGCGCGCAGGGGGTTCGAATCGACGTGGACGGGTCGGGATCGATCGAAGAGGTTTCGGGACGCATCGACCGGGTGGCGGCGGCGCGAGCGGGCGGGCGGGCATGATCACGATCCGCAGCTCCGACGAGATCGCGCGGCTCGAGCAGGCGTCGCGGGTGGTCCTGGAGACGCTCGAAGTGCTGGAAAGGGCGGTCGCGCCGGGGGTGACGACCGAGGAGCTCGACCGGATCGCGGCCGAGGAGATCCGGCGGCGCAACGCGCGGCCCGCGTTTCTGAACTATCGGGGATTCCCGAAGACGATCTGCACGTCGGTGAACGACGAGGTCGTCCACGGCATCCCGGGGCCCAGATCTTTGAAAGAGGGGGACATCGTCGGAATCGATTGCGGCGCGGTCGTCGAGGGCTACTACGGGGACGCCGCGAGGACGCTCCCGGTCGGCCGGGTGGACTTCGGCCGCGGCAAGCTCATGGAGATCACCCGCAAGGCGCTCGAGGCGGGCATCGCCGCGGCGCAGCCGGGCGGCCGGGTGTCGGACATCGGCGCCGCGGTCGAGTCCGTAGCGATCGCGCACGGCTACGGCGTCGTCCGGGAGTTCGTCGGGCACGGGGTCGGGACGGCGCTCCACGAGGAGCCGCAGGTTCCGAACTACGGGCCCGCCGGCCGCGGAAGCACGCTGCGCCCCGGGATGGTGATCGCGATCGAGCCGATGTTCAACCTGGGCACCGGAGAGGTCACCGTCGACAAGGACGGCTGGACGGTCCGGACCCGGGACCGCCGGGCCTCCGCGCACTTCGAGAACACGATCGCGATCGGACCCTCGGGGCCGGTCGTCCTGGGGACGGGCCGGGTCGCTGCGACCTTCGGCGCCCGCGAGGCCGCGGCGGTCCCGGCATGACGAAGGAAGACGCCATCGAGGTCATGGCAACGGTGGTCGAGCCGCTGCCCAACGCAATGTTCAAGGTGGAGCTGGAGAACAAACATCAGGTGCTCGCGCACATCTCGGGGAAGATGCGGAAGAATTTCATCCGGATCCTCCCGGGGGACAAGGTCCTCGTGGAGCTTTCCCCGTACGACCTGACGCGCGGGAGGATCATCTACAGGTACAAGTAAGGGAGAGGTCGTGAAAGTCCGAGCATCGGTCAAGAGAATCTGCGTGAAGTGCAAGGTCGTTCGGAGAAACGGCGTGGTCCGCGTCATCTGCTCGATCCCGAAACACAAGCAGAGGCAGGGGTAAGAACATGGCACGAATTGCGGGAGTGGATCTTCCACTCAACAAACGCGTCGAGGTCGGCCTGACCTACATCTTCGGAATCGGCCGATCGAAGGCGAATTTCATTCTCGAGAAGGCCGACGTCCGCCCGGATACGCACGTCAAGGACCTCTCGGAAGACGAAGTCGTCCGGATCCGCAAGGTCATCACGGACGACGTCAAGGTCGAAGGAGACCTGCGCAAGGACGTTTCGATGGACATCAAGCGCTTGATGGACATCGGCTGTTACCGCGGGATGCGCCATCGCCGCAACCTGCCGGTGCGCGGTCAGCGGACCCACACGAACGCGCGAACCCGCAAGGGACCGCGCCGCATGACGATCGCGGGCAAGAAGAAGGCGACCAAGAAATAAAGTGACGCGCGGAGCGCGTCATCCCGAGCGTAGCGAGGGATCTCTCCGGATCCGAAGGTAGAGAGGAAACACATGGCAGATACATCGACGCCGGTCTCGGCCGCTCCCGAAAAACCGGCCGGGCGCAAGGGCAAGAAGCCCCGCTCCGGGCGCAAAGAGAAGAAGAACATCCCGCACGCCGTCGCGACGGTGCAGGCGTCGTTCAACAACACGATCATCGCGATCGCCGACCAGGAGGGGAACATGCTCGCCTGGTCGTCGGCCGGACGGATCGGGTTCAAGGGCTCGAGGAAGGGAACGCCCTTCGCGGCCCAGCTCGCCGCGGCGAACTGCGCCGAGCACGCGAAGGAGAACGGCGTCCGCTCCGTGGACGTCCGGGTGACGGGGCCCGGCGCCGGCCGGGAGTCGGCGATCCGCGCCCTCCAGGCCAACGGGATCGACATCAAGTCGATCAAGGACACGACGCCGATCCCGCACAACGGCTGCCGCCCGCGCAAGCGGCGGCGCGTCTGAGCTAATAGCTGAAAGCGACTCGCTGACAGCTCGTCTGTAAACCGGCTTACAGCTCCTGGCCGGGAGGAAGGACGCAAACAAAAGAGGGAGCTGCGGAGGTTTCAAGTCTTTGGCGCGATACACCGAATCGGTTTGCCGGCTCTGCCGGCGCGAGGGGATGAAACTGTTCCTGAAAGGGGACCGCTGTTTCAAGGACAAGTGCGCCATCGAGCGGCGCAACTACCCGCCGGGCCAGCACGGCCGGCGGCGCAGCAAGCTGCTGGGGTACGGGATCCAGCTCCGCGAGAAGCAGAAGGTCAAGCGGATCTACGGGCTTCTCGAGCGGCCGTTCCGCCTCACTTTCCAGCGCGCGGAGCGCCGGAAGGGAATCACGGGAGCGAACCTCCTCCAGGAGCTCGAACGCCGCCTGGACAATGTCGTGTACTCGCTGGGGTTCGCGGCATCGCGCGCGCAGGCGCGCCAGCTGGTGCGTCATGGCCACGTCACCGTGAGCGGGAGGAAGGTCACGATCCCTTCCTATCGGGTCTCGAAGGGACACGTGATTGCAATCAAGGACAAGAGTCGGTCCAACGAGCAGATCAAGGCCTCGGTCGAAACCGCGCGCGCTCGCGGCGTACCGAACTGGCTCGACCTCTCCCCGGAAACGTTCAGTGGAACGGTTCTGGAGTTGCCGAGCCGGGAAGACATCAAGCTGCCCATCCAGGAGCAGCTGATCGTCGAGCTGTATTCAAAATA
>JBBQKV010000069.1:0-14601 GCA_038327245.1 Acidobacteriota bacterium
GTCTTTGAAAACAGAGGCTTCGCTGATTCAGCCGGGAGGAGGTAAGAATCGAACGGCATCGCCAGATTTCTCAGGAAGACCCGCCCTAACGGCGTCGCGCGGATCGACGCGTCCGAGATCTCGACGAGGCCGTCCGCGGCGCATCCGGCAAGGTCGTCGAGAGCCCCCGCGAAGTAGCTTCGGAAGTCGACCCCGAACGCAGCCTCGATCTCGCCGAAGACCACGACTCCGTGACAGAGCAGGTTCCCGATCACCGCCCGGCGGACGCGGTCGTCGAAGGACAACCGGAAGCCCCGGAACGTCGCGGCTCCGTCGGCCTCGACGGCCTGGCGGTAGTCGTGGAGCTCCCGCCGGTTCTGAACGAAGGAGTCCCCGACCGCGCCGATGGCGGAGACGCCCAGGCCGACGAGGTCCGTGCCCGCCTTGGTCGTGTAGCCCTGGAAGTTCCGGTGCAGCGTGCGGTCGCGGCGCGCGCGGGCGAGCTCGTCGCCGGGCCGCGCGAAGTGGTCCATCCCGATGTACTCGTATCCCGCCGCCGTGAACAGGGCGAGCGCGGTGCGGAAGATCTCGAATTTCTCGCCCTCACCCGGGAGCTGCGGCTCCAGGAGTTTCTGATGTTTCTTCAGCCACGGAACGTTGGCGTAGGAGTAGACCGCGAGCCGGTCCGGCGCGATCTCGAGGACTCGTTCGATCGTCGTCCGGAAAGTCGCCGGCGTCTGCAGCGGCAGCCCGTAAATCAGGTCGACGTTCACGCTCTCGAAGCCCATGGCGCGCGCGGTTTGCACGAGGTCGCGCGTGTCTTCGAACGGCTGAACCCGGTTGATCGCCTGCTGCACTTCGGGGTTGAAATCCTGGACCCCCATGGACAGCCGGTTGAAGCCGGCGCGGGAGAGCGCCTCCAGGTGGGCGGGAGTCGTGACGCGCGGGTCCACCTCGACCCCGACCTCGGCGTCCGGCGCAAACCGGAACGACTGCCGGAGCTTCCCGGCGAGCCTCGAGATATGGGCGGGGGAGAGGTAAGTCGGAGTGCCGCCGCCCCAGTGGAGCTGGACGACCTCACGCTCGCGCGAGTGGCCCCCCGCCCGCTTCGCGACCCAGTCGATCTCCCTTTCCACGAGCTCCAGATAGGGCGCTTCCACCGAGTGGTTCGCCGTGATCACGACGGTGCACGCGCAGAAGAAACAGAGACTTTCGCAGAACGGGAGGTGGACGTAGAGCGAGAGGGGCGCCGGCGAGTCTCCGGCTCCGGACTCCGAGAGGATCTCCCCGTAGTCGCGGGGCGAGAAGCCCTCTCTCCACACGGGCGCCGTCGGATACGACGTGTACCGCGGACCCGGAACGTTGTACCGGTGGAGAAGCTCGACGGAGACCTCCGCGACCGGCAGCGCTTCGCTCACGCCGGCGTCTCCGCGGGCTCCGCCACGCCGGCTTCCCGCACCGAGTCGAAGAACGCCTCGACCGATTCGACCGGCGTCTGCGGCAGGACGCCGTGCCCCAGGTTCACGACGTGCGCGATCCCTCCGGTCTCCGCGAGCATCGCGCGAACGCGCCGGCGAACCTCCCGCGTACCGCCGAGGAGCGCGCCGGGGTCCAGGTTTCCCTGGAGCGGCCGGTTTGGCAGCCGGTGCCGCGCTTCGGAGAGCGAGAGCCGCCAGTCCACCGAGAGCACGTCCGCGCCCGACTCGTTCATCGCTTCGAGCAGGTGCGAACACCCGTTGACGTACAGGATCACGGGTTGTCCGTTCCTCTTGATGCCGGAGATCGCGCGGGTGACCGCCGGCAGGCCCCAGCGTAAGTAATCTTCGCGCGTAAGCTCGCCCGCCCACGTATCGAACACCTGGACGGCCTGCGCGCCCGACTCGATCTGGTAGGACAGGACGTCGCCGATGACGTCCGCGAGGAGGTTCAGAAGGCCCTCCAGAGTCCGCTGTCCCCAGCTCATCATCTGCTTGATCGGAGCGAAAGATTTCGACGCGCCCCCCTCGATCAGGTAGCTCGCCAGGGTCCAGGGGGCGCCGGCGAACCCGACGACCGCGGCCCGGTCACCGACCTCGGAGCGAAGGCGCTTCAGGATCTCGCCCGTGAAGCGGAGCTCGCCGGCCGGATCGAAGCGGCGCAGCCGCAGAACGTCGTCCCCGGTGCGGACCGGGTGAGGAAGCTTCGGACCTTCTTTTCCGAACTCGACGCGGACGCCCATGGCCTGCACCGGAACCAGGATGTCGGAGAAGAATATGACGGCGTCTGGCGAAAAACGGCGGAACGGCTGCAGCGAGACCTCGGTCGCGAGGTCGACGTCGCGGCACAGCTCCAGGAACGACACCTTGCGGCGGACCGCGCGATACTCCGGGAGATATCGCCCGGCCTGGCGCATCATCCAGGCGGGCGCCCGATCCACCGGCCGCCCGAAGCAAGCGTCCAGAAGCCGGGCGGCCGAGGGTGAAGCTGTCGCCGTCGTGTCCAAGCTTTTCAGTATAGCGAGGGGTACGCGCCCCTTGTCATTCCGAGGAGCGCAGCGACGAGGAATACCCCAAGTCGGCGACGAGGCGATCGAGCGAGAGATCCTTCGCTTCGCTCAGGATGACAACGGCCGCGAGGACTAAGCGACCAGCTGTCGCAGCACGAAGGGCAGGATTCCGCCGTTGCGGTAATAGTCCACCTCGATCGGAGTGTCGATCCGGACGCGGAGGGGAACCTCGTTGGAAGAACCGTCGGCGCGCTTGATCGTGAGGAGCACGTCGCCCCGGGGACGGATCCCGGATTCCAGCCCGGTCAGGTCGAACGTCTCGGTGCCGTCGATGCCGAGCGTCCGGGCATTCGTACCCTCCCGGAACTGGCAGGGGAGAACGCCCATGCCGACCAGGTTCGACCGGTGGATCCGCTCGAAGCTCTGCGCGATCACGGCGCGGACGCCGAGCAGGCGCGTCCCCTTCGCTGCCCAGTCGCGCGAACTCCCGGAGCCGTACTCCTGCCCGGCGAACACGAGGAGCGGAATGTTGGCCGCCTTGTACTTGATCGCGGCGTCGTAGATCGACATCCGCTCGCCGTGAGGCTGATAGACCGTGAAGCCACCTTCTTCGTCCGGAACCAGGAGGTTACGGATCCGGACGTTGGCGAAGGTGCCCCGGGTCATGACGCGATCGTTTCCGCGCCTCGAGCCGTAGCTGTTGAAGTCTTCGGGCGCGACTCCCCGCTCCTGGAGGTAGAGCCCGGCGGGGCTGCTCTTCTTGATGGCGCCGGCGGGGCTGATGTGATCCGTCGTCACCGAGTCTCCGAAGACCGCGAGCACCCGCGCGTTCTTCACGTCGCAGACTTCGCCCGGCGTCATGGAGAACCTGTCGAAGAAGGGCGGTTCCTGGATGTACGTCGAGTTCTCGTCCCACGCGTAGACCTTGCCGGTCGCGGCGGTGATGTCGTTCCACAGGGGATTCTCCTCGGCGGCGCGCCCGTACAGGCGCCGGTAGGAGTCGGGATTCACTGCAGCCCGCACGGCCTCGTCGACTTCCGAGGACGAGGGCCAGAGGTCGCGCAGGAACACGTCCCGGCCGCCCGGGTCGCGGCCGATCGGGTCGGCTGTCAGGTCCACGTCCACGCGTCCCGCGAGCGCGAACGCGACGACGAGCGGCGGGCTCATGAGGAAGTTGGCCTTGATGCTCTGCTGGATTCTCGCCTCGAAGTTCCGATTGCCTGAGAGCACGGACACCGCGACGAGGTCCTGACCCGCGACGATCTCTTCGACCCGCGGGTCGAGCGGCCCGGAGTTCCCGATGCACGTGGTGCATCCGTACCCGACGAGGTGGAAGCCGAGCTGGTCGAGGTACGTCTGCAGCCCGGCCTTCGCGAGATAGTCGGTCACGACCCGGGACCCCGGCGCGAAAGAGGCCTTCACGTAGGGGGGGACGGTCAGACCGCGCTCGACCGCCTTCTTCGCGAGGAGCGCGGCGCCCACCATGAGGCCCGGGTTCGACGTGTTCGTGCACGACGTGATCGCCGCGATGAGGACGTCGCCGTGGCCGAGCGCAACGCTCGCCGGCGGGAGCGACTCTTCGGGGACGTCCTCCACCCGGGTCGGCGTGGGCCGGTTGTTCACCATCTCGATCTCGGTCAGCGGATTCGTGTCCTTGCGCCCGGCGACGAAGGGCTCGGGCTCCTGGCGGCCGCCGCCCGTGAGCGGTTTCTCCGGAGAGACCGTCTGGACACCGATACGCGTGGGGAAGCGCCGCGTGAGGCTCTCCGGAGGTTTGCCGTAGCCGCCGTCCGCCGCGGGCTTTTCGAGCAGAGCGCGGAAGGTCCGCCCCAGGTCGGGAAGCGGAATCCGGTCCTGCGGCCGGCGCGGTCCGGAGACGCTCGGCCGGACGCTCGCGAGATCGAGCTCGAGAACCTGGGAGTAGTCGCACTCACCGCCCTGCGGCATGCCGAAGAGCCCCTGAGCCTGGTAGTAGCTGCGGAAGGCCGCCACGTGCTCCTCGGTCCGACCCGTCGCGAGCAGATACCGGCACGTCTCCTCGTCCACCGGGAAGAATCCGATCGTCGCGCCGTACTCCGGAGACATGTTCGACACCGGGGCGCGGTCCGCCACCGCGAGGGATGCGGCCCCCTCGCCGTGAAACTCCACGAACTTTCCGACGACCTTCGCCTTTCGCAGCATCTCGGTGACGTGGAGAGCCAGGTCCGTCGCGGTCGCGCCCTCCGTCAACCGCCCGGTCATGTGGACGCCGACGACGTCGGGCATGAGCAGGTACACCGGCTGGCCGAGCATCCCGGCCTCCGCCTCGATCCCCCCGACGCCCCAACCCACGATGCCCATGCTGTTGATCATGGTCGTGTGGGAGTCGGTTCCCACGAGCGTGTCCGGGAAGTAGACGCCGTCGCGCTCGACCACGCCGACCGCCAGCCGCTCCATGTTGACCTGGTGGACGATGCCCACGCCCGGCGGGACGACGTCGAAGCCGTGGAAGGCCTGCGTCCCCCACTTCAGGAACTCGTACCTCGCCCGGTTCCTCTTGAACTCGACCTCCATGTTCAGCCGGAGCGCGTCCGGCGTGGACCAGTAGTCGACCTGCACGGAGTGGTCGACCACCAGCGCAACCGGGACGAGCGGCTCGATCACCGCCGGGTCCTTGCCCATCCGTTCCACCGCCGAGCGCATGGCGGCGAGGTCGACGAGCAGAGGCACGCCCGTAAAGTCCTGCAGGATGATGCGGGCGACGACGAACGGAATTTCGGCGGTGCGCTCGGCGTTCGGCTTCCAGTTGGCCAGCTCGATGACGTCTTTCTCGCGAACGCGGCGGCCGTCTACGTTCCGGAGCAGCGACTCGAGGACGATCCTCAGGCTGACCGGCAGCCGGGAAACGCGGCCCACGCCCTCTTTCTCCAGCCGCGGCAGCGAGTGGAACTCGCCCGTCCGACCCGGACCGGTGGAGAAGGTCTCGCGAGCGCCGAAGGGAGACACCGGGCTGCTGCTCATCGGGAAAAGGAAAACATCGCGCGTTCCGCAGTCTATGGGCGGCTGAACGAAGGCGTCAAGGATCGCAACCCCGGGCCGATGCAGGAAGGAGATTCGACATGAGGTTTTCGAGAGCACGCGTCGCGGCAGGCCTCGCTCTCGGGCTGACACTCGCCTCCGCCGCGCGCTCCGCGACCGAAACGTTCGTCTTCGACAAATCCCACACGCTGGTGGGATTCCGCATCCGCCACTGGCTCACGAAGGTCGACGGCCGATTCCGGGAATTCGAAGGACACATCTGGCTCGACCGGGCGAACCCCGCGGACTCGAGGGTCGACGTGACGATCCAGACCGCCTCGATCGACACGGCCAACGAGAACCGGGACAAGCACCTGCGCTCTGCCGATTTCTTCGGGGCCGAGAAGTATCCCGTGATCACGTTCAAGAGCACGAAGGTCACGCCGAGAGGGAAGGATCTCTACGACGTCACGGGTGACCTGTCGCTGCACGGGGTGACGAAGACCATGACTGTCCCGGTGCGCCACACCGGATTTCTGAATCTGGGCAAGCAGGAGAAGGCCGGCTTCGAGCTGACGATTCCGATCAACCGCAAGGAGTTCGGCGTCGTCTGGAACCGCACGGCGGACAGCGGTGGCGTGATGCTCGGGGACGACGTCGACATCAACGTGCAGGTCGAGGCGAACAAGGAAATGCCCAAAGACACGGCCGTGCCCGCGACTCTGCCGGCACCCGCGCCGGCACCCACGAAGGCGCCCGCCAGGTAAAGCTCTTCCGGCCCGGTTAAGATTCTCGCTTCGATGCATCTTCTCGGGTGGGTCGCCGTCCTCCTCTATGCCGGCGCGGAGGCGCTGGCGGTCCGGGCCCTCGTGCGCCCGAAAGGATTCGGCGCCGCGCCGGGTCTCGTGGTGGCGGGTCTCGTGGCGCAATTCGCGGACCTCGAGCTCGTCGCGCGCTCGCAGGGCTCCGTCCCGTACCGCACCCTCGGCGGGTCGATGGCGCTGTTCGGGTGGATGCTCGGGCTCGCCTACCTGATCCTCGTACTGCGGCACCGCGAGCGGGCGATCGGACCGTTCTTGATCCCGTTCGTTCTCGCCTTCTCGATCCTCGGCGTGCTGCTTCCGGCGCAGGCGCCGGCCGGCCCCGCCACCCGCGGCAGCCTCTTCGCCTTCCACGTCACGCTCGCGATCCTGGCCGATGCCGCTTTCGCGCTCTCGTTCGTGCTGTCGCTCCTCTACCTCATCCAGAACCGGCAGATCCGGCGGGGCCGCACAGGCGTTCTCTTTTCCCGCCTCCCCGCGCTCGAGGTCATCGGCCGCATGAACCGCACGAGCGTCACGATCGGCCTGGTCGTCCTCTCGCTCTCCGTAGGGCTCGGGGTCGCGTGGGCGCATCGCGTGTGGAGCGGCCTCGCGGACGCCAAGCTCGTCTGGGCTCTGCTGACGCTCTCGGTGTACGCGCTCGTGCTCTGGATGGACCGCCGGGGATGGGAGGGCCCGCGGGTCGCCCTCCTGTCGATCGTAGGCTTCGTCCTCGTTCTCTTCTCCTACACCTTCGTCAACCTCTACCTTTCGCAGGCGCACGTCTTCCGATGAGCGCCGCGCGGGAGGGAGAGCTTCTCGTTCTCGGTTGGAACTTCCGCGGCGCGAGCGGAAAGCTCCGGGAGGCCGTCGCCTTCACGGCGGAGGACGTCCGCGACGGGCTCCGGCGACTGCTGGGACGCGGCTTCGTCTCCGAGAGCGTCATCGTGTCGACGTGCCATCGGAGCGAGATCTACAGCGTCGCGGAGGGTGACGGCGTCGGAGAGGAGCTGACGCGCTTCGTGTCGGAGTGGCGGGGGCTCGAGCCCGCGCTGCTCGAAGGAGCGGCGTTCCGGCGCTTCGGTCCGGAAGCGGCGCGTCACCTCTTCCGTGTCGCTGCCGGCCTCGACTCCATGGCACTCGGAGAGAGCGAAGTCCTCGGACAGGTGCGGCAGGCGCTCTCGATCGCCCGGGAGGCCGGCTCTTCGAGGACGGTCCTCCATCGGCTCTTCGAAAGCGCGGTCCACGCGGGAAAGCGCGTCCGGACCGAGACGGAGATCGGTGTGCACCCCCTGTCGATCGCCTCGATCGGCGTCGAGCTGGCGAACAAAGTCTTCGGGGACCTCTCCGAGCGAACCCTTCTCCTGCTGGGCGCGGGAGAGACCGGAAGCCTGTTCGCGCGGCACGCCCTCGAGGCGGGCGCGCGACATCTCAAGGTCGCGAGCCGGACGCTCGAGCACGCCGGCAACCTGGCGGAGCGCGTGGGCGCAACCGCAGTGCCCTGGGACGCGGTTTCTCGAGAGCTCCCGACGGCGGACGTCGTGATCGGGACGACCGCGAGCCCGCAGCCTGTCATCCGTCGGGAGGACGTCGAGGCGGCCATGCGGCAGCGGCGGGGGCGGCCCATGTTCTTCCTCGACCTTTCCATGCCTCCCGACATCGACCCGGAGGTCCGCACGATCTACAACGTCTTCGCCTACGACCTCGACGGGCTCGAGGAAGTCGCCACGGAGAACCGCCGCCGCCGGGTCCGGGAAGTGCCGCGCGTGGAGGAGATCCTGGAAGAGGAGCTCCAGCGCTTCCTCACGTGGTTCGGCAACCTGTCGGTCGTGCCGACCCTGACCGACCTGAAGCGACGGCTGGAGCGGCTTCGGGACTCGGAGCTGGAACGACTTCCGCCGGCGGAGCGGGAGAGGCTGCGCCCCCTCGCGGATTCGATCGTGTCCCGGCTTCTGCACGAGCCCATGCGACGGTTGAAGAGCGAGACGGACGCCGCCCGGAAGCTGGAACGCGTCGAAGCGATCCGGCACCTGTTCGACCTGGACCCCGAAGGGTAGGTTCTGCGGCACTCGTGAAAGTCCGCATCGGCGGCCGCGGAAGTCAGCTCTCTCTCGCGCAGCTCGGGCTGGTCGCGGCGGCCCTCGCCGACCGGGCGGAGGTCGAGGTCGTGACCTACCGCACGACGGGCGACCGGCTTTCGCGGCTCGACGCGGCGATGACCGGAAAGGACCTCTTTACGCGCGAAATCGACCAGGCGCTCCGGGACGGCAGAGTCGATGTGGCCGTCCACAGCCTGAAGGATTTGCCGTCGCGGCTGCCCGGAGGCCTCGTGCTCGCGGCGGTGCCCGCCCGCGAGGATCCGAGCGACGTGCTTCTCTCGCGCGACGGGACGAGTTTCGCCGGACTCGCCGCGGGGTCGCGCGTGGGGACGTCGAGCCCGCGGCGGCGCGCGCAGGTTCTCTCGGCGCGGCCGGACCTCGAGGTGATCGACGCGCGCGGCAACGTCGACACCCGGATCCGCCGGCTCCGCGAGGGGAAGTGGGATGCGCTCGTGCTCGCGCGGGCGGGCCTCGCGCGGCTCGGAAGACTCGGCGACGTCACGGAGGTGCTGTCGGCGTCGTGGATGCTTCCGGCGATCGGCCAGGGCGCGCTCGCCGTGGTGACGCGGGAAGAGGACGCTCGAGTCCGGGAGCTCGTGGGCGGGGTGGACGATCCCGCCTCGCACCGGGAGGCGCTCGCGGAACGCGCCCTGCTGGAGCTGCTCGAGGCGGGCTGCCGCGCTCCGGTCGCCGGGCTCGCGCGGACCGACGGGGAGACGCTCTCCCTCGCCGCCGCGGTCTTCACTCCCGACGGATCGCAGACGCTCCGGGAAGAGGCGAGCGGCGCTGCGGACGACGCGGCCGGGCTCGGGCTCGAGGTTGCCCGCCGGCTCCTGGCGCGGGGAGCGGCCGGGATCCTGACGCTCTCCCGTGATGACGCCGGGGCGTGAGACCGCGATTCCTCGTCGTTCGCTCGGGCGGTCGGCCGTTCCCGGCGGACCTCGCCCCCGCGCTCGAAGTCGTCGACCGCGCCACCCACGAGATCGTCGCTCTGGAGCCGGACGCGAAGATCTTCACGGGAATCTTCGACCTCGTGATCGTGACGAGCCAGGCGGCAGCCGAGCGGCTCGTCGCGCGCGAAGAACTCCGGTCGCAACTCTCGGGTCGGTTGATCGCCGTGGGTCCCGCGACCGCCGCGCTGCTTCGCGCCCACGTTACCGCCGCGGTCGAGGACGGCGGCGGCTCGGCGCGCCGGATCCTGGAGACCCTGCCCGCGGATCTTTCGAATCGCCGGATTCTCCTTCCCCGCGGCGAAGATGCGACCGACGAGCTGGCGCGGGAGCTCGCGCGGCGCGGCGGGAACGTCGTGCCGCTCACGCTGTATCGCAAAGTTCCCCGCCCCTACGACGCGGCGGTCGACGCGCTCGTGACCGGCCCGGGGATCGCAGTGTTCTGCGCGACCTCGCCCTCCGCTGCGCGATGGCTCTTCGACGGCGCGGCCCCGCCGGCCCGGACGGTCCTCCAGCGAACGCCGGCGGTCACGCTCGGTGAGTCGACGCGCGAAGAGCTCGGAAGATGGGGAGTCGTCGGCGTAGATATCGCGGAAGGTCCGACGTTCGAGTCGGCGGGCCGGCTCGCCCTCTCGCTTGCCGGCAACGCCCCCGAGGCATAGATTCCGCCCGTGCCCGGCTTTCCGACGACGCGTCTCCGCCGCCTTCGCCGCACGCCGGCCCTGCGATCCCTGGTGCGGGAGACCCGGCTCTCGCCGGACCGCTTCGTGGCCCCCCTGTTCGTCCGGCACGGTACGGATCGGCGCGAGGAGATCCGGTCCCTACCCGGGGTGTACCGTCTCTCGCCCGACCGGGCCGTCGCCGAAGTGCGCGATCTCGTGAAGGCCGGGGTGAATGCGGTGATCTTCTTCGGCCTCCCGGAACGGAAGGACGACGAAGGGAGCGAGGCCTGGGACGACGCGGCCGCGGTCCAGGAGACCGTGCGGAAGGTCAAGAAGGAGCTGCCGGACGTGGTCGTGATGACCGACGTCTGTCTCGACGAGTACACGTCACACGGGCACTGCGGCGTCGTCCGCGACGGCGAGGTCGACAACGACGCGACGCTGCCCCTCCTCGCGCAGGCCGCGGTGTCGCACGCGCGGGCCGGAGCGGACGTCGTCGCGCCCTCCGACATGATGGATGGCCGCGTGGCCGCGATCCGCCGGGCTCTCGACGCCGAGGGGTTTGCGAGCACCGCGATCCTCGCCTACTCTGCGAAATCGGCATCCGGTTTCTACGGTCCCTTCCGGGACGCCGCCGACTCCGCGCCGAAGTTCGGGGACCGCCGCGGATACCAGATGGATCCGGCCAACCGCCGCGAGGCCATGAGAGAGATCGCTCTCGACCTCGACGAGGGCGCCGACGCCGTCATGGTCAAACCCGCGCTCGCCTACCTGGACGTCATCCACGAGGCGCGGGAGCGGTTCGACGCGCCGCTCGGCGCCTACAACGTGTCGGGCGAGTACGCCATGGTCAAAGCGGCCGCGGCGAACGGCTGGATCGACGAGAAACGCATCGTCGGCGAAATCCTGACGGGGATCATTCGAGCCGGAGCGGACTTCGTTCTCACGTATCACGCCCGGGACGCGGCGGGTTGGATCGCGGACGGCTCTCTCTGAACTCCCGACGAACCCGGACCCGGTCGGTAAGTCTGTTCAAGCGGGCCCGCTCGCTCATGCCGGGCGGTGTCTCCTCTCCGGTTCGTTCGTTCGCGTCGGTGGGGGGAGAACCGTTCTTCGTGTCGACCGGGCGCGGCGCGCGGGTGCGCGACGCCGACGGCGCGTCGTACCTCGACTACGTGATGTCCTATGGCCCCCTCCTCTTCGGGCACGCTCCGCCGTTCGTCGTCCGGGCTCTCGCGCGGGCCGCGCGCGGCGGCACCTCCTTCGGAGCTCCCACCGAGCGCGAGATCCGGCTCGCGGAGCGCGTCATCCGGATGATGCCGTCGCTCGAGATGGTGCGCTTCGTCAACTCCGGGACGGAGGCCGCCATGAGCGCGATCCGGCTGGCCCGCGCGGCTACGGATCGTCCGCGGATCGTGAAGACGGATGGCGGATACCACGGGCACGCCGACGCGTTCCTCGTCTCGGCCGGGTCCGGCGTGGCGACCCTGGGGATCTCGGGCAGCCCCGGGGTCCCGGACGGGGTCGCGGCGCTGACGACGGTCGTGCCGTACAACGACTCCGACGCGCTCGAGGCAGCGTTCCGGCGGTTTCCGGGGGAGGTCGCGGCGTTCGTCCTCGAGCCGGTCGCCGCGAACATGGGGCTCGTACCGCCGCGCCCCGGCTACCTGGAAGCCGCACGCGACATCACGACCCGGCACGGCGCGCTACTCGTCTTCGACGAAGTCATCACCGGGTTTCGCCTGGGGGCGGGGGGAGCGCAGGAGCTCTTCGACATCCGGCCCGACCTGACGATCCTGGGCAAGATCATCGGGGGGGGTCTGCCGGTGGGGGCCTATGGGGGACCGCGCGACCTGATGGGGAAGGTGGCGCCGTCGGGGCCGGTCTACCAGGCGGGAACGCTTTCCGGAAACCCGCTCGCGATGGCCGCGGGAATCGCGATGCTGCGCGAGATCGATCGCCGGCCGCCCTACGCCGACCTGGAGCGCAAGGGCGCGCTCCTGGAGGCGGCCATCCGCGAGGCGATCCGCGCGAGTGGAGCGGATGGGTCCGTGACGTATCAGCGGGTCGGCTCCCTCTCCACGCTCTTCTTCGCGCCCGGGCCCGTCGCCGACTTTGCCGCGGCTCGCCGCTCGGACACCGCCCGCTATGCGACTTTCTTTCACGCACTCCGTAAGCGGGGCATCTTTCTCCCGCCAGCGCAGTTCGAAGCGTGGTTTCTTTCCACGGCCCACACCGATGCGGACCTCCGGCGCACCGCCCGCGCCGTCGCAGAGGCGCTCGGCGAAATCTCCGGCATTTCGGACGGACCGCCGCGCGTTTGAGACGGGGGGCGATCCGGCTCTGGTAGCCTGATTGCGAGGGGGGAGACCGATGACCCAGCCGAATGCCGCCGACAAGAAATGGTTAGGGCACCCCCGGGGGCTCTCCACACTCTTCTTCACGGAGATGTGGGAGCGCTTTAGCTACTACGGGATGCGGGGAATCCTCCTGCTCTTCCTGGTTGCGAGCATCCAGAACGGCGGCTTCGGGATGACCGACCGCACGGGCGCCGCGATCTACGGCCTCTACGTCGGGTTCGTCTATCTCATGGCTCTGCCCGGAGGCTGGATCGCCGACCGGATCCTCGGCCAGCGGCGCGCGGTCTTCGTCGGCGGCTGCTTCATCGCCGCCGGCCACTTCAGCATGGCGATCGGGACAGTCGCAACCTTCTACCTCGGGCTGTGCCTCATCGTGATCGGCACCGGCCTCTTGAAGCCGAACGTCAGCGCGATGGTCGCGGACCTGTACCCGGAGGGGGGCAACCGGCGCGACGCGGGCTTTTCGATTTTCTACTCCGGAATCAACGTCGGCGCGATGATCGGGCCCCTCGTCTGCGGCTACCTGGGCGAGAAGGTCAACTGGCACTGGGGCTTCGGGGCCGCCGGTATCGGAATGG
Source organism: Acidobacteriota bacterium (assembly GCA_038327245.1). GTDB lineage: Bacteria > Acidobacteriota > Thermoanaerobaculia > UBA5066 > Gp7-AA6 > Gp7-AA6. The sequence goes on from JBBQKV010000069.1 coordinate 12,911, forward strand.
TCCTGGGCCTCGTGCAATACCAGCTGGGCGGCAAGTACCTGGGCGAGGCGGGGCTTCGGCGCCAGGCGGAAGTGACGGCGGCGGGCGATCGGACGGCAGTCCGGCGCCTGTCACTCGGCGTCGCGATCCTGTTTGGCGTCATCGTTCTCGCCGTCATCCTCCAGGTCGCCGGGGTGATCCACCTGGACGTGTACGCCGTCGCGAAGGGGACCGGCTTCTTCATGCTCGGTCTGGCGCTCCTTTACTTCGGCGCTGTCATCTTCCTGTCGAAGCTGTCGAAGGCGGAGAAGAAGCGGATCGCCGTGATCTTCGTCTTCTTCATGGCCGCCGTCCTCTTCTGGGCCGGCTTCGAACAGGCGGGCTCCTCGATGAACCTCTTCGCCGAGCGGATGACCCAGCGGGTCATCTTCGGATGGGAGATGCCGGCGTCGTTCCTCCAGGCGGTCAACTCGATCTTCATCATCGCGCTCGCTCCGGTATTCGGAATGCTCTGGGTGCGGCTCGGCCGCAAGCAACCGTCGACCCCCGCGAAAATGGGCTTCGGGCTGGCGTTTCTCGCGATTGGTTTCCTCGTGCTCGCGTGGGGAGCGAGCTTCACCGCCGGCGGCGCGCGCGTCTCGATGCTCTGGTTGATCATGACCTACCTCCTGCACACCGTCGGCGAGCTCTGCCTCTCTCCGGTCGGGCTGTCGAGCGTCACCAAGCTGTCGCCCCGGCCGCTCGTCGGCCAGATGATGGGCACCTGGTTCATGGGCACTGCGCTCGGAAACCTGATCGCGGGTCTCGCGGCCGGCGGATTCCAGGGGATGGGCGTCGAGGAGCTGTTCCTCTCGGTCGCGAAGGTGACCGGCATCGCCGGCCTGATCCTGCTCGTTCTCGCGAAGCCGATTCGCCGATTCATGGGCGCGCTTCCGGAAGAGGGAACCGCTCCGGTCATCGAGCCGAAAGTCGCGCCCGTCGTCTAGGGGTCAGGTCTCGGGGTCCGGTCTTCACAGATCGCCGACCTGCGGAATCGCCGCGCTCGCCTTGCCACCTTGCGGAGCAAGTGGCAAGTGGAGACCTGACCCCCAATGTGGCAAGTGGAGACCTGACCCCCCTACGGGCTTACGACGATCTCGCCCTTCATCTTGCCGTGCCCCATTCCGCAGAACCGGGCGCATTTGAACGGGTAAGTCCCTGCCCTGGCCGGCGTGAAGGACACCGTCGCCGGCTTGTCTTTCGAGAACACGACTTTTTCGAGGTTGAGCTCCTTCGAAACGAATCCGTGTTTCGTGTCCTCGCTGCGAAACGTGATCTCGACCGGCTCTCCGACCTTGACCTCGATGCGCGCGGGCTCGAACGAGTACTTCTTGGCCACGACCTCGATCTTCCGGGGCTCCGGTGGCGCGGCGCGAAGAAGGACGGGGAGGGCGAGAGCGAGGATAAGCGCGACCTGAACGGTACGGGCGACCTTCATGGGAAACCTCCCGGCCGATTCTACGACCAGCGCGCTCCGGGTCGGACTACCCGGCGAGGACCCGGTCGGCGTACTCGCGAACGGTCGTCAGTCGCACCGGGAACCGGGAGAGCGTCGGACGCATGTCGATCTCGTCGCCCCGGCCCACGAAGAGCATGAGACCCGCGAACGTTTCCTCGACCGGACTCTTTGCGTTCGCCCTCATCGCCTCGAGCGCCTCCTCCGGGACGTGCTC
>JBBQKV010000070.1:0-14322 GCA_038327245.1 Acidobacteriota bacterium
GTCGTTGCGGTAGTACCTGTCGTCATATCGCGGTTCCACGACGACGACCGGACGCTCCACGACGATGTAGCGGCGACCGTATGGACGCACCGGGATCCAGCGCGAGCGGGAATAGAAGCCGTAGCCCAGTCGAGGCCGGCGGATCACCCGGTAGCCGTACGGCACGTAGGAGCCCACGGGGTATGCCGGATAGCCGTAATAGCCACCGCGGTAGTAGGGGTCTCCGATGCCGATGGAGATCCGGCCGTGCGGCACCCGGAAACGCCCCTGGACGCGGACCTGGGCCTCGCCCGGAGACGGAGTCAGGAACAGGAGCGCGCCCGCGACGGCCGCGCTCACGACTGCGGTTCGAATCGCTCTTTTCATCTTTTCACCCTCCCGCCGCGACCACAGCGGCAGGGCTCTCCATCGCAACCCGGGTGCCAGCTGGATTTCACTGAAGGGAAAAGGGTTCGGAGGAGGTCTCCGGACCGGCCTGTCCGCTCGACAGGTCAGAAAGGCAACGATCGGGGACGGTCGGTAGCGGGGGGCCCCCTACCAGAATTTCCGGACTCGCCCGACGGCCTTGCCGAGTCCGAACAGGATGGATGCCGCCGACGACAGGCGGCCGAGCTTCGCGGACAGCGACCGTTTTCCGAAGAGGTTGTGCCCGACCGTCCAGGCCGCGGCGAGCCCGCCGGCGATCCACCCGGCTGTCTTCCAGCGCGAACCGGTGCGGTCGACCTCGGCGCGGAGTCCGGCGACCTCCCGGGAGAGGACGTCGCGCTCGAATTCGCCCCGGCGGCGGAGACCCTCGATGCGGTCCGCGCGGCGCGTGCCGCGCTTCGGGCCGCTCACTCCGAACCTGCCCGGAAGCGATCTTCGAGCTCGCTCATCGTCGGAATTCCCCCCTCCCGGTCGTCGTCGTCCTCGTCGACTCCTTCGATCTCCTCGACCTCTTCGTCGTCTCCCCGCTCGTCGTCGGGCTGCATGCTCGCTCTCTCGGCCGCGACCGCGTCGTCGCCGACCGCGTCGGTCGCGGCATCGTCGCGCATGTCGGCGTGCTTCTTCACGGCGTCGAGGTCCTTTCGGATCTCGTCGCGCGTTGCCGGAAAGGCAAATGGCCGGACCCGGGTCAGGCTCCGCCCTCCGAAGACCGCGGCCGCGGCGGCGACCACGAGGTAGAGGAACAGCGCTGCGGTGATTCCGGCGATCGGCCCGCCCAGGAGGCGAGAAAAGAGCGCGGCCAGGAGCGCCGTCAGGAGGAGGAGCGCCAGGATGCCGAACGCCGCGGCGAGCGCGAGACCGATGGCCGCTTTCGCGAAGAGCGATCCCTTTTCGGAGAGCTCTTCGCGGAAGATCTCCCCGCGAGTGGCGGCGAGCGCCGCGGCCGCGCGGCGCACCGCGCCGATCCGTTCCTTCCAGCCGGGTTCCGGCCGATCCTCCAGGATGGTCTCCTCGGGATCCATCAGCTCCTCGCCACTTGCCGCGGACTCATGGTACTTCGAGCTCGTCCCGCGACAGCGCGTCGGCATCGAGGGGGGCAATCCGGATGCCGGCGAGCTGGAACCGTTCGTGGATCCTTCTCGCAATGTCTGCGGCTCCGGGAGTATCGCCGTGGAGGCAGATGGTGTCGGCGCGGACCGCGATTCGAGAACCATCGTTCGCGATGACGATCCGATCGTGCGCCAGCCGGACCGCCTGCTCCGCGGCCTCGTCGGGGTCGGTCACGAGCGCTCCCTCTTCGCTTCGCGGCACGAGAGTCCCGTCCGCGCGGTAACGGCGATCGGCGAAACCCTCCTCCGCGACCTTCAGGCCCGCCTCGCGGCCGGCCCCGATGAGCATGGACCCCGCGGCGCCGACGAGCACGAGGTGCGTTCCGACCCGCCGTACGCCTTCGGCGATCGCGCGCGCCACGTCCGGAAACTCCCCTCCGTCGTGGTACAGCGCGCCGTGCGGCTTGACGTGAGAGAGGTGCGCGCCCCGGGAGCGGACGAAACCCTCCAGCGCGGCGACCTGGAATACGACGAGGTTCTCGATTTCCCCGGCGGCCATCTCGACCGTCACCCGCCCGAAGTTCTCCCGGTCCGGATATCCGGGGTGAGCGCCCACCCGGATGCCCCGCGAGATCGCCAGCTCCACGGTATCGTCCATGACCGTCGGGCTGCCGGCGTGCATTCCGCAAGCCACGTTGGCGGACGTCACGTAAGGCAGGATCGTTGCGTCATCCATTCCCTCCCCGACGTCCGCGTTCAGGTCGACGCTCAAGGCTCCGCAATGTTAGTCCCTTCACCGGAGCCGGTCAGGGAGGTCGGGCGGAACCGGACGGTCGAGCCCGGTACGGCCTGGGCGAGAAGCGGCCAGTCCCGCGCCGCGATGGTGCCGATCTTCGCGTAGCCGCCGGTCACCGGCCGATCCGGTCCGAGAACGATCGGGTGCCCGTTCGCCGGGACCTGGATCGCGCCGAGCGCGGTTCCCTCCGGCGGAATGTCCGGAGCCTGGCGGAGCGCAAGCGCCGGTCCCTCCAGCCGGACTCCCCGACGGTCGCTCTCGGCGGAAATCGTCCAGGCCGATGAAAAGAGCGCGTCGATCGCCTCGGCCGGAAAATCGGACCGCTGCGGGCCGGGCAGGACGGACAGGATCATCTTCCCCGCCGGCAGCGCGACCGGAAGCGCCGCTCGCGCACGGCCGGAGACCGGGGCCGCCGCACCCCGCGCCCGCCCCGTCGCTCCGAAGACGGCGTCACCCCGCGCGAGCCGGCGGACCGGCTCTCCGAGGCGCGGCTCTCCGAGGCCCCCCGCGACGCACAGGTACGCCCGCGCGCCCCGGACCGCGTACCCGAACGCGAGCCGGTCGCCCTCGGTGACCGAAAACGGAGCGTCGAGCGGAATGGACCGGCCGGTCGGGTGGCCGGCGAGCTCGGCGCCCGTGACGCTGACGACCGCGTCGCGGCGGAAGAGGAGCTCCGGACCGGACAGGGTCATTTCCAGGGCCGCCGCGCCCGGAGAGTTCCCGACGAGCGCGTTGCCGCGCGCGAGCGCGAGCGGGTCCATGGCTCCCCCCGCGGGGACGCCGCTCGCGCCGAGACCGTACCGCGCCGCTCCCTGGACCGTCGTGAACAGCCCGGCCGCCAGGATCTCGAAGAGAGGATCCCCGCCGCCGCCGGTCACCTCTGCCGGCGCGCGGGCTCGTCCCGCCCGGAGAACGCGCAACTGCGCTTCCGCGATGGGCTCGAAGGAGACGCGGTCGCCCGGCCGCAGGAGCGCGGGCGGGCGCGCAGCCGCGTCGAAGAGCCGGACCGGCGATCGCCCGACGAGCGTCCAGCCGCCCGGCGTCTCTTCCGGATAGATCGCGGTGTACGCCCCGCCGATCGCGACGCTGCCGGCGGGAACCCGCGGGCGGGGACTCGCGCGCCGCGGCGCGGCGAGATCCGCGGGGAGCCCCGAGAGATACGCGAAGCCCGGGGAAAAGCCGAGGAAGGCCACGGTGTATTCGGCGGCGGCATGCCGCCGGACGAGCTCCTCCGGGGAGATCCCGCGTTCCCGCGCGAGCGACGAGAGGTCGGGCCCGCTCTCTCCCCCGTACGCGACCGGAATCCGGAAGCGCCGGCTCTCCGGGGGAGCGGCGTCTCTTTCGCGGGCAAGTCGCCGCACGCGCTCGAGGACGGATCGGCGCCGCTCCAGGCGCGGATCGAAGACCACGAAGAGCGTCCGCGCTCCCGGAATCGCGTCGAGCAGGCCGCGCCGGGAGTGGGACCGAAGCCGGTCCGCGAGCGAGACCGCGAGCCGGTTGGCGTCGGAGTCCGGGGCGCCCGGGAACTCGACGAGGAACGTGTCTTCCGAGACGTCGCGCGACTCGAGGTTCACGACACCGCGCCGCGCCGGCGCCAGAGGAAGTACACCGGAATGCCGGTCGCGACGAGCGCGTATCCGGGCCACGTCGTCCGCGGGTTGGCGGCGAGCAGGATCGCAATCAACAGCACTCCGGCCGCCGCGTAGAGGAGCGGGAGGAAGGGATAGCCCGGCGCCCGGAACGGCCTCGGAAGGTCGGGCCGCCTGCGCCGCAGGACGATCACCGCGACGACGAGGAGAACGTAGAACAGGATGTCCGCCGAGATCACGTACTCCAGGAGATCGCTGTAGCTTCCGGACAGAACGAGGACCGAGGCCCACAGCGCCTGCGCCCACAGCGCGTTCCGCGGAACGGCCGCGGAGTTCAGCCGCTGGAGCCCCCGGAAGAACAGGCCGTCGCGCGCCATGGCGAAGGAGACGCGTGCGCCCGAGAGGATCAGCCCGTTCACGCAGCCGAACGTGGAGACCATGATCGCGACCGCCATCACTCCCGCCGCGGCGGGTCCGAAGAGAGCGGTCGCGGCCGCGGTCGCGACGCGGTCGGAAGGCGCGTGCTGAATGGCGGGAAGAGGAAGGACGTTCAGGTACGCGACGTTCGCCAGGACGTACAGGCTCGTGACGAGGAGACAGCCGGCGAGCAGCGAGCGCGGCAGCGTCCGTCCCGGATTTTCGACCTCTTCCCCCGCGAACGTGACGTTGTTCCAGGCGGACTGAGAAAAGAGCGGGCCGACCATGGCGGTGCCGAGCGCCGCGAGGAGCGCCACGCCCGTCAGGGACCGTCCCTCCGGAGAGGCGGCGCTCCAGAACGCCCCCGCGCGCAGCGCGCCGCCCTCCCGGCCCAGAAGGAGCCCGCAGACCGTCAGGGCGAGAAGAGCCGCCAGCTTTGCGAAAGTGAAGACGTTCTGCGTCGCCGTGCCGGTCCTGAGCCCGTTCGCGTTCGAAGCGGTCAGGAGCGCGATCACGGCCACCCCCGTGAGCTGGGCCGCTGAAACAGAAAATAGTCCGACCCGCGTCTTGATCTCGGTAACCGCGGGCCACACCACGCCGAGGAACTTCGCGAACGCGACGGCCACCGCCGCGATGGTGCCGGTCTGCACGACGAGGAACATCGTCCAGCCGAAGAGAAATCCGAAGAGCGGCCCGTAGGCCTCGCGGAAGAAGACGTACTGCCCGCCGGCCTTCGGCATCATGGCCGCGAGCTCGGAGCAGCAGAGCGCGGCGATCATCGTGAGCACCCCCGCGACCGCCCAGGCCGCGAGGAGCCACCCCCCCGAACCGAGAACCCTCGCGCTCTTCGCCGAAACGATGAAGATCCCGGAACCGATCATCGAGCCGACGACGAGCGCCGTCGCGTCGAGGAACCCGATGCTGCGGACCAGCTCGCGTTTCACCCGGTCCGCCCGGAGGATGCGGCTACTTGCGCTTCCTGGGGCGCGCCGTGAAGCCCGCGAGACGGTCCACGATCTTCGGGACCAGCTTTCGGGACATCCAGGCCTCGCCCGCGGCGACCGCTTCGAGCGCCTTCGGCAGAAAGAGCGGGATCTCCTTCTTCGTCACGCAACCCACGGCGCCGTGGGAGAGCGCTTCCACGATCCGATCCTCGGAGGCGCGGCCCACGAGCAGGATGACGCGGCTGCGCGCGCTCCGGCGCCGCAGGACCGAGATCAAAGTCGCGCCGAAGTCCGACGAAAGCTGCAGGTCGAGCAGGATGATGCGCGGCTTCAACCGCGCCGTGCCCGAAACGGCCTCGTGGCCGGTGTGCGCTTCTCCGACGATCCGCATCCCGCGCATCGACTGCACGACGCGCGTCGCCGCGTTCCGGCTCCGGCGCTCCGAGTCCGCGACGAGGACGGTGACGACCGGCAGCGGCCGCTTTTTCACCCAGTCCATTCCGCCGCGCTCGCGGCCGATCTTCTTCGCCGACGCCTTCGCCGCGGGCTTCCTCGGCATCGCCTTCCGCGGCTTTGCCGGGCGCCGCGCGCTCACCGCGCCACCCGGTTGTATTCGGTCACGAAGAGGGCGAGGCCGAGTCGGTCGGACAGGCCCAGCTTCCGGAAAATTGCGGTCAAATGCGCCTTCACCGTGGCCTCCGTGATGTTCAGCCGGCCTGCGATTTCCTTGTTGCTCGCCCCCCCGCCGATCAGCTGCGCGATCTCGCGCTCCCTCGGCGTCAGTCGGTCCAGCCGCGTGTCGAGGTTCGGCGGAAACTCCTTGTGCCGCCGCTCGGTCAGAGCCGTGAGCTCTTCGAGCAGAGGTGCGAAGACGTTCCGCGCCACCCAGATTTCCCCCTTGATGACGACGGACACTGCCTTCCGCAGGAGGTTCGGATCCATGTCCGAGCTGCAGTAGCCGCGCGCGCCCGCCTTGAGGGCGGAGAACCCCTCGCGGTCGTTGGGGGTGCTGGTCATGAGGATCACGGACGTCAGCGGCGAGAGCTTCTGGATTTCGCCGACTCCCTCCACGCCGCCCAAGCCCGGAAAGGCGAGATCGAGCAGGAGGATCGCTGGTTTCAGGTTCGTCATGTTCCGCTCCAGCACGGTCTTCTCGGCCGCCTCGTAAAGCGGAAACTTTTCGCGTAGGCCCGACGCCCATTGGCCGCGCACGCCCGCGATCGGGCTCGCGATGAGAACCACGGAACCACTGCGTGCTCTGTCGGACATGATTGGCCTTGGCGAAACTGGAGAGACGCTACAGGTGCGAGAGCGGAGTGTCAACCAACGAGAATCATGGACTTTAGTCGAGGGCGCGGAGGGCGGTCCCGTTCGCGGGAGAGATCAGCTCTGAAAGGCGTAGGAGACCTTGAGGAAGAACTGGCGGCCCGCGGGAGCGAGGTCTCCGTTTCCGAGCAGCGCGCGATTGTCGCCGTACCCCACGAACAGAACCGTTTGCCAGTTGAGCTTGTAGGCGAAGAGCGCGGACCCGTCGAACCCGCCGTCCTTCCGCGACACCTCGAAGCGGTACAGGCTCGGGTCGCGCGTCGTCTCGACCCACTGTCCGATCAGGCGAAGGAGCGCGCGGGCCGTGAACGTGTACGTGGCCTTGAGCCGAGCCGTCTGAGCCCGGAACAGGCGGCCGTGCCGGCCGTCGTCTCCCTCCACGTCCAGGGTCTGGTGGTTGCCGATGAACTCGAGCGCGAGGTGATCGGTCGGCTTGACGGTCAGGGCCGTCGACAGGCGCAGCCCATCGCCGACCCGGCCGTTCTCGAAGTCGTATTCATGGCCGACGTTGCCATCCACCTCGAACCGAGAGAACCGGCGGGAGGGATCGACCTGGAAAACGAAGAAGACGTTGGTCCGCGTGAAGATCTCGTCCCCGATGCGGGTCGCCCCCACGTTCAGGTCCACCTCCCCCTGGAGGTTCCGCCGGCCGAGGAAGAGGACGCCGGGACTCACGTTTCGATCGATCAGGTTGCCGTCACGGTCCTCGGAGTAGGAATAGAAAAACTGCGGCCGGGCCCGGTTCAGGAGTCCCGTCGGATAGAAGTTCCAGCCGGCGAACGCCTCGCCCAACCGAAGGCCGACCTGAGGAACGAAGCCGTCGTCGGCCCGGAATCCGCGGCCGAGCTCGCGGTAGTGGACGAACCATTCCGGCGCCTCCTGGATGTGCTGCCACCGCAGGTCCGCGGCCGAGCCCGTGAGATGGCGCCCGTCCCACTCGGCCGCGAGATCCGGCCGGTTGGGCGTCTGCGTGTCGCTCCAGAGGAATTGCCCCGTCACCTGGTCGCTCGCGCTCGGGCGCCAGGAGAGGTCGGGCCCGAGGACCCGGTTGTGGCCGCCGTCGCGGACCTCGCGATCCGTGACGAGGAGCCCGGCGAACGAGTTCCCGAAGTCGTGCCGCAGCCTTCCGATCGCGACCGTCGAGCGGAAGTCCTGCGGGGCGAAGTTCGATGACGGCGGCATCCTTCCACCCCGGATCCGAGAGGTCGCCGTCCACCTTGATCGGTCCGGCCGTTCGGTGGACCGCGATCGGGGGAAGGTCCGGCTGCTCCGCCGTGGCGACGGAGACTCCAATCAGACCGACCAGCACCACCGCGAATTTCACGACTCCTTTTTTTACGACGGCGGATGCGGAAGGTTCTACTAACCCGGCGTTGCGCCCGGCGCGGCGCTCTGCTACAGCGAACGGCCAGGCACGCGGTCGAGGCAGTCGCCGCCGAGCCGCGTGCCGTTGCGCAGCAGGTCGTCCGCAAGGGAGCGCGACGATCTATCTCTGGAACGCATACGACACCTTGAGGAAGAACTGCCTCGAGGAGTGCGCCAGATCGCCCGAGTCCTGCAGCACGCTCGAGTCGCCGTACCCCAGGAAGAGCACGGACTGCCAGTTGAGCTTGTAGGAGAAGAGCGCCGAGCCCTCGAAGCCTCCGCTCTTCCGCGAGACGCCGAACTTGTAGAGATCCGGGTCTCGCTTCGTCTCGACGTACTGGCCGATCACCCGGAGAAATGCGCGCGCCGAGAACGTGTACGCCGCGCGCAGGCGGGCGACGGTGGCGGTGAATAGCCGTCCGTCGCGCCCCGCTTCCTCCGACCGGACGTCGAGCCACCGCCGGTCGCCCGTGAACTGGAGGTCCAGGTGGTCCGTCGGACGCACGGTTCCTGAAATCCCGAAGCGGCCGCCGTCTCCCACGCGGCCGTTGGCAAAGTCGATGTCCTCGCCCGCGAAGCCGTTCAGGGAGATCCGCGGCACGAGCCGGGTCGGTGAGACGCCGATCGACCAGGAGACGTTCTTGCGCGACAGGAGCTTCTCTCCCACCCGGATGGAGTCGAAGTTGAAGTCCACCTCGCCGTTCGAGTTCAGCTTGCCGCCGAACTGGACGCCGGGATGGACGCGCCGGTCGAGCGTGTCGCCGTCGCGCTCCCAGTACCAGTTGACCACGACGAGCGGCTCGATCCGGCTGAAGAAAAAGTTTTTCGGAAAGAACGTGTAGCCGAGAAAGTTCCGTCCGCGCCGGAATCCGACCTGCGGCAGAAAGCCGTTGTCCGCGCGAAAGTCCTCGGAGATGTCCTCGTAGGTGGTGCGCCACACCCACGTGCGGCTCGTGTGCAGCCAGGAGAGAAACCCGGCGGCCGCGTCGAGCTTGCGGCCGTCCCACTCCGCCGCGAGATCCGGCCGGTTGGGCGTCTCCGTGGAGCTATAGAGGAACTGTCCCGTGACCTCGTTGCCCTCGCTCGGCCGCCACTGGAAATCCGGGCCGAGCACGCGGTTGTGCCCGCCCCCCCGGTTCTCCCGGTCGGTGAAAAGCATTCCCACGAACGACCGGCCCACGTCGTGGCGGGCACGCGCGATCACGTCGAGCGATGAGAAGTCCTGGTCCGCGAGATCCGACGACTGCGGTCCCGGGATGATGACGCTGCCGCCCCCGCGGTCCTCGGTCACGAGCACCGTGTACGCCGTCGCGCCGAGCTTGCCGGTCGCCCGGGCGCCCCATCGCGGAGACGTGATCGTCCGCGTGTAGACCGCCTGGATCGGCGTTTCGAGCAGGTCCACCCCCTCCAGGAAGAAGGGCCGCTTCTCCGGGAAGAAGAGCGCGAAACGCTCGTTGGCCGAGATCTGCGCGACGTCCGATTCGATCTGCGAGAAGTCCGGGTTCACCGTGACGTCGAGCGCGGTGTCGGCGTTCGGCGTCCACTTCACGTCGAGCCCGGCGTCCCCCTCGATCGGCTCGTTGACGAACTCGGTGCCGAGCTCGCCGCTGCGCGGGTGCCCGCTCTCCGACGCCGTCAGATACGGCGCCACCACGATGTGGCCGCCGCCCGGCAGCCCCGTGATGTTCGTCCACTCCCGCGACCGGCAGACGAAGCAGTTCCCGCCCCGCGGCAGCCTGACGTCGAACACCTGGTACCGGAAGTCGCGCGGGTAGTTCCGGTACAGCATGAGCCCCCAGGTCTGGGGATCCCCCTTCGGATAGCGGATGGACGTCAGGGGGATGCGCATCTCGACGACCCAGCCCTGCGGACCGATCGACCCCGCCGAGTCCCAGAAGAAGTCGGGGGAAAAGTCCTCGTTGCCGGTGGCGTCGTTCACGAGGCCGTCGTCCTGGATCCCGCGCGGGTTGACGAAGAACTCGACCGCCGAGCGCTTGTCGTTCTTGGCGTTCAGGATGAGCCCGACGAAGTCCTGCTCCGAGAAAACGTTGTCGCGGTCGACGTAGGGCGCGCGAATTTTCGCAGGCGCGGGGTCACGGCAGTCGAACGCGACGTAGAGGAAGCGCGAGTCGTAACCCACGTAGGCGATCGTCTGAACCGGCGGAGGGACGTTGTCGCCGACGTTCGACTCGTACCACGTCTCGACCTTCGCGGCTTCGCGCCAGCCGGCGTCGGAGAGGTCCCCGTCGATCCGGATCGGCGAGGTGATCTTCGCCATGGGAATCGGCGGGGCGAATTCCGTGGCGGACGGAGCCTGCGCGGCCGCGAGGGCCGGCAGAGACAGGGCGAGCAGAAAGAGGAGACGCGACACCGTCTTCACGCCGGAATTTACGAACGAGCCGACGAAAGGTTTCGTAGGCTCTTCCGGGCGATCCAGGTGCACATCGTCGTAGACGCGCGGGGCCTCCGCGCCGTTTGCGATTTACGCCCCTAGTGGAAATCGTGACTCGGGACCTCTTCGAGCTCCTGGATCCCCCAGAACCGCTCTCCCTTGACGGAGAGCGTGCCGTCCTGCTTCTGAAGCCGGCCTTCGACCACGAGGGTGCCGGACCCCACGATCACCGTCCGGTACTCGCGGAAGAGGTCGGGCCGCACGATCGCCTGGCACATGCCGGTCTCATCTTCGAGCGTCAGGAAGACGAACCCCTTCGCGGTGCCGGGCCGCTGGCGCACGATCACAGCCCCGCCGGTCTTGACCAGGGTGCCGTCCGGGAGCCGTGCGATTTCCGCGGCCGAGAGAATTCCCCGGCGGCGGAAATCCCCGCGCAGGTGCTCGATCAGGTGCGGGCCCGTCGTCATCTGGGTCGCGTTGTAGTCCGCGGCGGTCTCCTCCCGCGGCGTCATGTCCGGCAGCGGCGACGGATCGTCGGTCGCCATTCCGGCGAAGAGCTCGCCGGACGGGCGCGCCACCTTCGCGACCTGCCAGAGCGCGCCGCGGCGGGTCCGCCCGAACGACGCCAGCGCGCCCGCGTACGCGAGCCGGACGAGCTCGTCCTCGCGGAGTCCGCAACGCCGCGCGAGGTCGTCGGCGTTCGCGAAGGGTACCCGGTCCTGTTCGGCCTCGATCGTCTTTCCGGTCGCCTCCTTCAGTCCCTGGACGAACCGCATTCCGATCCGCACGGCCCCCTCCTCCCAGCGGCACTTCCAGCCGGAGCGCGCGACGTCGATCGGCAGCATCCGCGTGCCGTGCCGCTGCGCGTCCTTGACGAGCGTCGCGGGGTGGTAGAAGCCCATGGGCCAGGAGTTCAGGATCGCCGCATAGAACGCGGCCGGGTGGTGCGCCTTGAGGTACGCGCTCGCGTACGCGATCAGCGCGAACGACGCGGCGTGGGACTCGGGGAACCCGTACAGCGCGAAGGACGTGATGGATTTGACGATCTGCTCCTGCGCCGCGGGGGAGATGCCGCGCTCGCTCATTCCCCGCCGCAGCTTTTCCTCGATCGCCGACATCCGCTCCTGCGAGCGCTTGAAGCCCATGGCGCGCCGCAGCTCTTCCGCCTCGCCGCCCGTGAAGCCCGCGGCGACCATCGCGATCCGCAGGAGCTGCTCCTGGAAGAGCGGGATGCCGAGAGTGCGCTTCAGGATGGGCTCGAGGCACGGGTGCGGGTACTCGACCGGCGCGAGCCCGCGCCTCCGGTCGAAGAACGGATGGACCATTCCGCCGACGATCGGGCCCGGCCGGATGATCGCGACCTGCACGACGATGTCGTAGAAGGTCTTCGGCGCGTGGCGCGGCAACGAGGCCATCTGCGCGCGGCTCTCGACCTGGAAGAGCCCGACCGTGTCCGCTTCGTTCAGCATCCGGTAGATCGCGGGGTCGTCCGGCGGCAGGTGCGCGAGGTCCACCTCGACCTTCTCGTTCGTGCGGATCATCGGGATCGCCTCCTCGAGCGCCGCGAGCATCCCGAGTCCGAGCAGATCCACCTTGACCATCCCCATGTCCGCGCAGTCGTCCTTGTCCCACTGGACGACGACGCGCCCCGGCATCGACGCGGGTTCGAGCGGCACGACCTCGTCCAGCCGCCCCGCCGCGATGACCATGCCGCCGGAGTGCTGGCCCAGGTGGCGCGGCCGGTTCTGAACCTCCAGCCAGAGCCGCATGAAGTGGCGCGCGCGCACGTCGCGCGGGTCGAGGCCCGCGGCCGAGACTTCCTTCTCCAGCTCCTCGATGGGTTCCCGGAGCTCTCCGAAGTTCCAGCTCGAGAGCTGCTTCGAGAGCCGGTCCACCTGTTCGGGAGAGTAGCCGAGCGCCTTCCCCACTTCGCGCGCCGCCATCCGGTCGCGGTACGTGATGACGTTCGCCGTCATCCCCGCGCCCCGCGTGCCATATTTCTCGTAGACGTGCTGGATGACCTTTTCGCGCTGGTCGCCGGAGGGGAGGTCGAGATCGATGTCGGGCCACTCGCCCCGCTCCTCCGACAGGAAGCGTTCGAAGAGGAGCTCCATCTTCACCGGATCGACCGCCGTGATCGAGAGCGCGTAACACACCGCGCTGTTCGCGGCGGACCCGCGGCCCTGCACCAGGATCTTCTGCTCGCCGCAGAACCGGACGATGTCCCAGACGATGAGGAAGTAGCCGGCGAGGTCGAGCTTCTCGATCAGGTTGAGCTCTTTCGCGATCTGCGCCTGCGCGCGCGCGGTGAGCGGCCGGAAACGGGTGCGCGCCCCGTTCCACGCGACCTGGCGCAGAAAGGAGGCGGGCGTCTCCCCGGAAGGCAGCGGGTAATCCGGAAACCGGTATCCCAGATCGGCGAGCGTGAAGTCGAGGCTCTGCGAGAGCTCCCACGCGCCGTCGAGCGCGTCCGGCAGGTCCGCGAAGAGCCGCGACATTTCCGCGGCGCCCTGGAAGTGGCGGTGGCGCTCTCCCGCAAGGAGCGCGCCGGCGCGGTCGAGGTCGGTCTTGTGCCGCAGCGCGGTCAGGACGTCGTGGAGCTCCTTGTCGCGCGGACGGGCGTAGCGGACGCCGTTCGTCGCGACGAGCGGCAGCTTCCGCGCTCGCGCGAGGTCGACGAGCGCGCGGTTGCGGTGCTCCTCTTCGCGAAGGTGATGCCGCTGGAGCTCGACGTGGACGCGGCCCGGGAAGATCGTCGCGAGCCGCCCGAGGAGATCTCCCGCGCCCTCGGAACCCGCGGCGTCGAGCGCGCGCGAGACCGGACTCTGCTGCCCGCCGGTCAGGCAGTGCAGCCCCTCGGCGTGCGCCGCGACGTCGTCCCACGAGACCCGCCCCTCCCCCTTCGGCCGGTCGAGCGCCCCCGTCGTGATCAGGCGGCAGAGGTTCCGGTAGCCGGCGCGGTTCTCGACGAGGAGGGTGAGGCGGCTCTTCCCGTCATTCCCGCCCTCTCTGTCATTCCGAGGAGCGAAGCGACGAGGAATCTCTCTCTTATTTGGGAGAGATCCTTCGCTTCGCTCAGGATGACCGTCTGCGACGATCACTTCCGCCCCCACCAGCGCTCTGATCCCCGCCTCCTTCGCGGCCTTGTAAAACCTCGGCGCCCCGTAGACCCCGTTCGTGTCCACGAGCGCGACCGCCGGAAGCCCGCGGTTCGCGGCCTCCTCGACGAGGTCCTCGGGCAGCGAGGAGCCGTCCAAGAAAGAGAAGGCGGAGGCCGCTCTCAGCTCCGCGTAGGGGCGCGGCGCTCCGCGGGAGGCGGGAGGTTTCCAGGAGCGCTGCCGGAGCCTCTCCTTGCGCGCGCCGGCCGAGACAATGCGCGGGTCGGTCGGCTCGAACATCCTCCGACTCTAGGCAGTAAAAAGGCGTAAATCAACCGGAAGACGGGGTCAGGTCTCCACTTGCCACTTTGCCCCGTAAATGCTGGTGAAGCTCCGGTTACGTCTCCATTACGCGCAAAGGGTCCCCCCGCCGGACGACCCCGGCCTGGAGCACCGACGCGTACACGCCCACCGACGCCGCGTAGACGCCGCCCGGTCCCCGCCCCTCGCCGCCCACGACCGGGTTGTGGCGCGCCGCGGTCCGCAGGATCCCCGAGTCCGGGGGCAGATCCTCCTGCGCGAGCGTCACCATCACGCACCGCGGGCAGGGATCCGTGATCCGGAGCCGGACTCCGTCGGCGCCGTCGCCGATCGCGACCGTCTTTCCGATCCACGCGTTTTCGACGAAGCCGGTCTCTCCGTCTTCCGACTGGACGAGGAAGTTCGGCCGGAAGCGGCGCGAGTCGAAACGCCCCTCCGGATAGAGCTCCCCCAGCCGCCCGAGCGTCGCCGTCGTGACGAGATGGACGACCGCGTAGTCGAAGAACGTGCCGGGCGGCGATCCCCTGGCAAACGTCTCGTCCGTCACCGCGCGGCCGTCCGGGCTCCCGTCGAGCCAGAGCTCCTCCAGGACGGGCGCC
>JBBQKV010000071.1:0-13082 GCA_038327245.1 Acidobacteriota bacterium
GGCCGGTTTCGTCACGGACATCGAGTCCGATTCCGTTCCCCCGGGCCTGAACGAGGACATCGTCCGCCTGATTTCCCAGAAGAAGGGGGAGCCCGAGTGGCTTCTGGCGTGGCGGCTGAAGGCGTTCCGCCACTGGCTCACGATGAAAGAGCCGACCTGGCAGAACGTCCACTACCCGCCGATCGACTACCAGGCGATGGTCTACTTCTCCGCGCCGAAGTCGCGGAAGGACGCGCCGAAGAGCCTCGACGAAGTCGACCCGAAGCTCCTCGAGACCTACGAAAAGCTCGGGATTCCGCTGCGCGAGCGGGAGAAGCTCGCCGGGGTCGCCGTGGACGCCGTCTTCGACAGCGTCTCGGTCGCGACCACCTTCCGGGAGAAGCTCGCCGGAGTCGGCGTCATCTTCTGCTCCTTCTCCGAGGCGGTCCACAACCACCCCGACCTCGTGAAAAAGTACCTCGGGTCGGTCGTCCCGTACACCGACAACTTCTTCGCGACGTTGAACTCGGCGGTCTTCTCGGACGGCTCGTTCGTGTACGTGCCGAAGGGAATCCGCTGCCCGATGGAGCTCTCGACCTACTTCCGCATCAACGCCGAGAAGACCGGCCAGTTCGAGCGGACCCTCATCATCGCGGACGAGGGCGCTTACGTCAGCTATCTCGAAGGCTGCACAGCCCCGATGCGCGACGAGAACCAGCTCCACGCGGCGGTCGTCGAGCTCGTCGCGTTAGACGACGCGGAGATCAAGTACTCCACGGTGCAGAACTGGTATCCCGGCGACGAGCAGGGCCGCGGTGGGATCTACAACTTCGTCACGAAACGCGGCAAGTGCCTGGGCCGGAACTCCAAGATCTCGTGGACGCAGGTCGAGACCGGCTCCGCGATCACCTGGAAATACCCGAGCTGCATCCTCCAGGGGGACAACTCGGTCGGAGAGTTCTACTCGGTGGCGGTCACGAACAACTACCAGCAGGCGGACACCGGCACCAAGATGATCCATATCGGCAAGAACACGAAGTCCACCATCGTGTCGAAGGGGATTTCCGCGGGGCACGGACAGAACACCTACCGCGGGCTGGTCAAGATCCTCGCGAAGGCGGACAACTCGCGCAACTATTCGCAGTGCGACTCCCTCCTGATCGGCGACAAGTGCGGCGCGCACACGTTCCCGGTTATCGAGGTCCTGAGCTCCACCGCGCAGATGGAGCACGAGGCGTCCACGTCGAAGATCGGGGAAGACCAGATCTTCTACTTCCAGCAGCGCGGGATCTCGGCGGAGGAAGCGGTCAACATGATCGTCAACGGTTTCTGCAAGGTCGTCTTCAAGGAGCTTCCGATGGAGTTCGCGGTCGAGGCGCAGAAGCTGCTCGGCGTGTCGCTCGAGGGGAGCGTGGGCTGATGGCGCTCCTCGAGATCCGCAACCTCCACGCGAACGTCGCCGGTAACCCGATCCTCCGCGGAGTCGACTTGACCGTGGACGCCGGAGAAGTCCACGCGATCATGGGGCCGAACGGCTCCGGCAAGAGCACGCTCGCCCACGTGCTCGCGGGACGTCCGGGGTACGAGGTCACGGCCGGAGAGGTCCTTTTCAAGGGACAGAACCTCCTGGCGATGCTCCCGGAGCTTCGCGCCCGCGAGGGCGTCTTCCTCGCTTTTCAGTATCCCGTCGAGATCCCGGGCGTGTCGAACGTCTATTTCCTGAAGAACGCCCTGAACGCGGTCCGCAAGCATCGCGGCCTTCCGGAGCTCGACGCGTTCGACTTCCTGTCGCTCGTCACGGATCGGGCGAAGCTCGTCGACATCGACGAGGAGCTCGTCAAACGGCCGGTCAACGAGGGGTTCTCCGGCGGCGAAAAGAAACGCAACGAGATATTCCAGATGGCGATCCTCGATCCGACGCTCGCGATCCTGGACGAGACCGACTCGGGGCTCGACATCGACGCGCTGCGGATCGTCGCGTCCGGCGTGAACTCGCTCCGCACTCCGGAGAGAGCGATGATCGTGGTCACGCACTACCAGAGGCTCCTGAACTACATCGTTCCGGACTTTCTGCACGTCCTGGTCGACGGCCGCATCGTGCGCGAGGGGGGCAAGGAGCTCGCTCTCGAGCTGGAAGAGAAGGGCTATGCGTGGCTGGAGAAGGAGCCGCCGGCGGCCGCGGGGACGGCCGGCTGATGGAAGCCGTCGCCGAACTTGCAGCCGGCCTCGAGCGCTCGGCCTCCGAGTCGTTTCGCGAACGGCTTTCACCGCGGGAGCCGGGCTGGCTCGCCGGAATCCGGCGCGCCGGCATGGAGCGGTTTCGTGAAAGGGGCTTCCCGACCGTCCGCGAAGACGCCTGGAAGTACACGAACGTCGCGCCTTTCGTGAAGGTGCCCTTCCAGCCGGCGTCGGGCGAACGGGGTTCCACGGCACGTCCTCTTCCGCTTCCGGCGGGAGCCGGAGCCCAGATCGTTTTCGTCAACGGCCGGTACGCCCCCGAGCTGTCTTCGGTGGGACTGCTGACCGGCGGCCTCGAGGTGGCGAGCCTCGCGGAGGTTCTCGCGTCGCGCCCGGAGACGGTCGAGCCGTACCTGGCGAAGGTCGTGCGGGACGGCAACGCCTTCGCGCAGCTGAACTCGGCATTCATCGACGATGGCGCCTTCGTCCGGATTCCGGCCTCGACGACGGTGACCGAACCGATCCATCTCGTGTTCCTGTCCGAGCCGGATTTCGGTCCGACGGTCTCCCACCCCCGGAACCTCGTGATCGCGGAGGCCGGCAGCCAGGCCGCGGTGGTCGAGACCTTTCTCGGAACCGCCGGGGAGCTCTACTTCACCAACGCCGTCACCGAGGTCGTTCTCCACGACGGAGCCGTCCTCGACTTCTCGAAGCTGGAGCGCGAGGGGGACGCGGCCTTCCACGTCGCGACGACGGCCGTGAGCCTGGGACGGAACAGCAATTTCACGTCGCACTCGATCTCCCTCGGAGGAGCGCTCGCCCGGAACGACCTGAACGTCCGGCTGGACGCCGAGGGCGCCGACTGCACGCTGAACGGCCTCTTCCTCGGGAACGGGACGCAGCTGCTCGACAATCACACGCTCATCGACCACGCCATGCCGCACGGCACGAGCCGCGAGCTGTACAAGGGAATTCTCGACGGGAAGTCCCGCGGCATATTCCACGGGAAGATCATCGTTCGCCCCGACGCGCAGAAGACCGACGCCATGCAGACCAACAAGAACCTCCTGCTCTCGAAGGAGTCCCTGGTCAACTCGGAGCCCGCGCTCGAGATTTTCGCGGACGACGTGAAATGCCGGCACGGCTCGACGATCGGCCAGCTGGACGCGGCCGCGTTGTTCTACCTCCGCTCCCGGGGGATCGGAGAGGACGAAGCCCGGAGCCTGCTGGTTTACGCGTTCGCGAGCGACGTCGCTTCCCGGATCCGCGTCGCGCCGCTGCGGGCGCTGGTCGAGCAGCAACTGGGTCTCCGGCTGCCGGGAGGCGGTTCGTGAGCTCCCACGCTCGCGCCGCGGGCGCCCCCCTTCTCGACGTCGAGGCCATCCGCCGCGACTTCCCCATCCTCTCGCGCGAGGTGCACGGCCGGCCGCTCGTCTATCTCGACAACGCCGCGACGACCCAGAAGCCGGAAGCCGTCATCCGGTCGGGCGCTGACATGTACCGCCGGTCCTACGGGAACATCCACCGCGGGGTCCACCAGCTCTCCGTCGAGGCGACGGACGCGTACGAGGGGGCCCGCGAGAAAGTGCGCGCGTTCGTGAACTCCGCGGACGTGCGCGAGATCGTGTTCGTCCGCGGGACGACCGAGGGCATCAACCTGATCGCCCAGACGTTCGGGCGTCAGCGGGTCGGCGAGGGAGACGAGGTCGTCATCACTGCTCTCGAGCACCACTCGAACATCGTCCCCTGGCAGCTCCTCTGCGAGGAGAAGAAGGCTCACCTGAAGGTCGTTCCGATCGACCGGACCGGCGAGGTCCAGATCGGGGAGCTCGAGCGGATCCTGTCTCCGCGAACGCGCATCGTCTCGGTCGCGCACGTCTCCAACGCCCTGGGGACGCTCCTTCCGGTCCGCCGGATCGTCGAGATCGCCCACGCCCGCGGGATTCCAGTCGCTATCGACGGGGCCCAGGCGGTCCCGCGCCTGCCCGTCGACGTCCGCGAGATCGGCTGCGATTTCTACGCCTTCTCGGCGCACAAGATGTACGGCCCCACGGGAATCGGGGTCCTGTACGGCCGCGCGGAGCTCCTGGAGGCGATGCCCCCGTTCCAGGGGGGCGGCGACATGATCAGCTCCGTGACGTTCGAGAAGACGACGTGGAACGTCCTCCCGTACAAGTTCGAGGCCGGCACGCCCGATATCGCGGGGGCCGTCGGGCTCGGCGCCGCGGTCGACTACATCTCCAAAATCGGCATCTCGGAGGTCACGGCGCACGAGGAAGACCTGCTCGACTACGCCACGTCGTCTCTCACGGCCCTTCCCGGCCTGACCGTGATCGGTACCGCGCGGGAGAAGATCGGCGTCCTCTCCTTCACCCTCGACGGAATCCATCCCCACGACATCGGGACCGTGCTCGACCAGGAGGGGATCGCGATCCGCACCGGTCACCACTGCGCGCAGCCGGTCATGGAGTTCTTCGGGATCCCGGCCACGGCCCGGGCGTCGCTCGCGGTCTACAACACCCGGGGTGAGATCGATGCGCTCACCGAGGGGATCCGCAAGGTCCAGGGGATGTTCCGCTGATGGGCGAGCTGCGCGAGCTCTACCAGGAAGTCATCCTGGATCACAGCAAGCGGCCGAGGAATTTCGGCGAGCTGGCGGGAGCGAACCGCCGGGCCGAGGGTTACAACCCGCTGTGCGGCGACCGCGAGACGGTCTTCATCCGCCTCGAGGACGACCTGCTGAAGGAGGTCGGGTTCCGGGGTGCGGGCTGCGCCATCTCGACCGCGTCGGCTTCGATGATGACCGAGGCCCTGAAGGGAAAGACGCGCGCGCAGGCGGAGGCGCTTTTCGAGCGCTTCCACGACCTCATCACGGGCCAGGACGGCCGAAGCGAGGCGGCCGGGCCCGACCTCGGAAAGCTGACCGTCTTTTCGGGAGTGCGCGAGTTCCCGGTTCGCGTCAAGTGCGCGACGCTTCCCTGGCACACCCTCCGGGCGGCGCTCGCCGGAGCGGAGACGACCGTGTCGACGGAGTTGACCGAGGGCCCGAAAGCCGAGAGCGGAGGAGCCTGACGATGTGGTCCCAGAAGGAAGCGACGACCACCCGCGACATCGAAGCCAGCGAAATCCCGGCCGGCACCCGGTTCACGATTCCGGCGGGGACGCGGCTCCAGATCACCCAGTCCCTCGGCGGGTCGTACACCGTGATGGTTCCGATGGGATATCTCGCGCGGATCGACGGGAAGGACGCCGACGCGATCGGCGAAGAGACCGCCGCGAAGCCGGCCGAGGAGACGGGACCGGCGAAGCCGATCGAGGAGCTCTGCTGGGATCAGCTCCGCACCTGTTACGACCCGGAGATCCCGGTCAACATCGTGGACCTGGGCCTCGTGTACGGAGTCGAGCTGACCCCGCGCCCCGAGGGGGGCAACAAGGTCGACGTCCGGTTCACGCTGACCGCCCCCGGATGCGGGATGGGCGACGTCCTGCGCGAAGACATCCGGCAGAAGCTGCTGACCGTGCCGGGCATCGAGGAGGCGGAAGTCCAGGTCCTGTTCGATCCGCCGTGGAGCATGGGAATGATGTCGGACGCGGCGAAGCTGCAGCTCGGAATGATGTGAGGAAGGGACCGAAATGAAGTTGAGCTCGAGCGAGGAGTACGGGCTCCGGTGCCTGCTCCGGGTCGGGCGCGCGGGCACCGCCGGAAGCATCACGATCTCCGAGTTGTCGCGCGCCGAAGGAATCTCGGAGCCGAACGTCGCGAAGATGATGCGGGTGCTGCGGGAGGCCGGGTTCGTGAAATCGACCCGCGGCCAGTCCGGCGGTTATGCCCTTTCCCGGCTGGCGGACCAGATCAACGTGGGTGAGGTGCTCGCCGCGCTCGGCGGGCGGCTGTACGAACCCTCTTTCTGCGACACGCACGGGGGCCTGGAAAGACTCTGCACCCACCTGCCCGACTGCTCGATCCGCTCGGTGTGGCGGATGTTGCAGAATGCGGTCGACCAGGTGCTGGCGAAGATCACGTTGAAGGACCTCCTGGTTTCGGAGCAGGAAATGAACGCCTTTCCTTCGGGCTCGCTTCTTCCGGCGTACTCTCAGCACCTGGAAACGGAGACCCGACCATGAGCCGACTCATTCTTCTGGTCATCGTCGTCGCGGCCGCCCTCTGGCTCTACAAGCACTCCGCCGGCGGGCTTCTCGGTACCAAGGACGACCCGGCGTCCCGGGCGCCGATCGAGCGGGCGAGGGACGCTGCTCGCCGTTCGGACGCACGGGCTTCGCAGGCGGATCAGATCGGCCGCGAGGCGGCCACAGATCGCGAGGCCGGACGGGTTCACGAGAACATGACCCCGGCCGAAGTCCGGGCGCTGCTGGGTTCCCCCGACGAGGTCACAGCCGCAACTTCCCCGAACGGCGCTTCGCAGGAGACGTGGATCTACCGCAGCGTGGGGAAGACGGTGGTGTTCGAGAACGGCGTCGCGATCTCGGTGAACTGACCGATCGATCGAATTACTGGAGCACCGAGAAGCGCCCCGCCTTCGAGTAGGGGACCCGGCGTCTCCCGAACCCCGTCGCGACCGTCATCTCGCCGCTGACTCCGTAGTTGACACTGCCGGTCGTGAGCGCTCCCCGACCCACGTCTCCCAGCCGCGACCAGTTCAAGTGGAGCGGCAGCCGAACGCTGGCCGTGCCGTGGCCTTCGACCGAGACCGGCGCGTCCGTTTCGCCGGCGCCGAAGTGAACGTTCTCGACCGCGAGGTCGTAGGAGAAATGGTCCACGCCCAGCCGGAAGGAGTTCGGGTTGTAGACCTCCACGACGACGTCGACCGATGCTCCGTCGAGGCCGATCGAGTTGACCCGCAGGCCTCGGAAGCGGAGCTCCGGCTTCTTGAAGACCGTGGAGCACCGCGTCCCGGAGAGAACGAGGACGAGCGCGGTCGCCAGCCCGGCGGCGCGGAGGAGGCGCATTCCGGGGAGATTCTCCTTCATGGCCGCTATCTTCGGACCGCCCTTACCGACTGGCGATTCGCGTCCTCTCCGAGTCGATGAACCAGTCGACGTGCCGTTCCAGCAGCGCCAGAGGCATCGGACCCGACCCGAGCACGGCGTCGTGGAAGCGGCGCACGTCGAAGTCCGGCCCGAGCGCCCGCTCGGATTTTCGCCGCAGCTCCCGGATCTTCGCGGAGCCCAACCGGTACGCCAGCGCCTGGCCCGGGATATCGCAGGAGTAACGCAGCGTTTCCGTTGCGATCTCGGCGTCGGACTCGAGCGTGTTTTCCTTCATGTAGGCGATGGCGCGGGCGCGCGACCAGCCGAGGGCGTTCATGCCCGTGTCCACGACCAGCCGCGCGGAGAGAAAGAGCTCCATGCCGATGCGCCCGGCCCGGTCGTAGGGGTCCTCGTACATTCCCATCTCGCCCGCGAGCGACGACGCGTACTCTCCCCAGCCTTCCGTGTACGCCGTCCAGCCCGCTTGCTTGCGGAATCCGGGAAGCTCGGAGTTCTCGAGCTGGAGCGACTTCTGGAAGTGGTGGCCGGGCACGAGCTCGCCGTAGATGACCCCTGCCGCGGAGAGCAGCGACCGGTCCGCGAGCGACGAGCCGTTGTAGAAGTAGTAGCCGCGCGGGTCGGACGCCGTGGGTTCCTGGTAGTAGCCATAGGTGATCGCGCCTTCCAGGTTCGGAGCGAGCCGCCGGATACCGGCGGGCAGGGACGGAGTCTTTCGGAAGAAGAGCGGGATCTTCGTCGCGATCCGCTTCTGGGCCTCGAGCAGCCGATTGCCGATCTCGTCGGCGGTCGCCGGAACGAATTGGGGATCCGCGCGGAGGCGCCGTCGAAACTCCGCGAACGTCCCGTCGAAGCCGACCGCAGAGCGCACCTCGTCGAGTTCCCCGCTCAGTCTTTCGACTTCTGCGAGCCCGAGCTCGTGGACTTCCTCGGGCGTGACGTCGAGCGTGGTGTGAAAGCGCACGAGGCGCCGGTAGTACGCCTTTCCACCCGGGTACTGGCCGAGCCCCACGGAATCCGGTGCCTTTTCGGCGTAGTCCCCTTCGACGGACGACGCCAGGCTTTCGAGCGCGGGGTTGATCCGCGTGGTGATCAGTCCCTCGACCCGCCGGCCGAAAGGCATGCGATCCTGTTCGGGCTCCTGCTCGAGCCGCTCGGCCGCGACCGAGAAGAGACTCTCCGCGGGCTCCGCGATCGTCGCGCGATAGAAGTCGGATACCAGCGCCGTCTCCGCCTTCGGCAGCCGGATCCCCCGCTTCGCCTGGTTTCGGAGCTTCTCCTCCATCTGGCGGATCAACCCGGCGTAGCGGGTGAGCATCACGGCGTAGCGGTCCATGTCTTCCGGCGTCCGGAACTTCCAGCTCGTGAATGCCTGGTGGACTTCGCGCAGTGGCGATGCGTAGGGCGTCACCGGAAAAGTGAGCCAGTAGTCGCTCCGGGATGCCGCGAGACCCTGTCCGGCGTCGCGCAGCATCGCAAGCGAGAGTGACTCCTCGTGGGAGAGCTCGAGCTCCCGGAGGCCCCGGAGCTTCTGGAGAAGCGACACCCCGTAGGCGGCGTCGGCTCGGGCGCGCCCCTCGGTCAGATCGGGAAGTTCTTCGACCGGGAGGCCGAGGCGCAGCCGCAGCTCGAGACTCCGCGCCTGGAGGAACTGCGAGTAATCCTTTTCGGCGCTGGCGAGGAGGCCCGAGCTCCGGGTGCTGGCCATCGCGATGGCGGCGGAGCGGGAGGGGCCGGGCGAGTTGGGGAGAGCGATCCCCAGGACGACAAAGAAGACGAGAGCCCCGACCGCTGTCGACCCTGCTTTCATGGCTGTTTTCGACAACCGGGCGACCGCGGCGAGCGTTCCAGAAAAGAACAGTTCCGGCCGATCGGAGACCGATGTCGTAGCCCGGCGAAACCCGAAATTTCTCATGGCGGAACTGTTCAATTGTAGCGCGCCGGCCCGGGGAGGCCCCGAATCCGCCTCATAATCGCGCCCATTGAAGGTCCTTTTCCTGGCGGCCGAGGCCTCCCCGTTCGTCAAAGTCGGCGGACTCGGGGACGTCGCGGGCTCTCTCCCCCGGGCCCTGGCTTCCCTGGGCCACGACGTCCGGCTCGCTATTCCGGGCTACGGCGCGATCGACTGGTCCCGGTACCGTCCCCGCCGCCTCGAAAGGTTCGATGTCAGCCACGCCGGCGGTCCGGAGCCCGGGCAGGTCTGGGAGACCGCCACGGACGGAGTGCCCGTCTACTTCATCACCGGACCGCCGATCCCGACGGACCGGAGGATCTACGGGAGCTCCATCGAGGAGGACGGCCGCAAGTTCGTCTTCTTCTCGATCGCCGCGCTCGAGGCCTGCCGCGCTCTCGACTTCCGCCCGGACGTCGTCCATGCCAACGACTGGCATACCGGCCCCGCCGTCTACCGCCTCGCGACCTCGCGCCTGGCCGACGCGTTCTTCCGCGACACCGCCTCGCTGTTCACGATCCACAACCTCCCCTACATGGGTCGCGGCGCCGGGCGATCCCTCGCCGAGTACGGCCTCCCCGCGAGCGACGTGCTGGGCATTCTCCCGGAGGAGGCTCGAGACGCTCTGCTCGGGCTGGGCATCGCGACCGCCGACGTCTTGACGACGGTGAGTCCGACCTACGCTCGCGAGATCCAGACACCCGAGGGAGGGTACGGTCTCGACGGCGTGCTCCGCGCCCGGAGCGATCGCCTTCACGGCGTTCTGAACGGGATCGACACGGACGGCTGGAATCCGGCATCGGACGGGGTCCTGCGCGCGCGGTTCGATGCGGACAGCCTGGACCGGCGGGCCGAGAACAAGGCCGCTCTCCAGGAGGAGACGGGTCTGCAGCCGGACCCCCGGGCATTTCTGCTGGGCGTGGTGTCGCGCCTCGACGCGCAGAAGGGGTTCGACATCGCGCTGCCCGTTCTGCCGCTCTGGATCCAGGCGGGAAGCCAGTTCGTCGCGCTCGGCAGCGGGGATCCCGCCCTCGAACACGGCCTGGCCTCGCTGGAGCTCGCGTTCCCGGGCCGCGCCAGCGTCCGGCTGCGTTTCGACCCGCCGCATTCGCGCCGGATCTACGGAGGCGCGGACGCCATCCTCATTCCCTCCCACTACGAGCCGTGCGGCCTGACCCAGATGATCGCGATGCGTTACGGCGCGGTGCCGATTGCGCGGCGGACGGGCGGACTCGCGGACACCATCATGGACGCGGGGGATCCCGGCGGGACCGGGTTTCTGTTCGACGGTTACGATTCCGTATCGCTCGCGCACGCGCTCGATCGCGCCCGGCGGGTGTACGCTCAGCCCACAGAATGGATCGAGCTCCAGCGGCGCGGAATGGGACGGGATTTCGGGTGGGAGCGGTCGGCGGCGCACTACGAGGGCCTCTATCGGGAGGCGCTGCGCTACCGCCGCGGCGAGCCCGGGGCCTGAAAATGCGCGCGGTCAGGTCGTGAGAACCCGGGCCGTCATTCTCGCCGGCGGAGAGGGTCAGCGACTGGGAGTCCTGACGGATCGCCGCGCCAAACCTGCGGTCCCCTTCGCCGGAAAGTACCGGATCATCGATTTCACGCTGTCCAACTGCGTGAACTCCGGGATTTTCGACATCATGATCCTGACGCAGTACCGGCCGCACTCGCTCATCGAGCACATCGGCGCGGGCCGACCGTGGGACCTCGACCGCGGGTTCACCGGAGGCGTCCACGTGTATCAGCCTTACCGCGGACGGCTGGACACCGACTGGTACCGCGGTACCGCGGACGCGATCTACCAGAACCTCTCGTTCGTCGAACGGGGAACGCCCGAGCTGGTTCTCGTGCTCGCCGGCGACCACATCTACAAGATGAACTACGGGGCGCTCGTGGCCTTCCACGTGGAACAGAACGCGGACGTCACGATCGGGACCCTGAACGTCTCCCGCGAGGAAGCGACCCGGATGGGAATCCTGGCGATCGACGGGGACTCGAAGGTCACGCAGTTCGTGGAGAAACCGGCGGACCCCCCCGGAACGCTGGCTTCGATGGGGATCTACGTGTTCGGGCTGAAGACGCTGGGACAGATGCTCACCGAGGACGCGAAGAGGCGCGACTCGTCACACGATTTCGGCAAGGACATCCTCCCGCGCATGGTCGGCGGAGGGATGCGGGTCTTCGCCTACCCCTTCGAGAGCTACTGGGTGGACGTCGGAACCGTCGAGGCGTACTGGCAGACGCACATGGACCTCCTGAAGCATCCGCCGCCGCTCGACCTGAACGATCGCCGGTGGGTAGTGCACACGCAGTCGGAGGAGCGCCCGCCGGTCACCATCCAGGAAGGCGCGATCGTGAAGGACAGCATGATCACCGACGGCTGCGTGATCTCTCCGGGCGCGCGCGTCGAAAGGAGCGTGCTCTCCGCGGGCGTCTGGATCGGTCCGAATGCGCTCGTGCGCGACTCGGTGATCCTGACGGACTCGGTCATCGAGGAGGGCGCGCGCGTCGACCGCTCCATCGTCGACAAGCTCGTGCGGATCGGAAAGAAAGCCCGGGTGGGTCAGCGACCGAAGGCCGGAGAGGGACCGGGAATCACGGCCGTCGGAAAGAACGCGCAGATTCCGGACCGCATCTGCGTCAAGCGGGGCGCCGTGATCGACGCGGATGCGACCCCCGAGTACTTTTCCGCGGTCGCCCTGCGACAACGGTCACGGGCGAAGAAGAAGATGCGGCTGGCCGCGGCGGCGACGGCCGGATCACCGGCCGCGCCGCTCCGCTGAGGGACGCCGGCGTCAGGCCGGCTCGTCTAACTCCAGCATCGGGTCCGTCGGACGGTTGTCCTCGACGGGAGCGTCGCCCGCGAGGGCCAGGTTGCGTCTCTCCCTCAACCGTGCCTGGACGAGCGGGTCGCGCTCGGCGAGAAGTGCCAGGAAGGACAGCCGCAGGGGCTGTGTCTGCTCTTCCGGCTCCGCGTCCAGCGGCGGCACCTCGTGCATCGAGATTCTCTCCAGGCTCTCGCCCGGAACAATCAGTCGCTCGGCTGTTCTGCGTTCTGCCATTTTGATCACCGTGCTTTCCGGGACGAGCAAAGTGCAAGAGGCGTTCCCCGGCCTCCACGGACCGATCTCCCTGCAGACAAAAGGGATACGCGAAAAAGTCGCGCCCGGTTTCGGCCGAAATTGACGAGTTCCCCCACCGCCGGACCCAAAAAGTGGCACCCCGGAGGCAGTTAGCGTCCGATGTCCTCGTTCCAGACGTCCGGATTCTCGGCGATCCACCGGCCCAGCATTTCGATGCACTCCCCCGAGGCGAGATCGATGACCTCCACGCCGGTTTCGCGCAGCCAGTCCGGCGAAGTTGACCGACTCGCCCACGATCACGCGCCCGATGCCGAACTGCCGGACGAGACCGCTGCAGTACCAGCACGGGGCGAGCGTCGAAACCATCGTCTTGTCGCGGTACCCGCGCTGCCGTCCCGCCTTCCGGAACGCATCGGTCTCAGCGTGGACCGAAGGGTCGTTTTCCTGAAGGCGGCGATTGTGCCCGCGGCCGAGAAGCCGGCCGCCGGAGTCGAAGATCGCGGCCCCGATCGGAATGCCTCCCTCGGAGAGTCCCAGCCGGGCCTCCTCGATCGCGGCGTCGAGCATCGCGCGGACGTCCGACGAGCCGGGTTCTACGGTCCCCCTTGTTCCGTGTCCCCTGTCCCGTGTCCCGTGTCCCGTCTTCGTCAGGCGGCTTCGAGCGTCCGGGCGAGGATCTCGAGCGCGCCCTGCCATTCCTGGCGCGCGCGGGCCAGACAGCCCCTCTGCGCGCGAAGGTTCTTCTTCCAGCTTCGGGCGCGAGCGTCGGAGGCTCGCTGTTCCATCCAGTCGCGCTTCTTCTCCTGGGCGCGGTTCCAGTGCCCCGCCGCGCGCTCGAGA
The DNA here is from genome assembly GCA_038327245.1 of Acidobacteriota bacterium. Taxonomy (GTDB): domain Bacteria; phylum Acidobacteriota; class Thermoanaerobaculia; order UBA5066; family Gp7-AA6; genus Gp7-AA6. Next base: position 13,051 of record JBBQKV010000071.1, read on the forward strand.
AAGTCTGCGGCGCGGTCCAGGCGGGCCCGGAC
>JBBQKV010000072.1:0-12922 GCA_038327245.1 Acidobacteriota bacterium
GCTCAGGGGGCTACGGACCGGAAGCCCGCGGGGGCATTTCATCCCGGTCTTCGTCCCTGGTTGAAAAAGAACTGCTCCGATGGTTCGTCGGAGGACTGCGGAATCTAGCAGACCCGGCGGCGGGGCGCAAACGGGACGGCCCGTGACAAAAGTTGCCCGGCTATACTGACTTCACCACTTCGAATGTCATCGACTCTTCGAGCGTCGCTTTCGAGTCTGGCTCGACGCTGGACCTCGCTGCGCGAGGAGCGCGCGGAGACCGCGGCCGCCCGCCGTTTCTGGAGCTCCGAGACGGCCCGGGACGCGGAAGACCACTACTGGGGCGCTCAGCCCCTGGTCCGGCGCGCCATCAACCGCCGGGTCACGGGAGACCCCAACCGCTGGCCCATGGAGTGGTTCGCCGAGAAGTACGCCGCGACGCCCTTCGCCCGCGGGCTCTCGGTTGGCTGCGGGTCGGGCCTCCTCGAGCGGGACGTCCTCGCAAAGGGAATCTGCGCCGCGATGGAAGGGGTCGACTTTTCCGAGGACTCGATCGGGGAGGCGCGATTTTCGGCGGAGGAAGCACACCTGGCCGAGCGGCTCGACTACCGGGTCGAGGACATCAACGCGCTGAAGCTCCCCCGGGCGGCCTACGACATCGTCTTTTTCCACGGGTCGCTGCACCACGTCCGGCAGGTCGAGCGGGTCCTCTCGGAGGTCCGGCAGGCCTTGGTCCCGGGCGGTCTCGTCTACATCGACGAATACATGGGACCGTCTCGATCCGAGTGGACCGACGAGACCTGGGGATTCGCGCGCAGCGCCTTCGACGCGCTGCCGAACGAGCTCAAGAACCGGCCGCGCCTCGCCATCCCGTTGCCGATCGACGACCCCTCCGAGTCGATCCGGTCGAGCGCGATCCGCCCCGCGGCGGACCGGCTCTTCGAAATCGTGGAGGAGCGCCCTTACGGCGGCAACATCCTCTGGTTCGTCTTTCCGTGCCTCGACATGGAACAGCTCCGCCAGGACGCGACCGGAGCCCTCTCGCGCCTGATCGCGTTCGAGGATCACCTGCTGGAGCGGAGCTGGGTCGAGTCGTATTTCCGGGTGATCGTCGCGAGGAAGCGCTGACGGGTTCGTGAAGCGTTTCGGGTTCGCGACTCTTCTCGTCTTCGATCTCGTCCTCTTCGCTCCCCTCCTCCTGCGCGGGCGGGTTCTCACGTCGCACGAGTTCGTTCGTGCCCACCACCCCTGGCGCGAGACCGGGCAGGGTCTCCGGGAAGCCGAGAACCCGCTCCTGGCGGATCCGGGCGCGGCGGGCGAGACCACTCTCGTCCGCTACCGCCGGTTTCCGAGGGGATTCTTCTGGAACCCGTGGGTCTCCTCCGGCGCGATCGGGCCGTTCCACCTCGCGCAGGGATTCCTCTCCCCCTTCGTCGCCATTCCGTCTCTCGTTCTTCCGGAGGCGTGGATCGAGACCGGGATCCTCTTTCTGAAGTTCAATTTTGCGTTCCTGGCGGCGTACTTCTTTCTCCGCGGCCGGGGCTTCTCGGATCTCGCGGCGGCCGCGGGAGCGGCAACGTGGGCGTTCTCGACGGCACAGACGGTGTGGGGGCTCTGGATGCAGACGTCGGTCTCGGTCACGTACCCGCTCCTGCTTCTCGCAGTGGACCGGGCGTTCGAGGACTCGCGAACGGCGCGGACGATTCTCTTCGTGTCAGCGTCCTTCCTCCTCTGCCTCGCCGGAGGGTTTCCGCACTGGATCCTCTACGGAGTTCTCGCGGCCGGCCTCTACTTTCTCTTCCGGGCCGCGCGCGAGCGCGTGGAGGCGCGGAGCGCTTTCCTTCGCCTCGCCGCCGCCGGCGTAATCGCGGTGGCGATCCTCTCCCCCTCGATCCTCGCGTCGTCGCGTTTCGTCCATGCGTCCGGTTTTCGCGAGGCGCGCCACGGGATGGGCTCCGCCTACCCCCTGCCGCTCCGGCACCTGCGCCTCTACTTTCTGCCGGAGTACCAGGGCACGCCGCGGCGCGCCGACTATCGCGGCGTTGGATGGATCCCGGGAGACAACTACGTCGAGACCGCCGCGGGGGTCGGCCTGGTCGCGGGCCTTTTCGCCGCGGTGGGAATCTTTTCGAAGCGCCGGCGCGCTCTCGTAGCGTGGGCCGCCACGCTCGCCGCGCTCGTGGCGATCCCGCTTTACGGCGGCGGCTGGGCTCTCCGAGCCGCGGGTTCGCTGCCATTCCTGAGCATCACGCTTTTCGCGAGATCCAAGATCCTGATCGTCCTCGCTCTCGGTGTGCTGGTCGCCTGCGGCGTCGAGGCGCTCGAGCGTCTCGCCGACGCGAGCGCGCTTCGCCGGACCGCACTCGCGCTCTCGCCGTTCGCGATTGCGGTTCCGCTTGCCTTCCTCGTCCTCGACTTCCACTCGGTCTCGCGCCCGGCGGACGCCGTGTTCCGCGAGACCCCGGGCATCGCGAAGCTGCGGGAACGCCTGAGCGCGGGTCCGGGCCGGTTCGCCGCGGCCGGATGGACGCTGCCTCCCAACGTGGCCGAGGTGTTTTCGGTGGAGGACGCGCGCGGCCACCTTCTCCACGAGTCGATGTACCGCCGGCTTCTCGCCGCCGCCGATCCGAACTCGTACGGCCGGTTCGGAACTTATGTTTTGTTCAGTCCCCTCTCGCTCGATCCGGCGTCCCCCGTCCTGGACCTCCTGAACGTGACCACTCTCGCGGCGCCGCCGGGAGCCCGGCTGCCCGTCGGCGAAGAGGTCGAACGGCGCGACGCCGCGGCGATGGAACCGGTCGATCCGCGCACCGTGCGGCGGGATCCGGATCCGGCGCAGTTTCCCCGGATCTACGCGGGGCCCGACCTCACGCTGTTCGCGCGGCCGTCCGCGTTCCCGAGGTTCCGTCTGGTCTCGCGGGCGCTGCCCGGGGGACTCGAGGAAGTGCGCCGCGCCGACCGCCCGACGCTCGCTACCGCGGTTTTTGCCCCGCCGGACGTGGCCCGGCGCCTCGCTCCGGGAGAGTCGGGCCGGGGATCCGGCGGGTCGATCCGAATCGTCGAGGTCGCGCCGGAGCGGTTCGAGATTTCGACGGTGACGCCGCTTCCGTCGCTCCTGGTGACCTCACAGAAGAGCTTTTACCCCTACTGGCGGCTCTTCCTGGACGGATCGCCGGCTCCCGGATTCGCGGCCAACGGGATGTTTCTCGGCCTCGAGCTCCCCGCGGGCCGCCATCGGGTCGAGGGCCGGTTCGTGGTTCCGCCGCTGGAGCTTCTGATTTCCGGTATAGGTTTGGCGGCGCTCGGCGTGATCACGGGGAAGGCTCTCCGCTCGCGCTGACAGCTTTCCCATGAAGCTCGTCATCCAGATTCCCGCCTTCAACGAGGAGGCGATGCTCGGGAAGGCCGTCGCCTCCATCGACCGGCACATCCCGGGATTTTCCGAGGTCGCGGTTCTCGTCGTGGATGACGGCTCGACCGACCGGACCTCCGATGTCGCGCGGGAGAGCCGGGCGGACCGCGTCGTGCGGTTGCCCGCCCACCGCGGGCTCGCGGCCGCGTTCTCCACCGGCCTGGAGGAGGCGCTCGCCATGGGCGCCGACGTCATCGTCAACTTCGACGCCGATCTGCAGTACGACGCGGCCGACATTCCGGCGCTGGTCGCTCCGATCCTCGCGGGCGCCGCCGACCTGGTCATCGGCGATCGGGGTCCCGGCTCGCTCCAACACTTCTCTCCCGGAAAACGGCTCCTCCAGCGACTCGGAAGCTGGGTCGTCCGCCAGGCGTCGGGGCTGGAGGTCGCCGACGCGGCGTCCGGGTTCCGCGCCCTCTCGCGCGAGGCGGCGCGGCACATGAACGTCTTCTCGCGCATGACGTACTCGCTCGAGACGCTCATCCAGGCCGGCTGGAAGGACCTCCGCGTGGCTTCGGTCCCCGTGCGCGCGCATCCCACGCCGCGGCCTTCCCGACTCTTCACGTCCGCGGGCAAGTACGTCCTCGTCCAGGGCGCGAACGTGCTGCGGATCACGGCGCTCTACAAGCCGATGAAGATGTTCTCCGCGGCAGCGGCGATCTTCCTTTTCGCCGGAATCCTCCTCGGGGCGCGCTACCTGGGGTTCGTCTTCTCCGGCCGGAATCCGGCGGGACACGTCCAGTCGCTCATCCTCGCCGCGGTCCTGATCATCGTGGGTGCGCAGACGTTCCTGATCGCGCTGCTCGCCGACCTGGTCGGAATCAACCGGACGCTGCTGGAGGAGTTGAAGCTGCGGGGGTCCGTAAAAGGGGGACAGACCACGGTTTCCCGAGACGGCGAGGCACCGGCGAGATCGAGATCCGATCGTCCTACCCAGCCAGGTTGAAACCGTGGTCTGTCCCCGGTTTCACAGCCAGGTTGAAACCGTGGTCTGTCCCCGGTTTCAGGCCCAGTCCCCCAGGCGCCGCGACAGGACCTGCGCCCCTTCGAGGAACGTGAAGATCGCCTTCGTGTTCTCCGCGACGCCGTAGAGGATGCGGTGCTCCGGCTTCGCGTATCCCAGCCGGATCGCGTTCTCGAACTGCTGGAGCAACGGGTTGAAGTACCCGCCGAGGTTCGCGATCACGACCGGCTTGCCGTGTATGCCGAGCTGCTTCCACGTGATCATCTCCATAACCTGGTCGAGAGTCCCGAATCCCCCTGGAAACGCCACGAACGCATCTCCCAGGTCGAACATCGCCTGGTCGCGGTCGTGCATGGTGTTCACGACCTTCAGCTCGGTGACCTTCTTGTGGGCGGCCTCCCGCCCCACGAGCGCCTCGGGAATCACGCCGATCACCTTGCCGCCGGCCGCCATGACCTCGTCGGCGAGCGCGCCCATCATGCCGAGCGACGAACCGCCGTAGACGAGACTGATGCCCCGTCGCGCGAGCTCGGATCCAAAAGCGCGAATTTCCTTTTCGACCGCGGGGTCCCGGGTCGAGCTCGTTCCGCAGTAGACGCAGATTCGGGTGAGCTCCATCGGGCCGATCTTAACCGGGTCGCCGGCTGCCCGGCGATTCCAGCGGTTGACCCTCCCTGCAGAGCGGACAATCGTCCGCGGGCCAAGAGGGAACCGGCAGGGAAAGGAGTGATCGCGCCGGCACCGGGAAGGCGCCGGCCGGCAGCCCGCGGTCGACGAGGGATCCGACGACGACGGCGGTCCCCCCTGCCTCGCGAACCGCCGCGCAGACTTCCCGCGTCGAGCCGCCGGTCGTGAACACGTCCTCGACGACCGCGACCCGCTCGCCGGCGCCCAGCGCGAAGCCCCGGCGGAAAACGAACGATCCGTCCCGGCGCTCCGCGAAAAGCGCCCGGACTCCGAGAGCGCGCGCAACCTCGTGGCCGACGACGATGCCCCCGAGGGCCGGCGAGACGACGGCCCCGGGCGAGAACTCCGCGAGCTGCGCGGCGAGCTCGCGCCCCGTCCGCTCCGCGCGCTCCGGCCACATGAGCAGCTTCGCGCACTGGAGGTAGCGGTCGGAATGCAAGCCGGACGAAAGACGGAAGTGGCCTTCGAGAAGCGCTCCCACTTCTCGGAGGTCGTCGATGGTCATTGATGGGAAGCTATCAGCTATCTCTCGCGATCTTGTGGTGCTCGATCTTCTTGTAGAGGTTCGAGCGGGGCGTCTGGATGACCTCGGCTGTCCGGCTGATGTTCCATCCGTTCTCCCGCAGCTTCGCCATCAGGAACTGCCGCTCGGCGAACTCCTTGAACTCCGAGAGCGTCGCCATCTCGAGCCCGCGCTCCGAGATCTCCGAGGGGGATACGCGCGCCTCGGGGGGCAGGTCCTTCGCCTCGATGGGATCCGCGTCGGTCATGATCAGGACGCGCTCGATCAGGTTCTTGAGCTCCCGGACGTTGCCGGGCCAGGAGCGCGCCTTCAGTAGCGCGAGCGCGGAGGTGCCGAACCGCCGGGGCCGGCAGTGGTCCCGGTCGCAGAAGCGCCGCGTGAAGTGCTCGACGAGCTCGGGGATGTCCTCGGCGCGCTCCCGCAGAGGAGGCGTCCGGACCGGAACGACGTTCAGCCGGAAGAAAAGGTCTTCCCGGAAACGGCCCTCCTTGATCGCCTCGGCCAGGTCACGGTTGGTCGCCGCGATCACCCGCACGTTGACCTGACGGACCCGGGGCGCCCCGACCGGCTCGACCTCGCCCGCCTCCAGGACGCGCAGCACCTTCGCCTGCGTCCGCGCGGACATGTCGCCGACCTCGTCCAAGAAGATCGTCCCGCCGTCGGCCTCGACGAACTTTCCCGTCTGCCGCCGCACCGCGCCCGTGAACGAGCCCTTCTCGTGTCCGAAGAGCTCCGACTCGATGAGCTCCTCCGGGATCGCCGCGCAGTTGACCTGGATGAACGGACCTCCCGCGACGCGAGACGCCTGGTGGACCTCTCTCGCCACCAGCTCCTTGCCCGTCCCGCTCTCGCCCATGATGAGCACGGTCGCCCCGGTCGGCGCCGCCCGGACGATCTCCTGCCGCAGTCGCAGCATCGGAGCGCTCCGCCCGACGAGCACCGACTCTTCGTCGAGCGCCGTCCGGAGACGCTCGTTCTCGGCGCGGAGCTGGTTACGCGCGAGCGCGTTCGCGATCGAGACCAGGATCCGCTCGCGCTGCGGAGGCTTCTCCAGGAAGTCGACCGCCCCACGGCGCGTCGACTCGACGGCCGTCGCGATGTCGCCGTGCCCCGAGATCATGAGAACCGGGGGCGCCGACTCCCGGGCCACGATCTTGTCGAGGACCTCGAGGCCGTCCATCCCCGGCATCTTGATGTCGAGGAGTACCGCGTCGGCCGGGGCGGCTTCGAGGTCGGCGAGCGCGGTCTTCCCGTCGGGAGAGGTCGCGACCTCGTAGCCCTCGTACTCCAGGATCATCCGGAGGGTGTCCCGGATGCCGGCATCGTCGTCGACCACGAGGATCTTCTGGCTCATCGGACGTGTAAATGCCGGGGGTGGGGCGTCTTGTTCCCACTACAGGATAGAGGGCCAGAAACGAACTCGCCCGCCGGATGGCGGGCGAGTGAGAGTCCTCTGGGAAAGGGTTCTTTACTGCTCGATCTTGACGAGCGCGAAGAACGAAGCGGCCGGCCGGGACCGCGCGATGTAGAGCTTCAGGTAGTCGCCCTTTCGCGCCGAGGAAACCATCTTTCCGAATTCCTCCGTGGAGGTCAGTGCGCGGCCGTTGACCTCCGTGACGATGTCTCCCTCCCGGATTCCGGCGTCGGCCGCCGCCGAGACCTCCCGGACGTGGACGACCAGGAGACCCGAGACGGCGTTGGCGACGCCCTGCATCTGCCGGACCTGCGGGGTGAGCTCGGTCACCGAGATCCCGATCCGCTCGCGCGAATCCTGGGAGCTCGCCTTGCCCTTGTTGTCGTCGTCGCCGCTCGCGGCCACGTCGCGCTCGGCCAGCTTCGCCGTGAGCCCGGTCTGGCGGCCGTCGCGAATGACGCCCAGACGCACGCTGCTGCCGGGCGCTTTCCCGGACACGTACCCGATCAGGTCCCGCGTGTCCTTGACCGCGATGTCGTCGACCCGGACGATCGTGTCGCCCGGTTTGACGCCCGCCCGGTCCGCGGGCTTGCCCGGTTCCACCGACTGCACGAAGGCGCCGTCGAGCGACCGGAGGTGGAACGCCGCGGCCTTGTCGCTGTCGATGTTCTCGATGTTGATTCCCAGGAAGCCGCGGGTCACCTTTCCCTTGTCGCGAAGCTGGGGAAGGACGTTCTTGAGGGTGTTGATCGGTACCGCAAAGCCGATGTTCTGCGCGGGCCGGAACATGGCGGTGTTGATGCCGATAACCTCGCCGTTGACGTTGATGAGCGGGCCGCCGGAGTTGCCCGAGTTGATCGCGGCGTCGGTCTGGATGAAGTTCTCGAACGAACGCGTCGCCGCGTCGCCCGTGAGCCCGTAGCGGCCCTTCGCGGAAACCACGCCGACCGTCACGCTCTTGTCGAAATTCAGGGGATCGCCGATCGCCATGACCCACTCCCCGACGCGAAGCCGGTCGGAGTCACCCAGGGCGAGCGGGTTCAGGCGCTGCTTGACGTCGATCTTGAGAAGGGCCAGGTCCGTGGCGGGATCGCGCCCCACGATGCGGGCCGTCGCCTTCTCCTTGTTGGACAGCCGGACCTCGACCTTGTCGGCGTTCTCGATGACGTGATAGTTGGTCGCCACGTAACCGTCGTCCGAGAGGATGAAGCCGGTTCCGCCCTGCTGCTCCTTGTGCTCCTCGTCGTCACCGTCCTGGCCCTGGCCCTGCCCGCGGCGCTGCTGGGGGCCGAAGAAGAACTCGAAGGGATCGCCGTTGCCGTTGCCGTTGCCCCCTCCAAACGGAGAGACGAATCGCTTCGACGACCCCTTGACGATCTCGGTCGAGGTGATCGAGACCACCGAAGACATGGTTTCGTCGGCGATGTCGGCGAAGGACGGCAGCAGGACCGACCCGGTGCGGGCGCGCGCCGGGACGTCCCGCTGCGCTTCCGACCGGGGGGTCACGTTGACCGAGCTCGCGACCACCATCCCGAAGATGACGGCCGCGGCGATGAGTACCGAAAAGGAAAGGGCCCGCTTGGTGGATTTCTCCATGATTTGTCTCTTACTCCTCCGCCCGTTGCGTAGAACAGGGCTGTGGTTCATCTCCGGTTCAGGATTCCGGGGTGTCGAAGTTCAAGTTCCGGGTCGAGTCGGGGGGAAACCCCGACGCTCGGGCCAGACACGTCTCTCGTCGCCGCCCGGCAGGGAGTCAACGCTCCTCGGGTCCGTCGAAATTCCTCCCTCGGCGGCCCCCCGACGCGTGCTCCACGAGGATGCACCGGTCCATGGCGACGGGGATGCCGGCGGCCTCGAGGCGGCGCGCCGAAGCCGCGTCGACCACCCCCTGCTGCATGAAGAAAAACCCGGCGCCGCGGGCGATCGCTTCCTCGGCGACCGGCGCCACGTGCTCGGACCTCCGGAAGACGTCCACGATGTCGATCCGGACGTCGGCCGGGATTTCTGAAATGGAGCCGTAGCAGGTCTCCCCCAGGATCTGGCGGTGGCCCGGATTGACCGGGATCACGCGGTAGCCCTGCTCCCGGAGGTAGCGGGCGATCGCGTTAGACGGGCGGTCGGGGTTCGGGGAACAGCCCACCACCGCGACCGTTCGCGCGCTCGCCAGGGCGGATCGGATCTCGCTCGCATCGTTCATCGGGTCCCCTGGCCGGGGCCCTCCTTCTCGGGACGCAGGTTGTAGAAGAAGGTTACGGTGACGCCCTCTCGGGAAGAGCCCAGGTCCGACGGAAGGGGCCGGAAGGGCGAGGACTTCAAGATGGCCTGCAGGGCGGCGAAGTCGAAGGGAGGAATCCCGGACTGCCGGATGATCGTCGCGTCCGCCACCCGGCCGTCCGCGAGGATGAAGAACCGGATCGTCAGTTTTCCCTTCCAGCCGAGCCGGGCGAGCTCCGGGATTTCCCAGTGGAGCTTGATCCGCCTCACCATCTCCTCGGCGTAGGCGCCCCAGTCGTACCAGGTCGTGTCGAAGGAGAGTGGCCCCGAGTCGACGAAACCCCCGTCGGCGTTGGGGAAACCGGCGCCGCCCTGGCTGCCGCCACCGGCCGTTTCCCGGGCGGCCTCCCGGATCGCCTGGTCCAGGCTGGCCAGGCGATCTCCCTCCCGGGACCGGGTCCCGCCCGCGATCAGGGGAGAACCCGGGGAGCTCGTCCCCGGCGGCCCGAACACCGAGGGTCGCTCGCCGCCCGACGCGTCCGGCTCGCCCCGGGCGGCCCTCGACGGTACGCGGGCCTGGGCGGCGGAAGACCCGGAAGCCGCGCCCCGGCGTCCGGCCTCGACCTCCGCGATTCCCGGCACGCTCGGGACGTACGGGGCGGCGGCCCTGGGCCGCGAACGGTCGCCTCCTCCAGCTCGTCGATCTCGATCGGAGGGCTCCGAACGCCGCGGGTTCTCCCGCGCCGGACCGGGCGCGGAGCGGAACACGATGGGCACCGGATTCTCCTTCGGCTGCTGCGCGAGCAGGCCCGCGAGGAGGCCCTTCGACGGGTCCCGCGGGGACGAGGCGGGAGTAAGCAGAAAGAGGATCAGGAACGCCACGTGCGCGGCGATCGAGATCAACACCGCCCGTTCGAGCGGAAATGGTTTGTGGCCCTTTTCGATGATCTCGAACACGTTGTGTGGTCGGGCGGAGGATGCCCTCTTGCCCTAACACCCGGCCGGCCCGGCAGATTCTCCCCTTTCGCGGCGGGATACGGGGCGCGGGACACGGGACACGAACCGGAAAGGAAATGTCAACCGGGCCGCGTCAGTTGCCACTGGTCCCCGCATTTGATAAACAAAGGCGGCTCTCGACGTCAGGGAAGCGGGCGCAGGCCCGCTTTTTTATTCGCCGAGAAGCGGAAAAATGAAGCTGAGTACGGAAACGACCCAGGAAATCCGGGCGATCGCCCGCGAAAAGAAGTGCTGTCTGCTGGGGGTCGAGAGCTCCGGGATCGGCCGGGCCTCCCTGCTGCGGCTGACCCTGGAGCGCGAGGACGGAAGCTCCGTTACGGTCGACGATTGCGAGACGGTGTCCCGGGAGGTCTCCGCTCTGCTGGACGCATCCGACGAGATCCCGCACGGATACTCCCTCGAGGTCTCCTCGGCGGGTCTCGACCGGCGACTCTACTCGCTCGAAGACGCCCGCCGGTTCGTCGGCCGGCGGGTCCGGGTGAAAACGGACCTTCCGATCCTGCCGGAGGCCACCAACGGGTCGGGAAAACCGCCGTTGGGGAGCCGAAATCTGCGCGGAACGCTGGAGCGAGTCGACGACGACGTACTCCGGCTCGTTGATGGGGAGAACCGCAAAACCTATAATGTCCGTTTCGGCGATATACGGCTGGCGCGCCTGGAGTTCGAATGGCCGGCGCGCCGGGGCTGAAGTGAGGAGCAGAACGTTCCGATGAACATCGATCCGTCGGTGATCCGACAGGTGTCGCGGGAGAAAGACATCGACGCCGAAAAAATGTTCGGCGCGCTCGAGGAAGCCATGTCCTCGGCCGCGAGGAAGTTCTACCACGACAAGGCGATGGTGACGTTGATCGACCGGCAGACCGGCGCCATGACGGTGTACTCGCCCCGGACGGTCGTCCTGGAGCTCGACACGGAGTCGGAGGAGCCGCCGCCGCAGATCCTCCTGGACGAGGCCCGCGAGCTGGTCGCGAAGAAGGGCGAGCCCGACGAGGTGCGGGTACTTCGTCCGGGCGCGGAGGGTGAGTCGCCTTCGGAAGTGGAGAGCGTTGAACTCGGCGACGAAGTCCGCGTCTATCGCGAGACCATGGGCCTCGGCCGCATCGCGGCGCAGACCGCCAAGCAGGTTCTCTACCAGAAGGTCCGCGAGGCGGAGCGGGACAACATCTACAACGAATATTTCCCCAAGGTCGGGGAGCTCATGAGCGGCACGGTCAAGCGCTTCGAGCGCGGCGACATGATCGTCGACCTCGGCAAGACCGAAGGCATCATCCCGCGCGACCAGCAGTCCCGCGCGGAGCGCTACGGCCAGGGGGAAAGGATCCGCTCGATCCTTTTCGACGTCCATCGGAACCCGAAGGGACCGCAGCTCGTGCTTTCGCGCACGGACCCGCGGCTCTTGATCCGGTTCTTCGAGATGGAAGTTCCCGAGATCTACGACGGCACCGTCGTCATCAAGGGCGCCGTCCGGCAGCCGGGCGAGCGGGCGAAGGTCGCCGTGCGGTCCCGGGAGCGCGATGTGGACCCGGTCGGCGCCTGCGTCGGGATGCGGGGTAGCCGGGTGCAGTCGATCATGCGCGAGCTTCACGGCGAGAAGATCGACGTGATCCTCTACTCCGACGACCTGATCAACTTCGCGCAGAATGCGCTGGCACCCGCGAAGATCACGCGCGTCTCTCCCATCCACCACGACGACGGCACCATGAGTCTCGACTGCGTGGTCGAGGACGACCAGCTCTCGCTCGCGATCGGTAAGAAGGGCCAGAACGTCCGGCTCGCCTCCGCGCTCATCGGGCTGAAGATCGAGATCAAGGGCGAGACCGAGGTCAAGGGTGAGGTCGCGGAGGCCCTGACGCGGATGCTGCAGGCCTCGCGCATGCGCCAGATGCCTCTCTCCGAGATCCCGGGGATCGGCGGAAAGACCGCCGGGAAACTGACGGAGGCGGGGCTCGAGAGCCTGGCCGACCTCCTCGACAAGAGCGCCGAGGAGCTCTCCACGATTCCGGGGATCGGGGCGGCCACCGCGGAAAAGATCCTCGAAGCAGCTCGCACCGCGGAGGACGAGATCCGCTCGCCGCGCTCGGCCGAGGCCGACGAAGAGTCGGAAGAGGTGGGCGAAGAAGAAGAATCGGAAGAGGAAGCCGCGATTTCCGACCAGGAAGTTTCGGCCGAAGAAGTTTCCGGCGAGGAAGAGGCGGAGCCCTCCGAGCCGGCCGAAGAGACGATCGTTCAGGAGTAACGCAACTCGATGGGAAAGATCCGGGTCGAAGAGCTCGCTCTCCAGATGGGTATCGGGAGCAAGGAAGTCCTGTTCCTGCTCCAGTCGATCGGCGTCGACGTCAAGTCGCCCCAGGCCGCTCTGGACGAGGCGACGGTCATGGCGATCCTGCAGGGCAAGACTCACGCGCCGAAGCAGCTGATCGTGAGGGACAGCGAGTCGAAGGCTTTTCGCCCGCAGAAGAGCGCCCTTTCGCGGATCAAGATCGTCGAGAAGCCGCTTCTCCAGCGGGCCGAGACGGAGCCTCCCGCGGAGGTCGAGCCGGAGCCGGTTGCTCCTGCTCCGCGCCGGACCGCACCCCCGCCCCCTCCCCCGCCCGCCCCTCCGGAAGTCCGGGCGAAGGCGGCCGAGCCCGCACGGACGGCGGTCGTGCCGACGGAGCCGGAGGCCGAGCCTCCCAAGCCCGCGCTCCCCCGCAAGATCGTTCTCCCGCCGCC
>JBBQKV010000073.1:0-12920 GCA_038327245.1 Acidobacteriota bacterium
GCCTCGACGACGCTTTCGCCCGCGCCGGCGCCCGCGATCCCGACGACGCCGGTCTCGGCAGCAACTCCTGGGTCGTCGCGGGCTCGCGAACGACGACGGGAAAGCCCATCCTCGCGAACGATCCGCACCTCGGTCTGCGCACGCCGTCGGTGTGGTACCTCGCGCGGTTGAGCGCGCCGGACTACTCGGTCACCGGGGCAACTCTCCCGGGCCTTCCCGGCGTCGTCATCGGCCGGAACGACCGGATCGCGTGGGCTCTGACGAGCCTGGAGCCGGACGTCGAAGACCTCTTCGTCGAGGACGTCGATCCGGCCGACGAGACCCGCTACCGCTGGAAGGGGGAATGGAAAAGGTTCGACACCCGCCGCGAGACGATCCGGGTCCGCGGTGGAAAGTATGTCGATTTCGTCGTCCGGTCGTCCGTGCACGGGCCGATCGTCTCCGACGGGGGCGCCTTCGAGGGCGTCTCGGCGGTCGGCCGGGCCGTTGCCTTCCGCTGGACGGCCCTGGACGACGTGGATCGAACGGCCGAGGCGATCGACGGGATCGACCGCGCGAAGAACTGGGCCGAGTTCGTCGAGGCGGTCCGCCTCTTCCACGCCCCCGCGCAGAACTTCCTCTACGCCGACGTGGATGGCCACATCGGACACACGGCTTCGGGGGCCATTCCGATCCGTCCCCGCGCGGACGGTCTCCGGCCGGTATCCGGTTCCGGAGAAGACGACTGGGCGGGGTACGTCCCCTTCGAGGCGTTGCCGCGGACGTTCGACCCGCCGCGCGGGTTCGTGGTGGCGGCGAACAACCGCGTGGCGTCGGAGCGATATCCGTACTCGATCTCGCGCGACTGGACCGACCCGTACCGCGCTCGCCGCATCACGGAGCGGATCCTGGGGAAGGGGAAGCTCTCCGTCTCGGACGTCCGGTCGATCCAGCTCGACCGGTTCTCGCTCCAGGCTGGAGACCTCCTGCCCCTGCTCCTGGACACGCCGCCGGCGGACGCCGCGTCGCGCGACGCGCTCTCGCGCCTGCGCGCCTGGAACCACGAGTTCGCTCCCGAATCCGGGGCGGCCGCGATCTACGCCGCCTGGTATGCCGGGCTCGCCCGCATGTCGCGGGACGAGCTGGGCGCGACGCCGCCCGGCGGCATCCGGTCTCGCTTCCTGATCAACGCGCTAAAGGCGAACTCGCCGTGGTGCGACGACGTGCGGACTCCGGCGCGGGAGACCTGCGCCGCCTTTCGGACCGTCACGCTTCGGGAAACACTTTCTTTCCTGAGAGAGCGGCTGGGCCCCGACCCCCGGAAGTGGCGCTGGGAAGACCTCCATCGCGCGCGGTTTCCGCACGGCGTGTTCGAGGCGGTCGGTGGCCTGCGCTCCCTCTTCAGCCTGGAGACGGGCCAGGGGGGCGACGCCTCGACCGTCAACGTCGGCGCCTACCGCCTGGACGGTTCGTTCCGGATGACCGACGGTCCGAGCTACCGCCAGATCATCGACCTCTCGCGCGAAGGCGGGGACCTCCTCGTCCACACCACCGGCCAGTCCGGCAACGTGTTCGACCCGGGGTACCGGGATTTCTTACTGCTGTGGCGGGAAGGGCGCTATTTCTCGCCGGGTGAGGCTCCCATAAAGGTTCTTCGCCTGATCCCCCGATAGCCTCGCGGCGGCCAGGCGGCGGTCGGTCTCGTAGCGGTCGCCGCCGCCGTTCCGGCCCTGCGCCGCGGGGCAGAAGTCCGAAACCCAGGTGAGGCTGCCGACCCGCCCGGCGATCCGGAGGTCGCGTACGAGAAGGTCGCGCTCGGCGTCGATCTTCGGATCGATGTGGTGCATCACCTCCCCCGTGAAGTGCGAGACACCCATGCCCCGGTCGAAGCTCGCGGCCCCGAGCCAGACGGTTTCGCCGCGACCCGGCCTTCCGTCGAAGCGCCAGAAGCGAACGTGATGACGGCGGCGGGGACTCCGGCCCACGGCGCGCTCGAACGCGACGTCCTGCGGCCGGCGCCGTCCAACGAAGTGGGTGCTCATGGGCGCCGACGAGTACGGCCGGTCGAAGAGCACGCTTTTCACGTCGCGGAGTCCGCTTCGGAGGCTGATGCGATCGGCCCGCGTCCAGCCCGCGGCCCCCATGGCCGCGAGGAGCTCCTCCTCCGACCCGACCAGCGCGACGTTGACCGGGTCGGCGGGGATCCCTTCGGCCGTGTAGGTCAGGCGCGGGACCTCTTCCTGCGGAGGAGGTGGAACGTGCCGGCGCCAGACGGCTGGCAGAACGACGTACGCGAGCGTCGCGTACGACGGGAGCAGCAGAAAGAGAAGCGTAAACGCCGTGCCCGCGCGGCGGGATCGGTTCGACAAACGGCTACTTCTTTTTCTTGGCCGCGGCGGCGCCCGGCTTGACCTCGACAGACGTCGCCGACATCCGATATTCCACGGTCACCTTCTGGCCGACCTCGAGATCTCCTCCCCGGACCGCGGTCGAGGGATCCCGGGCGATCTCCCAGCGGTCGGTCCCCTTCTGGACCGCGATCATGTCGCTCCGCACCTCGAGGACCGGACCCGTGACCTGGTACGTCTTCGCGGGCGAAGCGAAGGCGAGAGACGAACAGAGGAGCAGTCCGAGAGAGAGCGCTGCCATGGCCCGACGAGTTGGCATATTGGTACTCCTTCCTTCGCAGTATTGCGGACGGGCGGTGAACGAACGGTGAACACGGATTCAGAGCTCGGGCCAGAACGGCCGGTGAATGTCCAGCACCTCGCGGATGACCCGGTTCGCGACGGAGTTCGGCGGACCCGGATCGAGGTCCGCCTGTTTCTCTCCCAGCAGGACCCGCGTGACCGCCGCGGCCGCCGCCGCGATCGCGTCGAGGTTGTAGCCCCCTTCGAGCGCCAGGACGACCTTTCCGCCCGCGAGCGAGAGGAGTCGCTGCGTCAGGGCCGCGTAACCGTCGGCCGAGAGGCGCATCCCGCCGAGCAGGTCTCCGGCGGCCGCGTCGAAACCGCAGGAAACGAGGACCAGCCGCGGATCGAACGAGCGGGCGATCGGCAGCAGGACGCGGTCGAAAGCCGCCAGGTACTCCGCGTCCCCCATTCCGGCGGCCCACGCGACGTTGACCGTCCGCCCGCGTGCCGCGCCCCGCCCGAACTCGTCGACCGCGCCGGTCCCCGGGTAGAACGGATACTGGTGCGTCGAGAAGTAGAGGACGTCCGGCTCTTCCTCGAACGTGTGCTGCGTGCCGTTGCCGTGGTGGAGATCCCAGTCGACGATCAGCACCCGCGCGATCCCGGCCCGCCGGGCCGACTGCGCCGCGACCGCCACGTTGTTGAAGAGGCAGAACCCCATCGCGCGATCCGCCTCGGCGTGATGACCCGGCGGACGGACCAGGGCGAAACCGTTCGAGAGGGCGCCGGAGAGGACCTCGCCGGTCAACTCGACGAGGCCGCCCGCCGCGAGCCGCGCGGCTTCCGCCGAATTCCGGGACGTGTACGTGTCGGGGTCGAGCTGCGCGTGCTCGCGCCGCGAGGTGGCCTCGATGCGGTCGACGTGAGCGGCCGTGTGGACCGCAAGGAGCTCGTCGCGCGTCGCGTCGCGGGCCGGGACGCGGCGGCAGCGCGCGGGCAGGCCCTCAGCCTCCAGTCGATTCCAGATCGCGGAAAGCCGGCCGGGATGCTCGGGGTGGTCGTACGGCGCGCGGTGGAGGAGGAACCTCTCGTCGTAGACGAGGCCGGTCCGCGCCGTCACCGGAACCGGCTCCGGTACATGAGCCACAGCGCCACGAGAAACGCGACACCGTACGCGAGGATCAGGAGCACCGCGAGACCCGGGCCGCGCTTTTTCGGGGAGCCGGGACTCGCGCTCTCATCCATCCAGGAGGAGGGCGAGCTCCGCGGGATCGGAGGTCGGCGCGAGACACGAGAGCTCCCGGCAGACGAAAGCCCGGGCGGATCCGTCGACCGACGCGCGGGATTCCACGAGCGGGCCGAGCTCGGCGGGGGCCCCGCCCTCCGCGGCGTGGACGAGAACCCGGTTCGGTTGCGGGCTCGCGAAGACCGCGGCGCGAAGCGCCTCGAAGTCCTTCCGCCCCGGCTCCCCGGCGAGGACGACCTCGCGCGGTTGCGCCTCGCGGTAGTCGAGCGCGGCGAGGAGTCGCGGAAACGCGGCCGGCGCGCGCTCCAGGTATCCCGCGAACGCGGAGAAGATCCTCTCGGCGCCGTGACGATATTTCAGCTCTCCCGTGAACGTCGCAAGCCTCAGGAGGTTCATCGCGGCGACCGAGTTGGAGGACGGCGTGGCTCCGTCGAAGAGCTCCCGCGGCCGCACGATGAGCGCGCCGTGCGATTTCGCGGAGAGGAAGTACCCCCCGCGCGGGTCCGCGAATCGGGCGTCCATCCCGGCCTGGAGCGCGACGGCCTCCCGGAAGTACCGCGCCTCGAACGTCGCCTCGTAGAGATCCAGCAGCGCCTCGATGAAGAACGCGGAGTCGGACGCGAAGCCGGAGATCCCGGCGACGCCGTCCTTCTCGCGGTGGAGGAGGTCGCCATCGAGCCGGCAGTTCTCGAGGATGCGGTCGGCGGCCCGTCGGGCGGCCTCCTCGTAACGCGGCTCGGCGAGGAGGCGCGCCGCGAGGGCGAAGGCGGAAATGGCAAGAGCCGTCCAGTCGGTCAGCAGCTTCTCGTCGGTCATCGGCCGGACCCGGCGGAGCCGGGCGTCGTACATCTTCCGGCGCGCCTCTTCGAGCGTGGCTACGACCCGCGCCTCCGGGACGGAGAGCTCCGCCGCGATTTCCGGGACGCTCCGGACCACCGAGAGAACGGTCTGCCCGCTCCCCTCGAAGTTGCCGGCCGGAGTGACGCCGAAGCGGGCCGCGACGATCGCGGCCGCCTCCGGACCGACCGCCGCCTCGAGGGACGCGGGATCCCACACCGAGAACGTCCCCTCCTCGCCGCCGGCGTCCGCATCCTGCGCCGCGAAGAACCCGCCCGCCGGCGGTGAGCCGGCATTGGGATTGACCGGGGTCATTTCGGCCAGCAGGTAGTCGAGTGTCTCGCGGGCGACCCGCGCGAAGTCGGCGTTGCCCAACGCGCGATGCGCGAGGAGGTACGTCTTCGCGAGGAGCGCGTTGTCGTAGAGCATTTTCTCGAAGTGCGGGACGAGCCACCGGGCGTCCGTCGAATACCGGTGAAATCCGCCGCCCACGTGGTCGTAGATCCCGCCCGCCGCCATCTTCGCGAGGGTGGTCTCGACCATCTCGCGGGCCCGGGCCTCTCCGGTCCGGAGCCACCAGCGCAGGAGGAACTCCAGTCGCATGGAGGGGGGGAACTTCGGGGCCGCGCCGAAACCGCCGTCGCGCGGGTCGAACTCGGCGGCCAGCGATCGGGCCGCCTTTTCGAGCGGCGCGGCTCCGACCGCAGGGCCGGCGGTGGGGGCATGCGCGGCGCGGTCCAGGTGCGCGAGCAGCTGACCCGCGGAGGCCTCGAGCTCGTCCCGGCGAGACTCCCACGCGTCCGCGACGGCCGCGAGAACGCTCGAAAACCCGGGCCGGCCGTAGCGGTCGTCCGGCGGATAGTAAGTCCCGCCGTGGAAGGGCTTCCCCTCCGGCGTCAGAAAGAGGGACATCGGCCAGCCGCCGGCTCCCGTCATCGTCTGGACCGCCGTCATGTAGACGTCGTCGACGTCCGGGCGCTCCTCGCGGTCCACCTTGATCGGGACGAAGTCACGATTGAGCTGCTCCGCGATCTTCTCGTCCTCGAACGACTCGCGCTCCATGACGTGGCACCAGTGGCACGTCGAGTAACCGACCGAGAGGAAGATCGGCTTGTCCTCCGACCTGGCGACGTCGAACGCCTCCGGTCCCCACGGTCGCCAGTCAACCGGGTTATTGGCGTGCTGGAGGAGGTAGGGGGACTTCTCGAGGGAGAGG
Source organism: Acidobacteriota bacterium (assembly GCA_038327245.1). GTDB lineage: Bacteria > Acidobacteriota > Thermoanaerobaculia > UBA5066 > Gp7-AA6 > Gp7-AA6. The sequence goes on from JBBQKV010000073.1 coordinate 5,912, forward strand.
CGGTTGGGCACGGGCCGAGTCTAACGGCTCCCGCCGGTCATTCCGAGGAACGGGGAGTCCCTGTCATTCCGAGGAGCGGAGCGACGAGGAATCTCTGGCCTAAGCGCAAGAGATCCTTCGCTTCGCTCAGGATGACAGGGGCGGGACCAGATCCTTCGCTTCGCTCAGGATGGCAGGGTAATTACCTGGGCTCCGCGGTGATCGTGACTTCCTTGTCGCCGTCGTGCACGTTGACCACGTCTCCGGGCCCCAGCTCGTCGATCTTCTCGAGGATCTCCTTCGGCGTGATCTCGCGGTCCCCCGAAAAGCTTTCGACGATCGCCCGCGGGACGCGGAGGCGAACGTTCTTGCCCCAGTCGTCCCGGATCACGATGTCGAGGGCGAACCCATCCGCCGTTACCTCGATCGTGTGGTCGTTCTTCTTGATCACGCCCGGTTTTCCGGGAGCGCTCGCGGCAGCGGCGTCCAGGATCTCGCGCGGGCTCACCTCGCCCTCGTCCCATTTGCCGTGGAAGTCCGCGCCGAAGCGCCGGATCGGGGTCATCTTCAGAGCGCGCGCCACCAGGCTCGACGGGACCGAGAAGCTGACCCGGTGCGTAGAGCCGTTCTCGGTATCCCGCACGTCGACCCGGAATCCCTTGACGCGCGCGAACTCCGGCGCCGGACGGCGCCAGAAAGCGAGCGCGGCGGCGACGATCACGAGGACCACGAGGCCCACAATGACGGCTCGGATCTCCTTCATGCGTTTCTCCTACCTCTCCGTAACGGGGCTCGAGCCGGAAAGTTCCCCCGCCCGAGTGCTCCGAGCCCGATATTTCCGGCCGGCTCGTGGTATTTTTCACGGGCCCGGGTGCAGAATAACTCCGTCTCCCTCGACGTTTTCTAGGTCGGACGAACCATGCCGCATTTCATCACCGACACCTGCATCGGCTGCGGGGTCTGCGAGATCAAGTGTCCGACCCACACGATCACGGGGGACAAGGCGGAGAAGTACGTCATCCACGCGGATCGGTGCATCGACTGCTCGGTCTGCGCCCGCTACTGCCCGGTCTCGTGCATCCAGGACCAGAAGGGCGAGCTCGTCGAGAAGGTCAAGCCCCGGGACATCCCGAAGGCGATCGTGGACCGCGACCTCTGCACGGGGTGCGAGTTCTGCATCGACATCTGTCCCTTCGACTGCATTTACCTGATCGAAGACCCGCTCCAGGAGACGTTCCACAAGATCGCCGAGGTGGAAGCGGGTCCCTGCGTCTCCTGCCGCCTGTGCGAGACCGTCTGCGACAAGGACGCGATCTTCGTCCCCAACCCGATCACCCAGGCCAAGCGATACCTCCCTATCCTGTGAGCGACGACCGCCCGGGGGAGGACGAGCCCGGCGACGAAGAAGAGGTCGGACGCCCCCCCGGAGCGGGGCGACTCGTGGTCCGCTTCTTTCTCCTGCCCCTGTTCGTCGTCGGCACGGCCGTCGGGATCTTCCTCCTCTTCAGCCTCATGACCTTCGAGCGGCGGTCGCCGCGCGACTACCTCTCGGAAGTGCGGGGCGGCAGCGCCGGCCGGCGCTGGCAGGCTGCCTTCGAGCTGTCACGCCGGATCGGCTCCCTGAAGCCGGGCCCGGAACGCGACGCCATCGCCGTCGAGAGCCTGCGGCTCTTTTCCACCCTCTCTCCGGCGCGGCCGGAGGACGTCCGGGTGCGCCGCTATCTCGTGCTGGTGCTCGGAAAGCTGGGGGACCGCTCCGCGGTGCCCGCCCTGCTGGCCTCGACGAAGGACCCGGACCCCGAAACCCGTCTCTACTCGATCTGGGCGCTCGGAATGCTCGGGGACCCGCGGGCCCCGGATGCCGTCCTCGAAGCGTCGCGCGACGAAGATCCCGGGATGCGCAAGATGGCGGCGTACGTTCTCGGGAAGCTCGGCGACGGTCGGGCGGTGCCCCGCCTGAAGGTTCTTCTCGAAGATCGCGTCCCCGACGTGCGGTGGAACGCCGCGATCGCGCTCGCTTCTCTCCACGACGGCTCCGGGGTCGCGGTGCTGCGCTCGATGGTCGATCGCGAGGCCCTCACGAGACAGGCGCGCCTCTCGAGCGACCAGGTGGAGGCGGCCATGGTGAATGCGCTGAAGGCGTTCGCGCTCCTGCGCGACGAGGGGAGTCTGCCGCTTCTCGAGAAGGTCGCGCGCGAAGATCCGAATCTCCGCGTGCGCGACGCCGCGCGCCGCGCGGTGGAAGCGACACGGGGGCGCGCAGCCGCCAATCTTGAGCGTTACTCTTCGCTTCTGGTAGTCTGAGCCGCGGCATGTCGACACCCCAGAAGAGAGCCGTCTCGCCGCCTCCGCCGACGTCTTCGGAACTCCTGCCCGACGGCGTGACCCGGCGCTCGACCCTGAAGTGGATGACCATCGCCTGGGTCGGGTTCGCGGCGGCCACGGGCGCCGGTCTGACCGCGTCGATGCGGTTTCTCTTCCCCAACGTCCTCTTCGAGCCGCCGACGCGGTTCAAGGGGGGGGACCCCGGGACCTACGCGTTCGGAGTCGACGAGCGCTGGAAGGCGAAGTACCGCGTGTGGATCGTTCGGAACACCGAGTCGATCTACGCGCTCGTGGCCCGGTGCACGCACCTGGGGTGCACGCCCAACTGGCTGCAGGCGCAGAACAAGTTCAAGTGCCCGTGTCACGGCTCCGGTTACTACATGTCCGGTGTGAACTTCGAGGGACCGACCCCGCGCCCGCTGGAACGCGCGGAGATCGCCCTTTCCCCGGACGACGGTCAGCTCGTCGTCGACACCGCCGTCCGGTACCTCTACGAGCGGGGTCAGTGGAGCGACCCGAAGGCCTTCGTGAAGATGACCTAGACCCCGGGGCTCGGCGTTTCGGAATCCCGTCGTTCGAGGAGGTTGATCTTGGGTCGTCGCTGGAACCGATTTCAGCAGTCCGTGGTGGAGAGCCAGTTCTGGAAGTCCATCTTCCGGGTCGGCGTCCCCAACACGAACCGCAAGCGCGTTCTCGCGATGCTCGGCAACGTCGTTCTCCACCTCCACCCGGTCAAGACCCGAAAGTCCGGCGTCAAGATGCGGTACACCTGGTGCGCGGGCGGAGTGACGTTCTTCCTTTTCCTCGTCCTGACGTTCACGGGCCTTCTGCTCATGTTCTATTACCGTCCCACCGTCGAGTACGCCTTCGTGGACATCCTCGACCTCCGGGAGCAGGTCCCGTTTGGAATCATGCGAGAGGTCCACCGGTGGGGCGCGCACGCGATGGTCATCACCGTCTGGATCCACATGTTCCGCGTGTTCATGACCGGCTCGTACAAGCCGCCGCGGGAGTTCAACTGGGTGATCGGCGTCATCCTGCTCGTGCTGACGCTTCTCCTCTCGTTCACGGGATACCTCCTGCCCTGGGACCAGCTCGCGATCTGGGCAATCACGGTCGGCTCCAACATGGCCGCGGCGACGCCCTTCATCGGCATCGAGGGGCCGGCCGCGGGGCTGCTCAAGATCGGCGACATCCAGCTCGTCACGTCCTCGAGCGACGCGAGGTTCGCGCTGCTCGGCGGCCGCTTCGTCGGGGCCGGGGCGCTGCTGCGCTTCTACGTCCTCCACTGCGTCGGCATTCCCCTCGTCGCCGCGTTCCTGATGGCGGTCCACTTCTGGCGGGTCCGCAAGGACGGCGGAATCTCGGGCCCGGTGTAAGTAGCTACCCTCCATGCCCGTCATCAACGCGCTCCGAAGCGTCGTCAACTTCCTCTCGGCGCCGCAGTACCTCGTCACGGTGGCGCTCGTCCTCCTCGTTCTCGCCATCAACTGGCGGCCGATCTGGACGAAGAGAGGCGGGCTCTTCCTCGGGATCAGCGCGGTCGTCTTCCTGTTCCTGTCCTACCTCGACCCGAACTTCAAGAAGGTCGCGACCCTGCCGGACAACGTTCCGATCGTCGGGATGATCTTCCTCGTCGGCTTCTTCTTCTGGTGGGCGATGCACAACGCCTACGAGAACGACCGCCGGATCGCGCAGGGACTGCCCACGATCGAGGGGGAGGACTCCGCGCAGAAGGTCTTCTCGTGGCCGGACCTCGTCTACGTCGAGCTCATCTGCCTCGTCGTGGTGATGGCCGTGATGATCGTCTGGTCGATCTTCCTGAAGGCGCCGCTCGAAGAGCCCGCGAACCCGGGCGACTCGCCGAACCCGTCGAAGGCGCCGTGGTACTTCCTGGGCCTCCAGGAGATCCTGGTCTACTACGACCCCTGGATGGCAGGCGTGGTGCTGCCGTCGCTCATCATCGTCGGCCTCATGGCGATCCCGTACATCGACACGAACCCCAAGGGGAACGGCTACTTCACGTTCAAGGAGCGGCGCTACGAGATCACGATCTTCCTCGTGGGGTTCCTCGTCCTCTGGTGCGTCCTGATCGTGCTCGGGACGTTCCTGCGAGGTCCAAACTGGAACTTCTTCGGGCCTTACGAATTCTGGGACATCAACAAGCTCGTGCCGCTGAACAACATCAACCTGTCCGAGATCATCTGGATCAAGATCTTCAAGACCGGGATGCCCCGAGTCTGGCTCTTCCGCGAGATCTTCGGCCTCGGCCTCGTCGCGCTCTACATGGGGCTGCTGCCGCCGCTCCTGGCGAAGACCGTACTGCGCAAGTTCTACGAAAAGATGGGGACCGTCCGGTTTCTGATCGGCGTCAACCTCGCGCTCATCATGCTGGCGCTGCCGATCAAGATGTACCTGCGGTGGATCTTCAACCTGAAGTACATCGTCAATATCCCGGAGTTCAGCTTCAACATATGAACGAGTCCGGGACACGGGACACGGGACGCGGGACACGATAGATGCCGCGAAGAGCCCCCGCCGAGCCGATCGATCATCACTACAACATCCCGAAGCTGAACCGCGTCTTCGCGGCGACCGGGATCATCCTCACTATAGTTTTCATCGGTATGGTTGTGGAGGACTACTCTCGCGGCTGGAAGAGGATCCAGCGCGCGTTCACGCGGATCGACGCGCGGAAAGCGCGCGAGGCCGCGCTCACCGCCCGCCGGACGGCCCTCGGCGAAGAACGCACGAAGCTGCGCCACGAGCTCACGCTGGCGAACAGGGAGCTGGCCGCGCACCGCCGCGAGCTGGCGCGGCTGGACCGGAAGCTGAAGGACCTCGCCCCCCGAATCTACCTGGCGGACCAGCAGTTCAAGTTCACGAAGGCCTCGCTCGACGCGCAGCGATACCGGTACGAGAACGCGCTCGCGACCGCGCCGAAGTCGGCGGCGAAGGAGAAGAGGGGGCTGGACGCGCTCGACAAGGAGCTGGAGACGCGGCGGCTTCATCTCGCGCAACTCCAGAAGGCGGAGACGGAGGCGAAGGCGGCGAGGGAGCGTCTCGTCGCCCGGCGCGACGACGTCCAGACGTCGTTCGAGAAACTCACCGCGGACTACCGGAGCTCCCTGAAGCGGCTCGCGGGCCTCCGCGAGGACACGGTCTTCAAGCTCCGCAACTCGCCCATCCTCGACATGGTCAATCCCTCGCTCCGCGTGCAGCAGGTCCAGCTCCCCGACCACTTCATCAACGTCAACTTCATGAAGATCCCCCGGATCGACCGGTGCCAGACGTGCCACATCGGCGCGGACCGCAAGGGGTTCGACGACGCGAAGCTGAACGCGGTCTTCCGCAGCCACCCCCGCCAGGACCTGATGGTCGGCACCGAGTCACCGCATCCGTACAACCTTTTCGGCTGCAGTCCCTGCCACGGCGGGCGCGACCGCTCGACATCCTTCTGGTCCGCGGGCCACTCGCCCCAGAACCCGCACGAGGAGGCGCGGTGGACGCGCGCGCTGGGCTGGAAGTTCGACCGGTTCAACGACACGCCCATCCTGCCCATGAAGTACACGGAGGCCGGCTGCTACCGGTGCCACTCGGAGGAAACGAACTTCCGGGATGCCCCGACCCTCGACGCGGGCATGAAGACGATCGAGGACCTCGGCTGCTGGGGTTGCCACCGCATCGAGGGACTGGACCGGCAGGGAATTCCGAAGGTCGGTCCGTCGCTGGAGAAGATTGCTTCCAAGGTGACCCGCGAGTGGGCCACGCGCTGGGTGATGAAGCCGGACGCGTTCCGGCCGTCGACGAGGATGCCGCAGTTCTTCTACCTGGAGAACTTCGTGAACGTGTCGGGTCCGCGGGCGCCCACCGCCGCCCAGAAGCACACGAACGAAGCGGGGCGGGTCGAGAACGACGTCATGGTCAACGCGATCGTGACGTACCTCTTCGACAAGTCTCATCCCGCGCAGGTCGCGCCGGTCGCGGGCCGCGGCGATCCGGCGCGCGGCCAGGCCCTGATTACGGAGCGCGGCTGCATGGGCTGCCACCTGGTCGATCCGAACGCCCGGCGGGATCTCCCCGGAACGTACCGGCAGTTCGGCCCCAACCTCTCCGGCATCGGCTCGAAAGCCAGCCGCGACTGGATCTACCGCTGGATCCTGGATCCGAAGTCGTGGAATCCCGACACGAAGATGCCGAACCTGCGCCTGACTCCGCAGGAGGCCCTCGACATCGCGGAATACCTCTCGACGCTGAAGGCGCCGCCGGCCTTCGAGCAGACGGCGCTGCCGGGAAGCGACGCGGCGACGCTCGACCGGATCGCCGTGTACTTCGAAATGGCGGACAAGACCCTGATCGATGCGAAGGCGGCCCTGGCGAAGATGGACCTGCACACGAAGCAGGTGTACGCGGGGGAGAAGCTCATCGCGCACTACGGCTGCTTCGCCTGCCACAACATCCCGGGATTCGAGAACGCGAAGCCGATCGGCACGGAGCTCACCGAGGAGGGCTCGAAGGCGGTCCACCTTCTCGACTTCGGCTTCATCCACCTCCCGCACACGCGCCAGGACTGGTTCGACATGAAGGTGCACGCGCCGCGCGTGTTCGACCGAGACCGCGCGCGGGGCTGGGAGGAGAAGGCCCGGATGCCCGACTTTCACCTCTCGCAGAGGGAGCGGGATCGCGTCGTGACTGCGGTGCTCGG
>JBBQKV010000074.1:0-12916 GCA_038327245.1 Acidobacteriota bacterium
CAGAACCAGACCAGCAATCACAACGGCATCGAAGGCCTGCAGTCGCACGCCTATGTCGGTTCGTGGAGCAGCCAGTGGGGCTCGAGCTTCTTGAACGACCTGAACGGTCAGTACGTTCTCGAAGACACGCCCCGGTCTCCCGCGGGCGTCGACCAGCCCGAAATCCGGTACGGCAGCTTCAGCCTCGGAAGCACGAGCTTCCTGCCCATCTTTTCCACGGCGAAACGCTCCTCCGTCGGGGACACCGCCACCTTCCTCTTCCAGAACCACGTCGTCAAAGGCGGCGCCGAGTACAACAAGACGTCCATCAGCCAGGTCTTCAAGGGCAACTGGCGCGGCGTGTACGTGTTCGCCGGGAACAACCTCGCGAACCTGCTGGCCGGAAAATGGACGCAGTACTTCCAGTTCGGCGGCCTGAACGGGCGCTCCGCGGACGAGGCGGGCACCGCGGCCTTCGCGCAGAAGGAGCTCGCGTTCTTCGTCCAGGATCAGTGGTTCGTCACTCCGAAGCTGACCGTTACGGCGGGAGTCCGGTACGAGCGCCTGAACAATCCGGACAATCCCATCCTGAACTCGGAGCACGTCAATGCGGACGGCTCGTTCGCGCTCGACGGGAGGATCCCCGACCAGAACGACAAGTGGTCGCCACGTGCCGGATTCACCTATGCGCCGGACTCCAAGACCGCCATCCGCCTGTCGCTCGGCCGGTTCTGGGCCCGGACGCCCGGGATCCTCTTCGCGCAGCTCCTCACAGCGAACGGACTGACCGGGACCCAGTACACGATCAATGCCGGCGGGACGACCGCGAATCCCACGGCTCCCACGGATCCGCTCTCACCCGGATGGGGGCCCAATTTCGACCCGAACGCCGTCGCGGTGATCCCGTTCCAGTCGATTCCAACTCCCAGCCGGCTCGGCGTCTTCACGACCACGCCGAACTACAAGGACCCCGTGACGAACCGCATCACGCTGGGCGTCGACCGCGAGGTGTTCGCGAACACGGTTGCCGGCGTCGAGGCGACCTACGCCGAGGCGAAGAACCTGGAGCGCCTGAACGATCCGAACCTCGTTTACGACGGCTCCGTCTCTGCGGTCAACGACCAGCCGCGCTACTCGACGACGCGTCCGGACCCGTTCTACGGCCGCATCTCGACGTATACGACCGACGCACGCTCCAAGTACTGGGCCCTTTCGATGAACTTCCAGCACCGTTTCAGCCGGGACCTGCAGTTCTTCCTGTCGGGGACCTATTCCGAGGACAGGGACAACGACTCCAACGAGCGCAACTTCGCCGGCGCCCAGGCGGAGGACCTCCACAACATCGACGGCAGCTACAGCTGGTCGAACCGCGACCAGCGGTGGAAGTTCGCGGCGAATGCAAGCTGGAACACCCCGTGGTGGGGCATCGGGCTGTCGGGAACGTACCGCTATCTGACCGGCTCGCCCTATACGGCCGTAACGGGAGGCGACGAGAATCGCGACGGGTTCTTCAACGACCGTCCCACGATCAACGGCGTCCACTTTCGCCGCAACCAGTTCCGGCAGCCGAGCTTCAGGCAGCTCGATTTCCGGCTCGCCAAGACCTTCACGGTCGGCCCGGCCGGTCTGACCGTCATCGCGGAATGCTTCAACTGCGCCAACTACAGCAACTCGTTCGTCACGAACTTCACGTGGGGCACCGCACAGACGCCGTCCTCCACGTTCGGGATCGCCAACGGGGTTTACACGCTTCCGCGGACTCTCCAGTTCGCGGCCCGGGTCGACTTCTAAAGACGGGACACGGGACACGGGACACGAAGGGCGGGGGCAACCCCGCCCTTTTCTTCACGCGGGGAGCGTCGCGGCCTCGAGAACCGTCACACGGCGCGCGGCCGCGTCGATCTCCGCTTCCACGCCCAGCGGAATGACCGCCTTCTCCTTCGTGTGCCCGAAGACGAGGCCCGCGAGAACGGGTTTCGAGAGCGTCCCCAACTGCTCCATCAGAACTTCCGAGAGCGACAGCGACAGCTCGAAGCTCGACTTTCCAGGCCCGCAGTCGGTGCACGTTCCGAAGACGATCCCGGCGGCCTCCTGGAGCTTGCCGGCGAGCCGCAGCTGGACGAGCATCCGGTCGATCCGGTACGGCGCCTCCCCGGTGTCCTCCAGGAAGACGATCCGGTCCTTCGTCTGGATCTCGTAGGGAGTTCCCATCGTCGCGGTGACGAGGGTCAGGTTGCCGCCGACGATCCGGCCGCGCGCGACGCCGGGCGTCACGGTGCGCAGCGGGAACTCCACGTTCAGCGGGTCTGCCTCCTCGGGGTTCGTCAGCTCGCCGATCGGCTGCGCGACGAAGAGCGCCTTCTTCAGGAGCTCCAGCGTCCGCGGGGGAAGTGAGCCGACCATGTTCGGTCCGTGGAAAGTGACGAGGCCGGACTTGCGGCCGATCGCCAGGTGCAGGCCCGTGATGTCGGAGTAGCCGAGAAGGATCTTCGGGTTGCGCCGGATGAGATCGTAGTCGAGCCGGTCGAGCAGCCGCGGCGTCCCGTATCCCCCCTGGAGCGCGAAGACCGCGGAGACGCTCTCGTCCGCGAACATGGAGTGCAGGTCCTCGAGCCGCTCGTCGTCCGTGCCGGAGAGGAACCCCCTCCGGCCGCGGACGTACTTCCCGAACTTCGGCTTCAGGCCCAGGGCTTCAACGCGCGCGGCGGCATCGTCCAGCGACCAGAGGTCGAACGTGTAGGAGGCCGGCGCTATCAGGCCGACCGTGTCACCCGGCTTCAACGCGCGCGGTTTGACGACCGGGAGCGTCGCGGCCGCCGGCGCCTCCGGGGCCTTGGGCTTCTTTTTCGCGAACGCGCTCTCCGCCCCGACGGCGGCGCCCGCCGCGCCGAGCGCGGCGACCCGGAGAAACGATCGACGAGATCCCACGCGTCCGGAATCCTAATCCGGTTAGGATTCCAGCGCATGCGGAAACTCTTCTTCCTGCCCCTGCTCCTCTCCGCCGTCGTCCTCGCGGCGCCCACCCCGGCGCCGAGCGCCGCGAAGGCTGCCATCCGGTCGGGGCCGATGCTCGGCTACTCGGATTTGACCGAGGCGTCGGTGTGGGTCCAGACCACCGCGGACGCCGAGGTGCGAGTGCGTTACTGGCCGGAGGGGAAACGCGCGGAGAGTCGCACGACGGCGGCTCTCCCCGCCGGCGAGAAGACCGATCGCACCGCGCTCTTCGTGATCCCGGGCCTCGATCCCGGAACGCGCTATGGGTACGAGATCCTGGTCGCCGGCCGTCCCGCGGCGTTTCCGGCCGGCGGCGCGTCCGGGACTTTCGACACGCAGGCGTTCTGGCAATGGCGGAGCAACCCGCCGGACTTCACGGTGGCGTTCGGCTCCTGCTACTACGCGAACGAGCCGAAGATGGATCGGCCGGGAATGGCCTACGGTTCCGATCCGAAGATCTTCCGAACCATCGCTGCGATGAAACCGAACGTCATGCTCTGGCTGGGCGACAACATCTATTACCGCGAGCCGGACTTCGGCAGCGTCGCCGCGATGAAGCGGCGCTGGGCACTCGGACGCGAGGAGCCCGCGCTTCAGCCGCTGCTCTCGACCGCGCATCATTACGCGATCTGGGACGACCACGACTTCGGGCCGAACGATGCGACGTGGATCAACCGCTACTCGCGAGAGAGCTTCGACATTTTCAAGTCCTACTGGGCAAACCCCACCTATGGCGCGCACGGCGTCGAAGGCGTCTTCGGGTGGTTCTCCTGGGGAGACGTGGACTTCTTCCTGCTCGACGACCGCATGTACCGCACGCCCGAGCACGCCACCGATACCCCCGACAAGGCGATGCTCGGAAGCGAGCAGCTGCGGTGGCTCGAGCACTCGCTCTCGTACAGCCGCGCGCCGTTCAAGATCGTCGTGAACGGAAGCCAGGTGTTGAACAAGAACACGCGCGACGAGTGCTTCGCCCACTACACGCGCGAGCAGAAGGAGCTCCTCGACTGGATCGCGCAGAACCGTATTCGGGGCGTCGTCTTCCTCTCCGGCGATCGCCACGAGAGCGAGCTCCTTCGCGTGGCTCCAGAGGGTCTCTACCCTCTCTACGATTTCACGTCGTCGCCTTTGACCGCCGGCCTAACCAACCCGATGCCGAAGGACGAGGAGAACAATCCGCTGCGCGTCCCGGGCACGCTCGTCAACGACATGCACAGCTTCGGCGTGCTCAAGTTCTCGGGGACGTGCAACGAGCGGACGCTCGAGCTGAAGGTCGTCGACCGCGAGGGGAAAGAGCGGTGGTCCCGCACGATCAAGGGCAGCGACCTCGAGCCGCCGCCCGCGCCCGGCACGACTCCCCGCCCGTACCGGGGCCACCCCTCGTGCGCGAGCTTGAAACCGATGACCTAGAAGACCATTGTCATTCGAGGAGCGACGCGACGAGGGCACCGAGCGCCCCCGCGGACGCGAGCTTGCAAACGTCCGCAGCGCGCGACAAGCGCCGGCGTCGAGCCGTCGCTAATCTGGCGTCGTGACCAACACCAGTCCCTCGCTCGGCTCGGGATGACAGCCCGGCTAGAACACCAGCCCGATAGACACCGGCACGAAGTTGAAACGATGACCCGAAGTGCCGATGCTGTGGTACCGCGCCTCGACGATCAGATCGATGTTGCGCAGGCTGATCGAGACCCCCGCCCCCGCGTTCCAGCCGGTCTCCCTCTGAGTATCTGAAACGGATCCGTGAGCAGAGCGTCGAGAAGAGTCGACGTTGTAGTAACCGACACCGCCGAGAAGATAAGGCTTCACGAGGACGAGTCGAAAACCGAGGACGAGGTTCGCGGTTCCTCCGACGACGTTCACTCCACCGCGTTCTCCGGTTCGCTCCGTGTCGTTGTTGAGACGGGCGTACATCGCGTCAACCCGGAGACCAAGCGGGAAGACGGGTGGATTCCAGGTGGCGAGAGCCTCGCCGTTCCAACCGTTCTTCAGAAAGTCGCTGTCATCTCCTTCCGGAACTGTGATCCCTCCGGCCACGCCGAAGTGAAGGCCAGCCGCGCTTTGTGCATGCGCGGCGGCGGCGGAGAGGACCGACACTCCCAGCGCAAGGAGAAGCCGCCTCACGGCTGCCCCGCTCCGACCGCGGCCAGCGCCTTCTGCCGCGCCGCCTCGAACTCGTCCCCCCGATTCCACTCCGGCATCCGGTCGGCGTTGGCCACCTTGACCCCCAGCCAGAAGTCGAGCCGGACGTCTTCGACCGCGCCCGCCAGGTCCCAGTCGTCGCGCAGCTCGTCGGAAGGCTGGTGGTAATCCTTCTCCTCCCACTGCTCGATCCTCTCTTTTCCCCAGCCGGCGGGCTTTCCGATCATGTCGGTTCCGCTGTCGAAGTAGGCCGCGGGAACTCCGACCTTGGCCATGTTGAACTGGTCGGACCGATAGAAGTGGCCCCGATCCGGGAACTGGTCGGGCTTGACGACGCGCCCCTGCGTCTTCGCGAGCGAGACGATGATCGGGTCGAGCGAGGACTTGCCGAAACCCACCATCGTGAGGTCCCGGGTGCGTCCGAAGATGGACACTCCGTCGATGTTGATGTTGGCGGCGATCCGTCCCGGTTCGACCGGCGGATGCTTGGCGAGGTACTCCGAACCCAGCAGACCCTGCTCCTCGGCGGTCACCGAAGCGAAGTACACGGTGCGCCGGGGATGCTTCGGGAGCTCCGAGAACGCCTTCGCGATCGCGAGGATCGCCGAGACTCCCGACGCGTTGTCGAGGGCACCGTTGTAGATCGCGTCCTCGCCCGGCTTCGGATCGGTTTTCATGCCGAGGTGGTCGTGGTGCGCCGTGTAGACCACGGCTTCGCGAGCGAGACGTGAGTCGCTGCCCGGAAACCGGCCGATGACGTTCGCGCTCTCCTTGGTCTGAACCTTGTTGTCGATCGCCATCGAAAAGGTGACGCCCAGCGAGACGGGGCGGAAGTCCCTCTTCAATGCCGCCGCGCGCAGCCGGTCGAGGTCCTGACCGCCCAGGGCCGCGATCTTCTTCGAGGCGTCCTCCGTGAACCACCCCTTGATCTCGACGCGCGGCTCCCCCTCGTAGGGCAGCTCGAACCGCTCGCGGGACCAGGAGCTCGTGACGACCTGCCACGGGTATCCGGCGGACGGCTGGGTGTGGATGAGGAAGGCCCCGACCGCCCCCTTCTGCGCCGCGATCATGTACTTGTAGTCCCAGCGGCCGTACCAGAGCCGGGTTTTCCCGGCGAAGAGCTTCGGGTCGTCCTCCGGATCGTTGTTCATCATCAGGAGGACCTTCCCCTTGACGTCCACGTCCTTGTAGTCGTCCCACTGGAACTCGGGGGCGACGATTCCGTAGCCCACGAAGACCACCTCGGCGCCGGGGATGTTCGACTGCGGCTTCTGCGTCCCCGAGAACGCCACGTAGTCGTCGATCCGGGTGAGGTCGACCTTCTGGCCTCCCCTGGCGAGCGTCGTCTTCTGCGGCACGTTGCCCACGATTCCGACGAGCGGGACCTTCTGGATCCAGCCTCCGCCGGGCGCTCCTGGCTCGAGGCCGAGTCCCTCCATCTGCGCCTGAACGTACTCTCGGGCGAGCACGTCTCCGCGCGAAGCGGGCGCGCGGCCCTCCAGGAGATCGGAGGCGAGGAAACGGACGTGGCCACGGATCACGTTCTCGGTGATCGCCTGCGCCGCCGCCTTCTCCGCCGGAGAAATCGGGGACACCGCGGCCGGCGTGGCCGCATATGCGAGGGTCGGTACGAGCAGGAGAGCGAAAGCTTTGTTCATCGGTCAGTTTCCTTTTCTGGAGCCAACCTCTCGCCGCCCGCGAAAACTCCCCCTTTCCGGGGGACGAGGGCGTCGGCGGCTGCTATTTCGGCAACGGTTTGCGCGGAAGCCTGTCCTCCCGCATGGCAGCCTGCCAGAGGAAGGTCGCAAGGACCACCGACGCCTGCATCAGGTCGTCGCGCTGGAGCCGCTCGTACACGTCCTGGTTGGTGTGGTGGGTCCGGGTCTCGTACTCGACTTCGTCCTGGATGAACTGAAAACCGGGCAACCCGACGGCGTCGAAGGACTCGTGGTCCGTGCCGCGGGTGTTCCGCATCGTGACCGTCGTTGCGCCCAGGTCCTTCAGCGGCTCCAGCCACTTCTCGAAGATCGGGACGACCGCCGCGTTTTCCTGGGCGTAGATCCCGCGAATCTTCCCGGTGCCGTTATCGACGTTGAAGTACGCCGAGAGCTTCGCGTAGTCGGGCTTGCGCGTCAGCGGGGCGGTCGAGCGGCGCAGCGAGAAGTTCTCCCTCTCCGTCGGGTCGGTGGGAATCGGTCGCGTGGCGAAGTGTTCCATCACGTACGCTTCCGAGCCGTACAGCCCCTGCTCTTCCCCACTCCACAGCGCGATCCGGATCGTTCGCCGCGGCCGGGCGCCGACGGTCTCCAGGATCCGCACCGCCTCCATTGCCACCGCGCACCCCGCGGCGTTGTCGGTCGCGCCGGTGCCCGTGTGCCAGGAGTCGAGGTGGCCGCCCAGCATCACGAGCTCGCCGTTCCGGTCGGTCCCCGGGATCTCGGCGACCGTGTTGTACGACATCGGGTCGTCGTCGTGAAAACTGGTCTTCACGTCGATCTCCAGCTCCACGTCCCTTTTCTGCTCCAGCAGCCGCGCAATTCGCCCGTAGTGCTCGATCGCCATGACGAGCGCGGGCACGCCGATCGGTTCTCCTTTCTTGTACGAGCCCCCCTGCTGGACGCGGAAAGTCCCGCCGTCGAGCGCCCCCGGATCGATCACCGCGAGCGGTCTCTCCTCCTCCAGGAAGGTGTTGAGGGCACGGCGGAACTCCCGGCGGCGCCGGTACTCCTCCGGCGAAAACGGCGTGTGGAGAGGCGGAGGCGGGTACTCCCAGAGCTGCTCGAGCGACTTGTCGTCGTAGCGCTCGAGCGCCGGCTTGTCCTGCGGCTTGACCTCGCGCAGGTCGTCGGTCAGCACGATCAACCCCTTCAGCTTGCCGCGCTGCTTTTCGAGGTCCTCCTTCTCCGTCATTTTCGCGAGGACGACCCGGCCCCGGACCGGCCCGTTCGTTCCGGGGCTCCACGCCTTCGGCAGAGCGAGGAGCTGCGCCAGGTCGGGCGAGGTCATCCGGACGGAGACCGACTCGTAGCTCCAGCCGCGGACGATCGGACCCCAGCTCTCGAGGTGGGAGTTCGTGAGCCCCCACTTCCCCAGCCGGTCGCGCGTCCAGTCGTTCGCCTTCCTCATGTTGGAAGAACCGGTCAGGCGCGCGCCGATTCCGTCGGTCAGGGCGCTCGCCGTCTCCATCACGTGAGAGTTGCGGAAGCCCTCCTGCCGGATGCGGGTGACCATGTCGTAGTCGATGCGCTCCTGGGCGGGGAGCGGCGGCGAGGCCACGGTCGGAAAGAGAACGGGAAGAAGAAGGAAAGCGGCGAGCCGGGATCTCATTCTCACTCCACGACGAAGAGCGTCAGGGCGAAGCGCGCCTCCAGGTCCATCCACTGCGAGTGCGCGGCGAAGCCCGCCTCCGAAACGAACTCCACGACCTCCTGCGGCTCGTACTTGTAGGAGCTCTCGGTCCAGATGGACTCGCCGTCCTCGAATTTCACCTCGATGTCCGGCCGGGGGATCGTCACGGTCTGCGGACGGACCGAGCTCAAGTGCATCTCCACCCGGCGGTCGACCGGATTCCAGATCGCGCGGTGCTCGAAGGCGGCCAGGTCGAAGTCCGCGCCCAGCTCGCGGTTCATCCGGACGAGGACGTTCTTGTTGAACGCCGCGGTCACCCCGAGGGGGTCGTCGTACGCGAGGAGCAGCTCGTTCACGGGCTTGGTCAAGTCCGTCCCGAGAAGGAGAGCATCCCCGGGGCGGAGCGCCCCGCGGATCTCGGCCAGGAATTCGCGCGCCGCCGGTGTGTCGAAGTTGCCGATGTTCGAACCGAGGAAGAGGACCAGCATTCCGCCGCTCGGCGGCCGATCCCGCGCCGCGCGGCGCAGGCCCTCCTCGTACGTCGCCCTGTGCCCGACGACCGAGACGTGCTCGAGAGCGCCAAGGGTGCGTTCGGAGAGCTCCAGGGCGGTCGGCGAGATGTCGACGAGGTGAATCGCAACCCGACGGCGCCGGGTCCGCAGGGCTTCCGCGAGGAGGGCGATCTTTTCGCCGCTCCCGGACCCGAGCTCGAGGAGAGTCACCGGGTCTCCGAGCGGAGCCACCATCTCGTTCGCGGATCGGGTCAAGAGACGGGACTCGGCCCGCGTGATCCGGTACCACGGCAGCCGGCAGATCGACTCGAAGAGCGAGGACCCGAGCGCGTCGTAGAGATACTTCGACTGGATCTGCTTCGGCGTCAGCGCGAGGTCCCGCGCCACTTCGCGCGCGAAGTCGCGGATGAGCTCGGGAGGCGGAGTCGCGACGAGCGTATTCAGGGGGGCGCTCGGAACCTCAGTCCCTCACGGTGCGGAACGTCGCATAGGGATACGGGTAGTTGCCCCGGAACCAGTTGCGGAGGCTGCGGCGC
This sequence comes from Acidobacteriota bacterium, assembly GCA_038327245.1. Classification (GTDB taxonomy): domain Bacteria; phylum Acidobacteriota; class Thermoanaerobaculia; order UBA5066; family Gp7-AA6; genus Gp7-AA6. The sequence continues at coordinate 9,509 of JBBQKV010000074.1, forward strand.
AGGAGAGGCTTCGCGGTCGCGAAGGAGCCGCCCTTCATCACCCAGTGCTTGCCGTCGTAAAAGTCGGTGGAGTAGACGGCATAGGACGCCATGGGCTCGAAACCCGGGAAGGGCGCGAACACCGTCGACGTCCACTCCCAGCCGTTGCCCAGCAGGTCGTGAGCTCCCCAGGCGCTCGCCCCGGACGGGTGGGATCCGACGGGCACCGGATCCCACCGCGCGAAGTCGAAGTTTCCGCGCGACCGGTCCGGAAGCTCCTCGCCCCAGGGATACGAGCGCTCCTCGCCCGTCGGTGTTCCATACGCGGCGCGATGGAACTCGGGCTCGGTCATGAGGCGCGACTCGCGCCACCGAGCGTAGGCCGAGGCCTCCGCGTGGCTGACGAACACGGGCCAGGCCGGCGGAAGCGGAACGGCCTCGAACATGCCGCGCCAGGTCCAGTCGTCTCCCCGCCGCTCCCACGAGAGAGGGTGCCGGGCGTTGCTCTCGACCCTCCAGCGCCAACCCTCCTCCGACCAGAGCTCTTCGCGGTCGTAGCCGCCCTCGCGCACGAACTCGAGGAAGTCGCGGTTGGTGACGTCGTAGACGTCGACCTCGAACGCCGGAACCTCGACGACGTGTTCGCCGAACTCGTTGTCCCAACCGAACGGAATCGCGGTCTTTTTCGCGCCGAGCGTGGCAGCTCCGGCGGGGACCTGGACGGTCGCGCGGGCGGGCGCCTGACCGCCGAGTATCGGCCGCGGGATGCCGGCCGGCGCGCGCTTCTTCTCCAGGGGGAGTCGGTGCCACATGTAGAGAAGCGTCTCCTGGTGCATCTCCTCGTGCTCCAGGATCGTGTGGACACCCTGCCCCCGCGCCAGGACCGGCCGGTCCCCGCGCGTGACGTCCCTCGCCTGGAGCGCCTCCAGAATCGCCCGATCGGCGCGTCGACCGTAGGCCTGGATCAATTCGCGCGCCGGCCAGACCGCGGGAGATCCCGGCTCGGCCGCGACCTCTTCCGGATCGATCCCGCGCTCGAAAAGGACCTCGAACCGCGGGTCGATACCGGGGTCCCCGAGCCCCTTCCTGAGCAGAGTGTTCACGGAGAAAGCGGGGAGATGCCCCTCGTAGAACAAGATCGGGTTTCGGAGATCGATCGGCCGGTCATGGTACGCGTCCGGCGTGAGCAGGTCGAAAATCCGGGCGGTTCGGGTTCGGCCCGCACGGAAGCGTTCCATCGCCGCGGCCCGGTCGAGAGAGCGCTCGGTGTCGGTTTCAGCGGTCATCATTGCCTTCGTCCGAAGCATGCTAAACCTACGCCACCGCAGAAATGCTAGATTCCCGGGGATGCGCAAATCGAGACTCGCCCTCCTCCTGCTCGGAGCCGGGGTCCTGTCGACCGGCTGCTCCCGCGAAAAGGGGCCCGTGACCTCCGGGGCGCCGGGGACGGCGCCGTCCGGGCTCGTTTTCGCGCCCGACATCCGGGAGCGGCTCGCGAAACTTCCCCGGACGCCGATCGACTTCGACCGCTCGCTGCTCGACGCCAAAGAGACCCAGGTCGCACAGAAGCTGATCGAGGCGTCGCGATACATGAACGACATCTTCCTCGTGCAGGTGTCGCAGTCGAACCCGGACCTCTATCAGCGCCTCTCCGCGGCGGGCCAGGGCGATCCCGTCGCGCGCTGGGCGCTTGCTCTCTTCGACGTTCACAAGGGTCCCTGGGATCGCCTCCGGGAGAACGAGCCTTTCATCGGCAAGAACCGGAAACCCCCGGGCGCGGGCTTCTATCCGGCGGACATGTCGAAAGAGGAGTTCGATCGCTGGATTCAGGCGCACCCCGCCGAGAAGGATGCCTTCCAGGGTCTCTTCACGATCATCCGAAGGCAGGGACAGAACCTCGTCGCGCTCCCGTATTCGAAGGCCTACGGCCCGGCTCTCGACGGGGCCGCGAAGAAGCTGCGCGAGGCCGCCGCTCTCACGGGCAACGCCAGCCTGCGGAACTATCTGAGCAAGCGGGCGGACGCGTTTCTCTCCGACGACTACTTCGCGTCCGACGTCGCGTGGATGGATCTCGACTCCGAAATCGAGGTCGTGATCGGCCCGTACGAGGTTTACGAGGACGCGCTGTTCAACTACAAGGCGGCGTTCGAGTCGTTCGTGACCGTGCGCGACCGGGGCGAAAGCGACAAGCTGGCGGTCTACGCAAAGCACCTCCCTGACATGGAGAGGAACCTGCCGATCCCGAACGAGCACAAGAACCTGAAGCGGAAGTTCGAGTCGCCGATCCGGGTCGTGCAGGAGATCTACACCGCCGGAGAAGCGCGGCGCGGGGTCCAGACGTCGGCCTTCAACCTGCCGAACGACGAAAAGGTCCGCGAGGCCAAGGGCTCGAAGAAGGTTCTCCTGAAAAACGTGATGGACGCGAAGTTCAAGCAGAGCGGACGGCCCATCGCCGAGAGAACCCTCGCTCCGGGCGAGGTCGCGAACATCTCCTTCGACGCCTACTTCAACCACACCCTCTTCCACGAGCTGTCGCACGGCCTGGGCCCCGGCATCATCCGCGGGAAGGACGGCAAGCGCGTCGACTCCCGTCTCCTTCTCAAGGAGATCTACTCGACTATCGAGGAGTGCAAGGCGGACGTCACCGGTCTGTGGAACATCCTTTTCGGGATGGACGGCAAGTGGCTCTCGGGATTCGGAGAGCCCCAGCTCTTCTCGACGTACGCGGGACTGATGTTCCGCTCGATGCGGTTCGGAATCGACGAGGCGCATGGCCAGGGCACCGCGATCCAGTGGAACTGGTACCGCGAGAAGGGCGGGATCGTCCCGGCGGCCGACGGCCGTTTCCAGACGGACCCCGCGAAATTCCGCGAGGCCATCCGGTCCCTGGCGAACGAGCTGCTCATGATCGAGGCGACCGGCGACTACGCTCGCGGGAAGGCTCTGCTGGAGAAGTACGGCCGCTCCACTCCCGAAATCCAGTCGGTCATCGCCCGGCTCTCCGATATCCCCGTGGACATCTGGCCCGTCTTCGCGGCGGCCGGAGAGCGGTGAAACCCGGGGCCCGGGACTGGTTTTTGCTATGCAATCGGCAACGGAGGTCAGCATGACGGAATCCGAAGGCACTCAGGGCGACTCCTCTTCCTCCCCGGCCGGCTCGTCGACGCCGCCGCGCGCGCGCGCGACCCGCGCCCGCAAGGCCGGGACGACCACGACCCCCAAGAAGACGACCACAGCCCGCAAGAAGGCGGGCTCGGCCACGAAACGGTCGGCGACGACCCGATCGCGCAAGGCCGCCCCGCGCCGGCGGCGTCGGACGACGAAGACCGCGGGACTCCAGGCTGTCCTGAACGACCTCGCGAAGCGGGCAAACCGCGCGGGCTCGACGATTGCCGACCTCTCGGAAAAGGGCGCCGACGCGGCGCGGGG
>JBBQKV010000075.1:0-12905 GCA_038327245.1 Acidobacteriota bacterium
TACTTCATGCTGGGCGAGTCGATCGAGACGTCCGCGGGCGACCCGACGAAGGCAGGCCAGGCGAAGCGGGAGGTGGGAACGAACCCCTTCATCGTCGGGCCGGAGGCGCAGGAGGGCAACCGCCTCCTCGAGATCCTCCGGCAGAACCCGGACATGCAGGCCTACATACTGAACACCGGGTCGATCGGAGCGAAGGACGGATCTTCCGGCGAAAAGGTCACGATCCAGGTCTCGACCGAGATCATGAAGCAGATCGCCAAGGAGGGGATCGAGTGGGAGCGGGATCCGGACTGGGGCTACGAGACGCCGAAGAGCGTGCCGGGCCTCGATCTCGCGAAGTACTCGCCGAACACGTACTACACGCCCGAAAAGTACCGCGAGCTCGTCGATAACCTGCGGGTCGAGCGGCGGGCGTGGCTGGAGCAGTTCCCGGGACTCGACCCCGCAATCCCCCGGGCGATCGAGGCGTAATTCGGGTCGGAGGAGCGGAGTCGGAATGGTCGAGGTGAAGGGTTTCAAGGAGGGGCTGGAGGACGTCGTCGCGGCGGACTCCGCGATCTGTTACATCGACGGGCAGCGGGGAATCCTCTCCTACCGGGGCATCGACATCCACGACCTCGCGGAGAACTCGACCTTCGAGGAGGTCTGCTACCTGCTCTGGGAGGGCCGCCTCCCCCGCCGCGACGAGCTGGAAACGCTCTCCCGTTCTCTCGGCGCGGAGCGGACGCTCCCCCCCGAGATGCTGACGCTGCTCACGTCGCTCGTTCCCCACCTGACTCCGATGGACGCGGTCCGCACGATGGTATCGGCTCTCGCCGAGACCGATCCGGACGTTCGCGACATGAGCCTTCCCGGAAACCGGCGCAAGGCGGTCCGGCTGGCCGGCCAGATCGCGACCATCGTCGCGGCCCATCACCGGATCCGCGAGGGAAAGCCGGTAGTCACGCCGGACCCTTCTCTCCCCCACGCCCTGGACTTCCTGAGGATGCTGAACGGGACGAAGCCGACCGCGGAAGCGGCGCGGGCCTTCGACATGGCGCTCGTCCTTCACGCAGACCACGAGCTGAACGCCTCCACGTTCGCGGCGCGGGTGACCGCGGCGACGCTCGCCGACATGCACTCCGCGATCACGTCCGCGGTCGCGACGCTGAAGGGCCCCCTGCATGGCGGCGCGAACGAGGCCGTGATCCGGATGCTGATCGAGATGGGATCGCTCGAGCGCGTGGACGACGCCCTGCACGAAAGGCTGGCGCGCAAAGACAAGATCATGGGCTTCGGGCACCGCGTGTACCACACCGAGGACCCGCGGGCCACGCACCTGCGCGCCATGTCGAAGGCGCTGGCGGAGTCTTCCGGGGACACTCGCTGGTACGACATGTCGCAACGGATCGAGAAGATCATGAACGAGGAGAAGAAGCTCAACTCGAACGTGGACTTCTACTCGGCGTCCGTCTACTACATGCTCGGGATCCCGCCTGACCTCTTCACGCCGATCTTCGCGGTCTCCCGCATCGCCGGCTGGGCCGCGCACGTTCTGGAGCAGTACGAGCACAACCGGCTGATCCGGCCGCGCGCGGAGTACATCGGCCCGGAGTACCCGCAGCCGTACGTCCCGGTCGAAAAGCGGTAGGCGCTTCCGCCGAGCGCTACGGCAGCGCGTAGGCGACCACGAAGTCGCCGATCTTCGTTCCCAGCTTCCCGTGGCCGCCGGCGCAGATCACGAGGAACTGCTTCCCGTTCTTCCGCACCCGGTAGGTCATCGGCGTCGCCTGCCCTCCCGCCGGGAGCTCGACCTTCCAGACCTCCCGTCCGGTTTCGACGTCGAACGCGCGAAGGACCGGGTCCATCGCGGCCGCGATGAAGACGAGCCCGCCGCCGGTCACGGCCGCTCCGCCGAGGTTGACCGATCCCCAGCGGTCGGAGCCGGGGACGGCCGGTGTCCCGGGGATCGCTCCGAGGGGAACCTCCCAGCGTGTTTTCCCGGTCGCGAGGTCGACGGCCGACAACGTTCCCCACGGTGGCGGATTGCAGAAGAGACCCCCCGGCGCCCGCAGGAACTCGCGGTACATCGCGTAGGGAGTGCCGGTCTGGCGCCCGAACTCCCCGCTCATCCGGTTGGCGGCGTCGGTCCCGCGCAGGCTCTCGTACTCCTTTCGCGGGATCAACTTGGCGAGGAGAACGAGCCGGTTGGTCGGCGCGATCAAGAGGCCCCGCTCCGGATCGTGCGAGATCCCGCCCCAGTTCACGCCGCCGACGTTGCTTGGAAAGACGACCGTCCCCTCGAGCGAGGGGGGCGTGAAGATGCCCTCGGACCGCGCGCCCTTCAGCCGGTCCGCGCACCACTGCCGGTCCTCCGGGGTCGGGCCCCACGCGTCGTCTGTCGAAAATTTCTCCGGCACGAGAGGCAGCGGAAAAGTCGGATACGGCTGCGTGGGCCACGCCTCCTCTCCCGCGACGGTGCTGCGGGGCACGGGCCGCTCCTCCACCGGATAGAGGGGAACGCCGGTGTCGCGGTCGAGCAGGAAGATGCGCCCCATCTTCGTGGCGACGGCGACCGCGGGCCGGCTACTGCCATCCTTGCGAACCGTCAACAGGAGCGGCTGCGCCGCGACGTCGTAGTCCCACAGGTCGTGGTGGACGACCTGGAAGTGCCAGGCGACCTTGCCCGTCGACGCGCGGAGCGCGACGACCGAGTTCGCGTACGAGTTGCTGCCGATCCGTTCGCCGCCGTAGTAGTCCGGGCTGGGGCTGCTCGTCGGAACGAACAGGAGGTCGCGCTCCGGGTCGGCGGAAATGACTCCCCAGGCGTTCGCCGCGCCGGTCGAGTCCGCGCTGGCGCCCTTCCACGTCGGGCGCGCGGGGTCGGCGGGGTTCGTCGGGATGGGATCCCACGTCCACCGGAGCGCGCCCGTGCGCGCGTCGTAGGCCCGCACGACGCCTCGCTCGAGCTCGACGCCGCGGTTGTCGCCCATCGACGAGCCGACCACGACGAGGTCTCCGATCACGGCGGGAGGAGACGTGACCTGGTAGGCGCCGCGGTCCTTCAGTCGGACGCCTGTCGACAGATCGACCTGCCCGTCGCGGCCGAACTCCGGGGCCGGCTTGCCGGTCGCCGCGTCGATAGCAATCAGCCGCGCGTCGATCGTCGCCACGAAGATCCGCCGGCGCAGTCCCCGCTTCGCCGGGCCCGCCGGCCACGTGGACACGCCGCGGGACGTCACCTCGCTGAATCGCTCGGTCCGGCTGACGCCCGGATCGAAAGCCCAGCGTTCCTTTCCGGTTTCCGGATCCAGGGCGACCACGCGGTCGAACGGAGTGCTCAGGTAGAGGGTGCCGTCGATCATGATCGGCGTCGCCTCGAACGCGGCCTTGTTTCCGACGACGCTCTTCGAGAGGTCCTCCCCGGTGCGGTAGGTCCACGCCACGCGCAACTTCTGGACGTTCGAGCGGTCGATCTGCGCCAGCGGCGAGTAGTGGGAACCGCCGGAATCGCGGCCGTACGCGGGCCAGTCGCCGGCGGTTTCCGGCGCCGACGCAGCACCGAGGAGGAAGATCGCGAGCAGCGAAAGGGGGGTCAAGGGGTGCGCACCGGTCTCCGTACGGCCGAGAAGGATTCGATGTCCTCCAGCGACCGATCGCCTGTCTCGACATATGTCTTCAGCTGCGCGAACTCCTCTTCGGCGGGCATCGTCCGTATGAAGAACATCGCCGCTCCCCCGGGCGCCCACTTCGGGCCGAAGTGGTACACCGCCGAGTACATCAGCTTCGCCTTCTGCTCTGCGACCCCTCCCGCCCGGCACGCCTCGTAGAACATCCGATGGACGTCCTGCCACGGCCGGTCGCGCTTCACGCAGGCCACGTCGTGGACCACGGAGGCGTTGCGGTATTCGCCGGTGTAGGGCGAGCCCACGACGCTCCAGAGGACCTGCGGGATCGAGGCGCCGTCCACGACCGAGTCCTTCGGCGCCGCCCAGGTCGCTCCCTTCGAGTCGACGTAGGAGAAGTCGTCCAGCAGCCGCATCTTCCGGTCCGGCTCGATCCACTCGGTCTTGACCGTGCCGACGAAGTGGCCGAACGGGCCGGGCCGGGAGCACGCGGCCGCGAGAAGCAGGGCCGCCGGCGCCAGACGTTTCATGCAAGCGCCTTCTTCATCGGGATGAAGTCGATGGTACCGCCGCCCGGAAGGGGGTGCGCGACGGCTTCGTCTCCCGCGTAGCCGAGCGTTCGATAGAACCGGTGACCCGGCAGCGTTGCGAGGAGCTCGGCCGACCGAAAGCCCTGCGCGCGGGCTTCGTCCTCGCAGCGGTCGAGGATCGCGCGGCCGATCCCTCGCCGCGCCCACTCCGGGTGGACGAAGAAGGCGCGGATCCGGGCAGCGTCCCGCTCCGGGTCCAGGATGGCCGACCGGCGGCCCTCCTGCGCGTCCCCGCCGTAGAGGGTGACGCGCCGGCTCCAGCCGCCGCAGCCGACCATCCGGCCGTCCGACTCCGCCACGAAATACGTTTCGTCGCGGATCAGCTCGCTGTCCACCCCGAACGCGCCGCCGAGCGCGGCTTCGACCTGCGCGTCGGTGTAGTCGCCGCGCGAGAGCCCGCGGGCCGAGAGCGCAATCAGCTCCTGGAGCGCGGGACGATCGTCCAGCGTGGCCGGGCGCACGACGAGGTTCATGCAAGCCATCTCCTGAGTTGCTCGGAGGTGGCGTTGCCTCCGGAGAGGATCGCCGCGACGAGCCTGCCGCGGAAAAAATCGGGATGGGTCCGGACGGCCGCCAGCCCGGCCGCGCCGGCCGGCTCCAGGACGAGTCCCAGATCGCGGTGGACCGCTCGGATCGCCGAGATGAGGGCGGCGTCCTCGACCGTGAGGACATCGTCGATGACTCCGCTGATATCCGAGAGAGCCTCCGCGAACGGGCTCGTGACCGCGATGCCATCGGCGATCGTTTGCGCCGGCAGATCGCAGAGCTCGCCCGTGCGCCACGATCGCTCCATCGCCGGGGCGCCCGCGGCGCAGACTCCGATCATCCGCGTGGCCGGATGCTCCGCCTTGATCCACCGGGCGATTCCAGCGAGCAGCGCACCGTCGCCGAGCGGGACGACGACGTCATCGAAGCGCTCGGGCCAGCGGGAGAGCTCCATACCGATGGTGCCAGCACCCTCTGCGATCTCGACGTCGCGGCCGTCTTCGACCAGCCGCGCGCCCTGCGACCTTGCGAACTCGGTTGCCGCCTGGTGGGCTTCGTCGAAGTCCCTCCCGACCTGTCTGACCTCCGCGCCCAGGGCTCGCATGCGCTCGACTTTCAGTGGATTGGCGGTCGTCGCGGAAAAGACGGTGATCGCAAATCCGCGCTTCCGGGCCGACCAGGCCATTCCCTGCCCGAAGTTCCCTGCAGTCGCGCAGGTCAGATGTGGGTTCCCTTCGAGGGACGCCATCAGGAACTCCGTGCCCCGCGCCTTGAAGGAGCGGATCGGGTTCATCGTCTCGACCTTCACGACCAGGCGGCAGCCGGCATCCGAGCCGAGGGACTCCGCCAGGAACTGCGGCGAGTCCAGAAAGACCGGATCGATGACGGTCGCGGCTTCCGCGATCCGGTCGAGGGAGAGGCGGCGGGACATGGTTACTCGAAAACTCATGAAAGGCGAGTGGCGAATTTTATCGCCGACAACGGTACGATCCGTTCCGTGGTCTCCGGAACGAGGAAGATCCCCATCTGGGCGCTCGGCGGCCTTCTCGTCGCGGCGGCCGGGTTCGGGCAGTCGGGACGATTCCTCGAGCCCGCGAGCGGAGGGCGGCTCGAGCCGGGCTCCATCGTCCGCGTCTCCTGGTCGCCCGGAGCGGCGCGGGAGTTCGACGAGATGGAGCTCATCCTGTCGCTCGACGGCGGCCGGAGCTTTCCGTTGAGGGTCACGGGCGCCCTCTCCACCGCGACGGACTCCCTCCTGTGGCGGGTTCCGCGGCTGCCGACCACCCGCGCGCGCCTCGCTCTGCGCTCCGGAGCCGGCGAGCGGAAAGAGACCGAGACCGTCCGGATGGTCGGCGACGAATTCACCATCCTCGACGGCATCGACGATCCCCCGGAAGAGCTCCGGCGCGTCCGCGGCGAATGGCGGACGCGGGAGGCCGCCGGAGGCGCGAGTGATCTGCCCCAGCCGACCTTTTCCGGAGGGGCCGAAGAACTGCGAACCGCTTTCCCCTCGGAGCGCGCGGCCGAGGCGCCGGGGTCCCCGGCGTCCGCTCCCGATCGGGGCCGGGCGCAGGCGCTCCTACTTCGCGCGGCCGGACCGGCGATGGAACGGTCGCTAATCTCGACGACCGGCGCGAGTCTCTCTCTCCCCCTTCGTCAATAGACCCCTCCTTCTTTTCGATCGGATCCCCCCTCGAAAACGAAGGAGGAATTCATGCGCTTTCGAAATACTGCTATACCGGTGATCACCATAGCGCTGACCCTGGCGGCGTCCGCCTCCGCCCAGACAGAGCCGCCTCCCCAGCCGACACCGACGCCGGCTCCGCAGCCGGTGCAGGAGAGCGTCGTCGTTTCCGCAAACCGCGGTCCGGAAATCGAGACGGAGATCCCGGGCCAGGCGACCGTCATCACAGGAGAGGAGATCCGCCGCCGCAATGCCCGCACTCTCGCCGACGCCCTCCAGGACGTCGTCGGGCTCGACACCGGCGGTGGAAGCGACAACGGCTCGCGCCTGCCGAACATCGGCCTGCGGGGTCTGAAGGAGTTCGACGCCCTGCTCGTCATGGTGGACGGCGTCCCGGCCGGCGGACCTTTCAACCCGTCGCTCGCGCAGATCAGCGTCGAAGACATCGACCGCATCGAGATCGTCAAGGGGCCGCAGGGAACGCTGTATGGCGTCTCGGCATTTGCCGGCATGGTGCAGGTGTTCACGCGGTCCGGCTCGCGGGGAACCGAGGTCCGCCTCTCCGGCGGTTCCTTCTCGGACCGGCGCGTGTACGCCTCGCACGGAATCGAGGCGGGTTCCTCAAAGCTTCGGCTCTTCGGCAGCTTCGAGCGATCCGACGGCTGGCAGGATCGAACCGACTTCCGCGACGACCGCGGAGGGTTGCGGTTTGACACTCCCGTCGCCGGAACCGGCCAGCTGTCGGTCATCTTCAACCTGATCCGCAGCACGCAGTTCTTCGGGTCGCCCCTCCCGGTCGACGCCGGCCGGCCCCTTCCGGGGTTCCGGCCCGACCGGAACTACGCGGTCGGCGGAGCGCGCCTCGACCACCGCGTGTATTCGTTGACGGCGCACTGGCAGCGGCCGCTGTCGCCGTCCCTCCTGCTCGAGAACGTCTTCGGATTGACGCGCGACGACCAGATATCCATCCGTTCCTTCGTCGGGGAGGTCGATGGAAACGGGGCGGCGGCGGAGGGCGTGTCCCTCCGGCCGCGGGAGACCGACGTCTACGACGACATCCACCTCGTGGCGAATTTCTCGGGGGCCGGAAAACATCGGCTGGTGGGGGGCGCCGCCCTGACGTGGGGCCGGACGACCGCGAAGGGCACCGGGTTCGACATCGAGGTCCAGATCGATCCCGTGGTCGTGCCGAAGTTCGCGGATACGGAGGTCGGCGACCACCGCTCCTTTGCGGACCGCCGCACCTTTCTCGGGTTCTACGTCAACGACGAGTGGACGCCGGTCCGCTTTCTGACCATAACCGCGGGCGGCCGGTACGACCACGTCGAGGAGAAGCTGGTCGCCCGGGGCCAGGAGGTCGGCGATCCGGAAGAGGCCGTCTCGCGCGACGAGCGCTCCGAGGGGCACTGGTCCGGGGGCCTGTCCCTTCTCGCGCGCCTCCTGGAGGACCGGTCCGGAGCGTTCAACGACGTCAACTTCTACGTGGCCGCCAAGTCCGCGTTCAAGCCGGCGGCGCCGAACCTGACCGAGGCCGAAGACGCCGAGATCCTGGATCCCGAGCGCACGCGCAGCGGCGAGGTCGGAGTGAAGACCCGGTGGTTCGACCGTCAGCTCTCCCTCGATCTCTCGTTGTTTCACGTGATTTTCCAGAACCTCGTGGTGTCGAACGTGGGTCCGGACGGCAATCCCCGCCTGATCAACGCGGGCAGCGAGAGGTTCCAGGGGGGCGAGGCCGACCTCCGGTACCGGCCGGCGGGCCTGCCCGGGCTCTCCCTCTCCGCCGGCTATGCGCACCACGATGCGCGTTTCATCCGCTTCTCCTTCTTCAACGCGGACGGAGACCTCCGGGTGGTCGACGGCAAGCGGCTGGAGATCGCGCCCCGCGACCTCTGGAGCACGCGCCTCGAGTACGCCGCCGGACACGGGCCTTCCGGTTTCTTCGCCCTGCGCCACCAGAACCAGAGGCCGCTCAACCGCCGCAACGTCGATTACACCGATAGGTTCTTCGAGAGCGACGCCGGGGTGGGCTGGGACTTTCCGTGGGGACGGATCTCGGTCGTCGGGCGAAACCTGGGCGACAGCCGCCACTACGTCGCGGAGAGCGAAATCGGTGACAGCCAGTTCTACGTCGCGCCGCCGCGGCGGTTCACCGCCGAGGTGGCTTTCCACTTCTGAGGGAAACGGACCGGGGGGCCTTTCGAGGGCCGGGCGGTGCGGATCGTCCGGCGCTACTTTTTCGACTCGTACACGACGTAGATCCGGCTCGTGACGTCCCCCTCGATCAGCGGCCGCAGTCTGGCGAGGATGCCCTTTCGCTCGTCGGACTTCATGTAGGCGTCGAGGTCGGCCCGATCCGCCCACAGGGTGACCGATCCCCGATCCCCGGTCGCGGGGTCGTAGTAGAAGCGGACCCACTTCAGGCCCCGCATCCCCGCGTACACGCCCGTGATCTCCTCGTCGGTGACCTTCGAGACTTCCTCGAACTTTCCGGGAAGCGCCTTGTAGGTGCTGATCCGGATGACCTGCTCCGCGAGGGCCGCGCCCGCCAGAAGAAAGAGAAGAGCGCAAACGCCAATCCACCGTCTCATCGGGTCCTCCTTTTCCTGCTAGAGACCTTCCCGGAGCTCGCCCCGCGCGAACGCCAGCGCGGCGCGGACCAGTCCGAGCACCACCGCCACCTCGCCATCGTCCCGCGGAGCGTAGAGCATGACGACGTTCCCGGGAATCAGGCCCAGCCGCGCGATCGGGTGGATCTCGGCCCATCCCCGCGCGATCGACGCCGCCGCCAACGACGGCGGCAGCGCGGCGTGAAGGCTTCCCTCCGGCGGTGGGTGGAGGTGCGCGAACTCCCGCCCGACCAGGAACGCTTCCCGCGGCCCGCGGGCGTCGTTCGGCTCCAGCCACAGCGCGCGGGCTCCCGGCACCGAGATCGCGCTCGGCTGCTCCCGGACTCCGGGCAACACGAACAGGAGGTCCGCCAGCACGGCGAGCACGCGCCCCGGCGGAAGCTGATCCAGCTGCATGTGCGGATTCGTCGGCGTCGTCTCGGGCCGCGGCCCGCGGCGCTCGGCAAGCGCGTGACCTCTCTCGTCGATCTCTGCGGTCATCGGCCGGTCCGCACGGCTACTCCCCGAGATATGCCTCTTTGACCTTCGGGTTCGCGGCAACTTCCTCGGAGGGTCCTTCGAGCGCCACGGTCCCGGTCTCCAGCACGTAGGCGCGGTTGGAGTGCTTCAGCGCCGCCATCGCGTTCTGCTCCACGAGCAGCACGGGCGTGCCCTCGCGATGGATGGCCTCGATCGCCTCGAAGATCGTGTGGACGAGTATCGGGGCGAGACCGAGCGACGGCTCGTCCAAGAGCAGGACCTTGGGCCGCGACATGAGGGCCCGCCCGATCGCCAGCATCTGCTGCTCGCCGCCCGAGAGCGTCCCGCCGGTCTGCTTTTCGCGCTCCTTCAGCCTCGGAAAGATCGTGTAGACCCGGTCGAAGTCCGATGCGATCTCCCGACCGTCACGCCGCGAGTACGCGCCCATGTCCAGGTTCTCGCGGACGGAGAGGTTCGCGAAGATCGCGCGCCCCTCCGGCACCAGGATGAGCCCCTCCCGCACGAGCTGGAAGGTCGGAACCGCGCGGGTGGGGTTCCCGTGAAACCGGACCTCGCCGCCGGAGGCGGGTACGAGTCCCATGATCGCGCGCAGCGTCGTCGATTTGCCGGCGCCGTTCGCTCCGATCAGCGTGACGATCTCGCCCGCGTCGAGGTGGATCGACACCCCTTTGAGCGCCTCGATCGCGCCGTAGGAGACCCGGAGGTCCTCGACCTCGAGGACCCGCTCCGGGACGCCGGAAGCCGCAGGGGTCGCGCTCATGCGCCGCCCAGGTAGGCCTCGATGACCTTCGGGTTGCGCTGGATCTCGGAGGGAGGCCCGACCGCGATCGTCGCGCCGTAGTCGAGCACATGGACCGTCTCGCACACGCCCATCACGACCTTCATGTTGTGCTCCACCAGGAGGATCGCCATCTCGAAATGGTCGCGCACCCAGCGGATGAGATCCATCAGCTGCCGCGCCTCCTGCGGATTCATGCCCGCCGCGGGCTCGTCGAGAAGGAGGAGGCGGGGAAGGGTCGCCATGGCGCGGGCAATCTCCAGGCGCCGCTGGCTTCCGTAAGGGAGGTTTCTCGCCTTCTCGTCCGCGAACTGCTCGAGGTGAAAGATCTTCAGGAGCTCCCGGCTCTGCTCGTCCACGCGCTTCTCCTCCGAGTGGTGCGCCGGCGTCCGGAACACCGCCGAGGCCAGGTCGGCCGTCTGGCGGCAGTGGGAAGCGACCTTCACGTTCTCGAGCACCGTCATCTCTCCGAACAGGCGGATGTTCTGGAACGTGCGCGCGATGCCCCGGCGCGTGATCTTGCCGGAGCGCTCCCCCACGATGGGATCGCCCTTGAACGAGATCTCGCCCGACGTCGGGCGGTAAACGCCGGTGATGACGTTGAACACGGTGGTCTTGCCGGCGCCGTTCGGACCGATCAGGCCGTAGAGCTGGCCGGGCTCGATCGACAGGTCGAGCTCCTTGACGGCGACCAGCCCGCCGAACCGCATCGTCACGTGGGAGAGGTCGAGCAGCGGCACGCCGGACCTCAGCCAGTCACGGCGGGCGGGGGGGCCGGTTCGACCCGCCGGCGCCGCGTGAAGAACGACCAGAGCTCCCGGTGTCCGAGAATTCCGCCCGGCCGCACGATCATGATCACGATGAGCAGCAGCGAGAACAGGACCATCCGGTACTGGGCGAACTCCCGGAGTCCTTCGGTGAGCACGATGTAGAGAACCGCGCCCAGCACCGATCCGGTGATCGAGCCGAGTCCTCCGATGACGATCATGATGATGATCTCGAACGACTTGATGAACGTGAACGAGTTCGGGTGCAGGTACATCAGGTAGTGCGCGAAGAGTCCGCCGGCGATGCCGGCCATCGCGGACGAGACCACGAACGAGAGTACTTTGTGCCGCGTGGTGTTCACGCCCATCGCTTCGGCGGCGATCTCGTCTTCGCGGATCGCAATCAGGGTCCGGCCGAAGGACGAGTTCACGATCCGGGTGACCGCGGCGACCGTGGCCGCCGCGAAGAGGTAGATCCAGAAGAAATTCGCCAGGCGCGGCATTCCGCCCAGTCCCCGCGCGCCGCCGACCGCGTCGATGTTCACGATGAAGACGCGGATGATCTCGCCGAAACCGAGCGTGACGATCGCGAGGTAGTCCCCGCGAAGGCGCAAGGACGGGACGCCCACGATGAAGCCCGCGATTGCGGCGGCGAGGGCTCCCGCGCCAAGAACGATGAGCAGCAGCGCGCTGTTCTGGACGGACGCCGGCGCAAACGAGAACACGGCGCGGATCCGGTCTCCGAGCGTGATCGACAGGTACGCCGACACGTAGGCGCCGATCGCCATGAAACCCGCGTGCCCGATGGAGAACTGCCCCGTGAAACCGTTGATCAGGTTCAGGCTGACGGCGAGGATGATGTTGATCCCGGCGAGACACAGGATCTGCAGGAAGTAAGGGGACAGGGACAGGCCCGGGACGAGAGTGCCCGCGAGGAGCGAATTCAGGAGGAAGAGCAACCCGATGACCACGACCGCGCGGACGAGCGCCTTCACACCTTCTCCTTCTGCACCCGGCCCAGGATTCCCTGCGGCCGCAGGAGGAGCACGAGGATGAGGATCCCGAACGCGATCGCGTCCCGGTAAGTCGAGGAGAGGTAACCGACGACCATCACTTCCGAGGTTCCGATCAGAAGGCCGCCCAGCACCGCTCCCGGAACATTACCGATGCCGCCCAGGACCGCGGCCACGAAGGCCTTGAGGCCGTAGTTGATGCCCATGAGCGGGTCGATCTTGGGGATCTGCATTCCGATCAAGACTCCGGCCGCGGCCGCGAGCGCGGACCCGAGCGCGAACGTGATAGCGATGATCCGGTCGGTCGAGATCCCCATGAGCTTCGCCGCGTCCAGGTTGAAGGAGACGGCTCGCATCGCCTTGCCCGTGCGCGTCTTCAGGATGAAGAACCGCAGGAGGATCATCAGGATGAACGACACCGCGATGACCGTGAGCTGCTCGCTCGTCAGCCGGACTCCGGCGACGAGGAAGTCGGCCCTCGGGGCGAGCGAAGGGAAGAACTTCGGATCCGGGCCGAAGACGAGCTGCGCCGCGTTCTCGATGAAGAGCGAGACGCCGATCGCCGTGATCAGGAGCGTCAGCCGGGCCGCCCGCCGCACCGGGCGGTACGCGAAGCGCTCGATGATGACTCCGACGACGGCGCACGCGAGCATCGCCCCGAGCATCACGAGGACCGCACTGCCGAGGGACGGCTCGGCCCCCTTGAGCTTCCGGGAAAGGTAGTAACCCGCGTAAGCCCCCAGCATGTAGACGTCGCCGTGCGCGAAGTTGATGAGGCGCAGCACGCCGTACACCATCGTGTATCCGAGCGCGATCAGGGCGTAGATCGACCCGAGCGAGATTCCGTTGACGAGCTGCTGCAGGAACGTCGTCAT
>JBBQKV010000076.1:0-12898 GCA_038327245.1 Acidobacteriota bacterium
CGCCAGTACTGGGATCGGAACTATCACCCGTAACGACGCTCACGCGTTCGGTCCGAGTAGGCCGGGTATCCTCCTTCCCGGCAGGCCGCCTCGATTCCCGAGGCGGCTTTTTTATGGTGGCAGCGTCTGAATCACGCGGTCCGCGACCGAGCGATAGCCGTCCCGGTTCGGGTGGAAGCGATCGGTCGCCAGGCGGTCCGGCCTTCCGGCGAAAAGGTCGAACACGGACACGGCGGTGACGTCGGGATAGCCGATCGTGATTTCGGAGATCAGGTTGTTCCAGGAGAGAACGAGCGACTCGCCCATCTTCGCGTCGCGGCCGCTCCCCGTGAACGGCTGGTAGAGCCCGAGCACGCGGATCGGGGCGGAGGGATTCGCCGCCCGAAGGGCGCCCAGGATCGCGCGCAGGTTCTCCGCCAGGCGCGACCGCGCCGCCGTGATCCCGGAGAGCGCCTGCGCCGGCGCGCCCGCGCCCGTGACCGAGTGCGACAGATCGTTCCCGCCGATCGAGAGAAGGATCACGTTCGCCGACGCCGCCAGGAAGCTCACGTTGGCGCTCTCGACGAGGCGGCGAAGGTCGGACGATTCCGCCCCGGCGACTGCGAGGTTCACGGTCTCGACCGGACCGCGTTTTCCGAGCGCGTCCGCCACGTCGGTGGCGTACCCGCGGCCGGTCGGGTCGCCGGTTCCGTGAGAGAGGGAGTCTCCGAGGACGAGCACGATCCGCTTTCCCGCGGGCTTCGCCGCCGCATGGGTCGCGGGTGGCGGCGGAGGAGATCCGAGCGCCGCGCCCGTGCTGCCGCGGAGCGCGAGCCAGAAGCCGGCCGAGAAGACGACGCCGGCCACGAGAGCGACGGTCGCGGGCACCCGCCAGAGCCAGAAACGCGACGAGGGCGCCACGGACGGATGATACGTTCAGACGGAGGACCGGACCTGGAGCCCACGATCGTTCTCGCCGCCGAAAACCTGACGAAGCGTTTCGGAAAGCGCGAGGTCGTCTCGGACGTTTCGTTCGAAATCGTCGCGGGCGAAGTGTTCGGCTTTCTCGGCCCCAACGGCGCCGGCAAAACGACCACGATCCGAATGCTCGTGGGTCTCGCGCGCCCCGATCACGGCCGCGTCCGGATCGCGGGCTTCGACGTGGCGCGCGACTTCGCGAAAGCGATGTCGCGCGTCGGCTGCATCGTGGAGTCTACCGACCTCTATCCCTACCTGACGGGGCGCGAAAACCTCCTCCACTTCGCGAGGATGCTTCCCGACGGCGCGCAAACCCGCATCCCGGAGCTCGCGGCGCTGGTCGCCCTGGAGAGCCGCCTGGACGATCGCGTGAGCACGTACTCGCTCGGCATGCGGCAGCGGCTGGGGCTCGCCCAGGCGCTGCTCGGGGCGCCGGACCTCCTGATCCTGGACGAGCCCGCGAACGGCCTGGACCCCGCGGGCATCCGGGAGATCCGGCAGCTGATCCGCCATCTGGCCGAGGACCGCGGGATCGCGGTCTTCGTGTCGAGCCATCTCCTCGCGGAGGTCGAGCAGATGTGCGACCGGGTCGCGATCATCCACCGCGGGAAGACGCTCGCGATGGGTCCCGTCCGGGAGCTGCTCGCCAGGCGGGGGGCGGACCGGCTCGTCTTTCGCATCGAGCCCTCCGCGGCCGCCGTCGGGATCCTGGCCGGCTTCTCGCGGGACGGCGAAGCCCGGGCCGACGAGGCGGACACCGTGTCGTCGGAGGTTCCGCGCGAGAGAGTCCCCGACGCGCTCGACGCGCTCGCCGCCGCCGGCGTCCGGGTTTTCGGAGTCGAGAAGCAGTCGTCCACGCTCGAAGAGCTTTTCCTGGAAGTCACGGGAGGAGAGACCGTATGAGGTTCGCGCCGCTCGTCGAGAACGAGATCCTGAAGCTGCTCAAGCGGCGGCGTTTCCGAGTCGCCCTCCTGATCCTCGTCGCGCTGAACGGCCTGATCGTCTTCGCCCAGACGCAGGCCAAGGACCGGCGACCGCAGCGGGACTGGCGGATCGAAGCGCAGGAGCGCGTCGCGCGGATGCAGAACTGGGAGCGATCCGGCCGTCTTCCGCAGACGCAGCTCCGGTGGGTGCGTTTCGAGATCGCCCGCGTGCAGTATCACCTGGACCGCAACGTCGATCCCGAGGCGATCTCGGGACCCCTCTTCGCGCGCGC
Source organism: Acidobacteriota bacterium (assembly GCA_038327245.1). Taxonomy (GTDB): domain Bacteria; phylum Acidobacteriota; class Thermoanaerobaculia; order UBA5066; family Gp7-AA6; genus Gp7-AA6. The sequence continues at coordinate 2,174 of JBBQKV010000076.1, forward strand.
CTTCGCGAACGCGTCGAGCTACCTGCTCCTGCCGCTTCTCGCGATCCTCTTCGCGGCGGACATCGTTTCCTCCGAGTTCGCTCAGGGCACAGTGAAGCTTCTGCTGACGCGGCCCGTCGGACGCGCGCGCGTGCTGTCGTCGAAATTTGCGGCGCTCGTCGTCGCGATCACCCTGACCGTGGCCCTGGGAGGTCTCGTCGCCTACCTGTTCGGCGGGCTGGCCTTTGGATATCGGGGATGGGGCGCTCCGGTCCTCACGGGATTTCGCCTGACCGGCGAAACCTTCGATCCCGGCTCGGTTCGCGCCCTGCCGCTCTGGCAGGACGCCCTCCTCGCCTTCGGCCTGGCATGGTTCGCAGCGCTGACTGTGGGCGCGATCGCGTTCCTGACCTCGGTCGTCCTGCGGTCCACTGCGGCGGCGATGGGGACGATGCTCGCGGCTCTCATCGCGGGGACGATCCTTCCGCGCGTCGCGCCTTCGTGGGAGGCGCAGCGCTATCTCTTCGTGACGAACCTCCCCCTGCCCGACTACTACTCCGGCTCGCCCGCGCCGATCTCGGGGATGACAGTCCCGTTTTCCGTGGCGGTGCTGACGATCTGGGCGCTGGCCGCGACACTCGTGGCCTACGGGGTTTTTCTGAAGAGAGACGTGCTCGCGTAAGGGAGATCCGCTTCGTTCCTCTGCAGCACCTGGAAGAGCAGTCCCACGTTGACCGGCTTCTGAAGCACCGCGACCACTCCGGACTGCTCGATGCGCCGCGTGTCCTCGTCCGCCGTGATGCCGGTCAGGGCGATGACCGGAAAAGCCATGCCCCCTCCGCGCTTCCTCGTCAGGCTGAGCCACTCCGCGCCGTCGCCGTCGGGGAGCGTGATGTCGAGTACCAGAATGTCGGGCGGAGAGTGCCGGATCTCGTCCTCGGCTTCCGCCAGGGTGGAGGCCTCCCCGACGGCGTAGCCCTCCGACTCCAGGAGGCTCTTCAAGCCATAGCGCGAGGACGCGTCATCCTCGACGACGAGAATTCTCCGTCCCCGTCCGCTCTCGCCCTCCACGAAAGCCGGATGAGGAGTCGCTGAAGACGGCTCCTCCACGTCACCCTGGAGCTGCGGCAGCGTCAGGGAAACGCGCGTCCCTTCCCCTTCCCGGCTCACGAAAATCAGGTCGCCGCCCATGAGCTCGACGAGCTGCTTGGAGATGGTGAGGCCGAGCCCGGTGCCGCGGGGAGCTTCGCCGTCGCCGGTGCGGATCTGGCGGAAGGGCTCGAACACGGTGGCGACGAGGTGCGCGGGGACGCCGTTGCCGGTGTCTTCCACTTCGAAGGCAATGCTCTCCTGCCACCGCGACGCGCGGACGGTCACGGTCCCCCTCTGCGTGTACTTCACGGCATTGGAGAGCAGGTTGATCAGGACGCGCGAGACCTTCTCCCGGTCGAGGACCGCGGACTCGGGGACCTCCGGACTGATCTCCGTCTCGAGTGCGAGCCCCTTCTCGCGCGCCAGCGGCTCGAGCAGGTCCGCCGTCTCCCGGATCAGCGGACGCAACGCCACGCGCTGCGGATGCAGGTCCCGCTGACCCGCTTCGAGCTTCGCCAGGTCCAGGATGTTGTTGATCATCCGGAGAAGCGTCTCGGCGCTCTCGCGTATCACGTGGATGTCGTGGAGCCGGCGTTCCTCGTCGGTGGGGTTCTTCCCCTCGCGCTCGATCAGATGCGAAAGCAGGATGATCGTGTTCAGCGGCGTCCGCAGCTCGTGCGAAACGGTCGACAGGAAGTCGGACTTCAGCCGGTCGAGCTCGGCCAGCTTCTCGTACGCCTCCGAGCGTTCCCGCGCCGCCCTTCCCTGGGAACGGATCGCCCGACCCACGCGGATGAGCGATCGGGCGCGCGCGACGAGCTCCGTCGGATCGATCGGCTTGGCGACGAAGTCGTCGGCCCCCGCCGCAAAACCGCGTTCGCGGTCGATCTCGCCGGCCGTGACCAGGAGGACCGGAAGATACTCGCCGGATCGGGAAACCAGCTCCGCGGCAAGGTCGTAACCGGAGTCCGGTCCGAGCATCACGTCGACGATCGCGAGGTCGAACGGATCGTCGACGCGGGCGAGTCCGGTGGCCTCATCGAGAGTACGCGCCAGGACGACCTGGTGCCCTTCGCTCTCCAGGTCTTGCCGGATGATCTCCGCGACTTCCGCGTGATCGTCCACGACCAGGATGCGGCCGGGCTCGGCGAACCCGGTCCGGGGCGGGACCTCGGACGCCGGTTCGTTCAGGGACGACTCTTCGACAGTGGGCGGGCGCAGGTACGACCCCACGAGCGTTTCGAAGGTCTCCTCGTCGATCGGCTTCGGGATGAAGCCGTCGCACCCGGCGGCGAGCGCGCGTTCCCGGTCGCCGTGCATGGCGTGCGCGGTGACGGCGACGACCGGGATCGAAGCGGTCTCGGGAGTCTCCTTGATTTCTTTCGCCGCCTCCCACCCCGACAGCACCGGCAGCGAGAGGTCCATCAGCACGAGGTCGGGGCGTTCGCGCTTCGCGGTCTCGACGCCCTCGCGCCCGTCGGAAGCCGTGATCACATCGTGGCCCGCGGCCTCGAGCAGCATCCGGATCAGGACGCGGATGTCCGGGGAGTCTTCCACCACGAGGATCCGGGCTCTCACGCGGTCTTCTCTTCCTGGACGGCCCGCAGGACCTCGGAGACGAGGCTCGCCGGATCCGCAGCCTTGCGGATCACCCGGTTCGCCGCGCCGCGCAGGATCTCGCGGTCCTTTTCGGAAAGATCCTTCGCGGTCACGATGATGACCGGGATGTCGCGGAGCTCCGAGTCCTCGCGCATCCGGCAGAGCACCTCGAAGCCATCGGGCGGCCGCATCATCAGGTCGAGGAGCACGGCACTCGGCCGCTCCCGGGCCATCGCCGCGAGCGCCTCCGCCCCGCCCTCGACGCTCTGGACTCCGTAGCCGGCGCTCACGAGGCCCTGCGCGAGAAGGCTCCGAACGTCGGCGTCGTCGTCCACGACGAGAAGGTGTCCCCGGGTCGCGAGTACTCCGGCGCGCGACAGGCTGTCGACGAGGCCGGAGACCTCGACCGGTTTCACCAGGTAGTCGAACGCTCCGAGCGAGAGTCCGAAGGTGCGGTTGTCCACGACGGAGAGGATCACGACCGGAATGTTTCGCGTCTCCGAGCGCTGCTTGAGGAGGCGGAGCGTTTCCCAACCGTCCAGGCCGGGCAGGAGAACGTCGAGGAGGATCGCGTCCGGTCTCTCCGCGGTCGCGATCTCGACCGCGGATCGCCCGTCGGCCGCCTCCAGGATCCGCACTCCGAGCGACTCCAGCTCGTAGGCAAACAGCCGGCGGACGCCCTCGTCGTCGTCCACGATCAGCACGCTGCGCCCCGGCTGCGGCGCGGCGACGGGCCACGCCGCCGTTTCGGCGGCCGTGGCGGACGCGTCGTCGGCCCGGGGGAGGTCGCGGGGGAGGATGACCGTGAACCGCGATCCCTCCCCGGCGGCGCTCTGGATCTCGACCGAGCCTCCGAGAACCGCCGCGAGCTTCTTGACGATGGCCAGCCCCAGTCCGGTGCCGCCCCGGCCGCGGTGCTCGACCGCCTCGCCCTGGCGGAACTCTTCGAAGATCGTGGACTGTTCCTCCTGCGGAATCCCGATTCCCGTGTCGGAGACGACGATGGCCCACGAGTCCGGTTCCCGGAGCTCGAACCGCACCGTGATCGAGCCGCGCTCCGTGAATTTCATCGCGTTGCCGACGAGGTTCGCGATGATCTGCATCACGCGCTCGGGATCGGTGGTCACGGAGTCGAGGCCCGGCGCGATCTCGCACCGGAGCGTCAGACCCTTGTTGCGCGCGGCTTCTCCGTAGTCGGCCCCGACTTGACGCGCGAGGGTCGGCAGGAGAAGTCGCTGCCGGTGGATCTCGACCTTGCCCGCCTCGATCTTCGAGATGTCGAGCACGTCGTTGATCAGGCCGAGCAGCAACTTCGCATTGCGCTGGACGCGCTCCAGGCTCTCGCGTTGTTGCGCGTTCAGGTTTCCCTGTCCGCCCTTGAGCAGCGCGCCGGTGAAACCGAGGATGACCGTCATGGGCGTGCGCAGCTCGTGGGAAACGGACGCGAGGAATCGGTCCTTGAGCGCGGATGCTCTCTGGAGCTCCCGGTTCGCCCGCCCGATCCGGCTGCGCTGATCCTCGAGCAGCTCGTTCTGCTCCGAAAGTCTCCGGGTCTGCTCCGCGACCCGCTCGTTGGCCGCGGCGTTCGCCAGAGCAACCGCCAGGCTCGGCGCGATGGCCGAGAGCACGTTGCGGGCGTTCGCGCTGAAAGGCTGCGCCGACCCCAGCGCCAGCACGCCGACGACGTGGTCGAAGTAGATGAGCGGGATGTGGACGCTCTCGCGCGGGAGAATGCGGCCGTCGAAGACGTTGATCGTCGGCGTTCGCGGATCGACGGAAACGAAGATCGCCTTCTTCTCGGTGGCAGCCCGCCGCGCCTCGTCGGCGCCGATCCCGTCTTCTCCGGGGCTCCAGCCCACCGCCTCCGTGGGCTTGTAAGCCCCTCCGGCCTCCGGGAGATAGAGGAGGGCGGATGCCGCGCCGGAAACCGAAACTACGGTCTCCAGTACCTTCGAGCCGAAACCCTCAAGATCGTTCACCGTCGCGGCCACTGCGAGGACGGAGTTGACCGACGCCTGGATGTCGCGCTCGGCGAGCGCCCGGGCACGTTCCCCGTACGCAGCCGCGGCGCGGTTGAACTGGCGGCCGAGCTCTCCGATCTCATCGCCCGACGCCTCGAGGAGATTCGGGGGTTCGCGGTCGGATGCGAGGTCTCCGAGCGCGCGGGCCGCGGAGACGACGGGTTCCAGGATGTGGCGGTCGACGTCGGTCAGCAGCCAGAGAATTCCGGCGAGGATGAGCGCCGCCAGGATCACGAGGGCCGCCGTGGCGGAGTCGCGCGCTCCATCGAGGCGCCCCTCCGCGATGGCCTCGCCCCGCGCGAACCGGTTGCCGAGCTCCTCCAGGGCCTGGCGCAGCGACGCCGCCGAAGGCTCGACGACGTCGTCGCGCACCTGGCGCGCCGCGGACGGGCTGCCGGGGGCCCACCGCGCGATCGCCCGATCCGCCGCCTTCGAATACATCTCCTCGGACGCTTCCGCCTGCTCGAGAGAGCCGCGGGAACTCTCGGTCAGGATCCGGCGACGGATCGCACCGAGCGAGGCGCGCAGAGTCGTCCGGCTCGCGTGATGCCGGGAGAGGTCGTAGCCTTCGCCGCCCTGCGTGTACCGATCGAGTGCATCCTCCGCCTCGGCGAGCGCGTTCCTTGCATCACCCACGCGCTCGCGAAGGTCCGTGGTTCTCTGGATGTCGCGCGTAACGTCATACAGAGTGAGGACCTGATTGACCGTGTAATAGAGCCACGCGGCGATGACTGCGAGTCCGATGAATGCGAAGACTTTGAGGCGGTTCTTGAGCGACGATCGGGCGGCCTCCCCCGAACGGTGAGGATCGACCGGGACGTCGGCTGTGTAAGCGGGTTTTGACATACGATGAATCGCCGGTGGGGTTGTTTTTAGCACAAAGGATGCCGAGCTAATGCACGATCCGGACGATCGCGCCGTCTCTGCCCGACGGCAGTTTCTGCGCACGTTCTTTCACGATCTCGCAACGCCTCTCTCCGCGGTCTCGCTGCATCTCGAAGGCGCCAGCCGGCGTCACGCGCGAGGCCAGGATCCCGCAGGGTCGATGGAAACCGCAAAGAACGAGCTCGCGAAGGCGTTCGACCTCTTCGAGAAGGGGAGAGACCTGCTTCTCTCTCGACCCGAGCACGTCGAAAACTTCTCCTTCGACGACTGGGTCGATGCCGCTCTCCGTTCCTACGAGGGCGATGGGGTCGCGATCGAGGGCCGGACCGAGGGACGTGTCTCGGGTGACCGCGCGCGACTTTCCGACGCGCTCAAGGCGCTCGTCGTCAATGCGCTCGAGTCGTCGCCGGGGTCCGTCGTCGTCGTTCGCGAGCGATCCGCCGAGGGTCTGCGCGTGCGCGTCGAAAACCCGGGCCGCCTCTCCGGCGACGATCCGGAGAAACTGTTCGCCCCGCGGATGGCCGGCAGCGGAAAGAATTGGGGAATGGGACTCGCCAGCGCGCGGTTGTACGCCGCCGACGCCGGGGGTGTCGTGCAGCTCGGCCAGAACGGGGAGCGGGTATTCGCCACTCTCCAACTTCCGGAGGCGACGAATTGAAGGTTCTGATCGTCGAAGACGATCTCGCGACTCGAAAGGGCCTCGAGGAGTCGGTGAAAGACCTGGGCGGCGAAACGCGCTCGGTCGGAACCGTCAAGGATGCCGCGCGCGCCGTCGAGGAGTTCGATCCGCGCCTCTTGATCGTCGACATCCACCTGCCCGACGGCGACGGGATCGAGATTCTCCGCGCCGCCCGCGAGAGCGACCCGGAACGCGAGGGGATCGTGATCACCGGCCAGGGATCGATCGACAACGCGATCGAGGCGCTGCGCGCTGGCGCCGTGGACTACCTTCTCAAGCCGCTGCGGCCGGCTCAGCTCGAAGTGGTGTTCAACCGGCTGGCCGACCGGCGCCGCCTCGAGAGCGAGGTCGAAACGCTCCGCGCCGAGCTTCAGGAGACGGGCCGCCTGGGAGACCTCGTGGGCCGCTCGCCCGTCATGACGCAGATCTTCGACGTGATCCGGCGCGTGGCCAAGTCGAATGCGCCGGTCCTGATCACGGGAGCTTCCGGGAGCGGCAAGGAGGTCGCGGCCCGCACCATTCACCGCCTGTCGCGCCGGGCCGCCAAGCCCTTCGTGGCTTTCAACTGCGGCGCGATCTCTCCGACGCTCATCGAGAGCGAGCTGTTCGGTCACGAGCGTGGCTCCTTCACCGGAGCGGACAAGCGGCGTGTGGGTTACTTCGAGGAAGCCGCCGGGGGAACGCTTTTCTTGGACGAGATCACCGAAATGGGCTCGGAGCTGCAGGTGAAGCTCCTGCGGGTTCTCGAGGACCGGACCTTGCGTCGGGTCGGCGGCTCCCAGGAGCTCAAGGTGGACGTCCGGCTCATATCTGCCACGAACCGTGATCCCCACGACGCCATCAAGCACAAGAAACTCCGCGAGGACCTCTACTACCGCCTGAACGTTTTCCCGCTGGCCCTTCCCACGCTGGCCGAACGCCGCGAGGACATTTCTCTCCTGGCCGAGCATTTCCGGAAGATGATCGAGGAGCAGGAGCGCGCCGGCGTCGCCGGCTGGGATCCGAAGGCGCTGGAACTGCTGCTCGCGTATCACTGGCCCGGCAACGTGCGAGAGCTGCGCAACATCGTTCACCGCGCGTATGTCATGACCGAGGGCAAGACGATCCGACCCGACGTCCTGCAGACTCTTCTGCCGAAGGCGGCACGGGCGGCGGCGGGCAGAAAGCCGCCATTGAAGCAGAAGGCGTCCGGCGGAGCGTCTCGTAAGAAGTAGCAATGAAGTCAGTGAGCGTGTTTGTTGTACACTCGCGGCCCGCTGATGCAAACGAGTGATGGAACTACCATAAGAGGAATGCAAAGATGAGGATGACCCCAGCCGAGTCTCACTATGTTCTGCAGTCTTTGCTGTCTGAGGGAAGAATCCGTCTGAATCAGGTCAAGGCAGTCCTGAACGGGCGATCCAAAGTCATCGCGGAGCTGCGAGAGCGCCTCGCCAGCCTCGAAGGCATCGGCGGCGCCGGCACCCGGCGGCGCGGACGTAAGCCCGCGGCATCGACGAAACGGTCGACGCAGAAACGGCGCGTCGCGATCTCTCCGAAGGTCCGCGCCCTGCGGCGGCTCCAGGGAAAGTACATGGGTTACGTCCGCCGGCTGAAGCCCGCGGAGAAGGCCCGCGTCCGGGAAGTGCGGGAGAAACAGGGTATGCAGGCCGCGATCAGGCTGGCGGCCTCCCTCTCGAAGACCTCCTGAGCGTCGAAAAACCGGCCAAAAGCCGGCGAAGCGATCCGCGAGGAATGTCCTGACGTAAGGTTCGCTGTAGAGGACGGGTCCGTGAGCTACCGGACCCTCCCGAATTAAACGCATGGCTGATCGAAAGACTGAACCACCCGTCGCCGGAGAACGACCCTCGCGCGGGAGCGGCGGGAGCGACTCCGGAAAACAGGCCAGGAGGCCGAAGGCGGAGCAGTACGAGCTCAAGGTGCGCTGGGAGACCGCGAGACAGGTGCTCGAGGTGACGCCCACCGGCGTCCGATTCGACTTCAACTCTCCGCTGAAAGTCGCGACGCGCTATCCGGTGAGCCTGAAGGCGCCTGGCGTCGCCTTTTCGACGACCGTGGAAGTGACCCGCTGCCAGCTGACCGTGGATCCCACGTCGGGTCGGTTCTTCCGCGTGACCGCGAAGTTCTTTCCGTACGTCGAGTAAGAGCGAGCTCAGCTCCGCCCAGTCTTCGGTCTCCCGCCTTTCGTGTCCCGTGTCCCCTGTCCCGTGTTCCGGAATCTGTAGGCCACGTTCCATGCCGACACGCGGACTTCGCGGTCGTGGCCCAGCCCGTCTTTCGCGAAGGCCTTGACGAGGTCGGAAAGCTCGATCCGGTGAACGGCGGGGGTCGTCGGGCCCCGGACCTTCCGGAGAGCGGTCACGACCCAGATCGCACCGTTCCGTTCGAGTCGCTTGACCGCTCGCTCGAAAATCGCCCGCGACCCGCCGCGGTCTTCCCGCCACACGAGGATCGCGTCGAAGCTCTCCTTGACCATGCGGAGGGCGTCGCCGCTCGTGAGGAGCGTCGTGCGGGGAGCAGCGCGTGCGCCTTCCACGAGAGCGGCCAGCTCGGGCGGCGGGTCGATCAGAAGAACCCGTTCCGGTTCGATGAGGTCCATCCGGGCGGCGAGATCTGCCGAGTTTTTCAGCGAAAGGTGCATGACCGAAAGCCCGCGCTTTCTCGAAATCTGGCACGAGCTTCGCTGTAGGCTTTGGGCTGCCACCGGTGGCTCGAACTTAAAGGAGGAGACGACATCATGCTTTGGACCATTTTCATCATCCTGCTGGTTCTCTGGCTCCTGGGTTTGATTTCGGGCTACACAATGGGCGGCTTCATCCACATTCTCCTCGTGATCGCGGTCGTGGTTCTCATCATCCGGCTGATTCAGGGTCGCCCCGTCGTCTGATCGCGGCGTCGGCCGATCTCTCGAGCCCCGGGAGACCGGGGCTTTTTGATGTCCGGGGGCGCCCTCGGCTCAGCGCGACCCGCGGCGGTAGGCGCGGAGGAAAGCCGTGACGAGGTAGCCCAGGAAGAGCGCGCCCGCGATCAGAACCAGAATCCCGATCGAGGGCATGGTCCTCCGCATGAGGAGGAAGAGCAGCACGAAGATCGTCGCGAACAGGAGGAAGGAGAAGCCGGCCGCGGCCACGAGCATCGGACGCGGCTTTTTCGCCCCTTCCCACGGCAGCACCTTCATCACTTCGAGCTGACGCGCGGCGTCCTTCGGAATCGCCGGCCGCTCGATCCACTTGAGGGCCTCGGGTTCCTGGAACCCTTCCTTCAAGTCGGCGGGAAAGCTCTCGCCGCAGTACACGCAGTGGGCAAGTCGCCACGCGGCGAGCGCTCGATTGCATCGCGGGCATCGGGGTCCGGGCGAGGAGGAGCTCATTCGAGTTTTCCGAGAACGCCTCCGATTATACGGGGCCGGCCCCGGTTACACTCGCGACGAATGGCGGTCGTTACGGAGAAGATTCCGGTCGGCATTCTCGGCGCGACCGGAACGGTCGGTCAGCGGTTCGTCGAGAGGCTTGCCGACCACCCGTGGTTCGTCGTCACCGCCCTGGCCGCATCCGAACGGTCGGCCGGCCGGCCCTACGGCGAGGCTGCGCGGTGGCGGCTTCCCTCTCAGCTTCCCGACGAAATCGCCGCCTTGAAAGTCCGCTCCGTCGACGAGGCGCTCCCGTGCCGCGCGGTCTTTTCGGCGCTGGATGCGGCTATCGCCCGGGACGTCGAGCCGTTCTTCGCCCGGAGCGGCGCCTTCGTGTTTTCCAACGCCTCGGCCCACCGCATGGATGACGACGTTCCGCTTCTCATTCCGGAGATCAATCCGGATTCGCTCGGCCTTCTCGAGCGGCAGCGGGAAGAGCGCGGGTGGACGGGGGCGCTCGTCACGAACGCAAATTGTTCCGCCATGTTCGTGACCCTGGCGCTCGCGCCGCTCGAGAGCGCCTTCGGGGTCGAGAGAGCCTTCGTCTCGACCATGCAGGCCGTGTCGGGGGCGGGCTATCCGGGCGTTGCATCGCTCGACATCCTGGGCAACGTCGTCCCCGACATTCCCGGAGAGGCCGAGAAGATCGAGAGAGAGGTCGCGAAAATCCTGGGTGGAATGCGGGACGGTCTCGGGGGACCCGCCCCGGTCGTCGTCTCCGCGATGACCAACCGGGTTCCGGTGGAAGACGGGCACACGGAGTCGATCTCGGTGGGTCTCGCGCGGAAGGCTTCCGCGGAAGAGGTCGAGGCCGCGTGGTTGAATTTTCGCGGCGGCGATGACGTCGCCGGGCTCCCCTCGGCGCCGGCGCGGCCGGTCGTCTATCTTCGCGAGCCGGGCCGCCCGCAGCCGCGGAGGGACGTCGACCTCGAGAAAGGCATGTGCGCCGTGGTCGGCGGCCTGAAGCCGTGCCGGCTGCTCGACTGGAAGTTCACGGCGCTCGGACACAACACCGTCCGGGGCGCAGCCGGCGCGTCGATCTTGAACGCGGAGCTCGCCGT
>JBBQKV010000077.1:0-12586 GCA_038327245.1 Acidobacteriota bacterium
CAGGATCGGATCGCGGCCGTTCCAGAGCGCGAGGGCGAAACAGAGGCGCCCCTCCCGGTCCGTGATCCCCAGGAGCCCGTCCTCGCCCCAGCGGTAGGCGCGGCTGCGCGCGTGATCGTGCGGCATGTAGTTCCAGCAGTCTCCGAACTGGGAGTAGTCCTCGCGCACCGTGCCCCACTGCCGCTCCGACAGGTAGGGGCCCCAGCGCTTCCAGTTCTTCTCCCGTCGGGCGTCTTCCGCGAGCCTCACGGCCTCCGCTCCGGGCGCGGCGGGCTTTGCGCGGCGGGGGCTCAGGAGGCGGCCCGCTCCTCGACGTATCCGCACGTGGGGCACGTGTGGAACTCGACGAGCACTCCCTCGAACGCCGGATCGGCCGCGCCCGGATTCTCGGGAGTCCACGAGTAGTCGACTTTTTCGGCGTGACGATTCATCGGCGCGCCGCAGCCGGGACACCGGATCGCTCGTTCAACCAAGGTGACCTCCTCCGATCGAGACGTTTGCCCGTCCGTGGCGGAGCACCCGGGCCATCCAGACGAGCTCGTTCGCGAATTTCTCGAACCGCCTTCGATGCGCGGGTTCCAGCAGTGCTCCGGTCTCGGGGTCGAAGACGCTCCCGGCCTTCGCAAAGTTCAGATCCCAGAAGATCGTCACCAGGCCGAGCTCGCGGAGAACGGGGAGCAGGTTTTCGATGGCGCGGGTGCCGCCCCACGGTCCGGCGGAGACTCCGCAGAGGCCGACCGGCTTGTGGATGTACTCCTTCAGGTTCGTGTCGAGCGCGTGCTTCAACATCCCGGGATAGCCGTGGTTGTACTCGGGCACGACGATCACGAGGCCGTCCATGCGCGTCATCGCCGCCGAGAAAGCCGGATCCTTGATCGCCTCTCCCTCGTCGGAGGGCGGGAACGTCAGGGTCCGCAGGTCGATCAACGCGGTCTCGACGTCCGGCATCTCCTCGAGCTGCGACACCACGAACCGCGCGACGTTCTCGCTCTTCCGGCCCTGGCGGGTGGTGCCCAGGATGACCGGAAGGAACAGCTGTTTTTGGGCGGGCGTGACGGCGCTCACGTCGTTCCTTTCGAACATCGGGCGATTCTCTCCCACTCCCGCCCCTTCCCACGGGTGGTACCCTGAACGGAGTCCGCACCCCAAAAACAGAGGAGATTCCGATGAGCAGTCGTTCGACCGCGCTCCCGGCATGCGCCGCCGCGCTCGCGCTCCTCGCCGTCCCCTCGCTCGCCGCCGGCCAGGACCTGCGCGTGACGGCGGGGACGATCGAAGACCGGCGCACGACCGGGAAATTCTTCGGCGGTCTCGAGATCGAGCTGAAGCTGACGGGCGACGACCTCGCCGACGCGAAGGCCGCCCGCGTGCTGCTCAAGAAGGCGGTCGACGAGAGCGGCCGCGACCTGCTGCCCGAGAAGAAGGGCGACGAAGACTTTCAGAAGTCCTCCGGGAGCAGCGGGCCGGATCTCAAGGTCAACCTGAAGAACCCGGCCCGCGGCGCCGGCGCGATCAAGGAGGTTTCCGGAGACGTGGAGCTCTACGCGCCGTCCCGGGACCCCGCCGCCACGGTCGTGGTCGACCGGCTGACGAGCCGGATGGACAAGCCGGTCGTCTCGCCCGGTCTGAAGGCGCAGAAGATAGCGGTCCGCCTGGTCTCGCCGCCGGTGTATCGCGCCGACGCGAAGAAGCGGGAGGCGGAGATGGATGCCTCGATGGCGAAGCACAAGGAAGAGGTGAGGAAGGAAGCCGGGGACGACAAGACCGCCGAGGCTTTGATGGGACTGGTGAAGGCCTTCTCCGGGATGATGAACGACGTCGGGGACAACGACGTGATCCTCCAGATCGAGGACGAGGGGGGGAAGCTCCAGGACGTCGAGGTCGTCGGCAAGAGCGGCGTGATCGACACGCGCGGCTCGATGTCTTCCGGCGGCCTGAAGATCCTCCAGTACTCCGAAAAACTTCCGCCCGACGCGAAGCTGCGGTTCCTCCTGAAGACGAAGAAGTCGCTCCTCAAGACCCCGTTCACGCTGACGAACGTGCCTCTTCCGTGAGGCGGACATGACCAGAAACAAGGGAAGACTTTTCAATCTCGCGCTCGGCGGAGTCCTCGCCGCCGCCATTGCGGCGGCGCTGCCGGCGCCGGCGGTCGTCACGGTAACCGCAGGCGACATCACGGACCGCCGCCGGAACGACAACCTCTTCACGGGCCTCGAGGTCGAGTTGAAGCTCACGGGTGAGGCAGCCGGGGGAGTGCGGGGGGCGCGCGCCCTGGTGCAGAAGGCCGCCGACGACACCGGACGGAGCCTGCTGAAGGAGACCGAGAAGACCCCCGACTTCGAGAAATCGTCGGGGGACGGTCCGCCGACGCTGAAGCTCGACCTGCGCAATCCGGCGCGGCGCGCGACGAAGGTGCAGGCCTCGGGGCAGGTCGAGATGTTCGTTCCGGGCCGCGACGCGGCTTCCACGGCGCGGGTGGACAAGTTCCAGGCCGGGATGGACAAGCCGATTTCCGCGGGTCCGCTGAAGGCCGCGGGCGCCGAGGTCACCGTGGTCTCCCGGAAGACCTACGACGCCGAGAAGAAGAAGGACGACGAGCGCAAGAAGAAAGAAGCCGAGTCCGCGGGGATCGCCGGGGCGATGGTGAGCGTCTTCAGCGGCCTCTTCGAGGGCCTCTGGGGCGACATCGGCGAGAACGACGTCCTCATCAAAGTGGACGACAAGGCGAAGAAGGTCTTCGGCGTCGACGTCTACGACGCGGCCGGCAAGAAGATCGACGAAAACGGTTCGATGACCGTCGGATCGTTCCGGATCCTGAAGTTCACCGAGAAGCTGCCCGCCGACGCGAGCCTGCGGATCTATCTGATGACGCCGAAGTCGATGGTGGGCGCGCCCTTCAGCCTGAAGGACATGGCGCTGCCGTAACTGGGGCAGGTCTGAATCGCTGAATTCCTGGGCTGGGGTCAATCGTGCAATCCTGTATTCCGCCGTTGAGTTCCTGGGCTGGGGTCAATCGTGCAATCCTGTATTCCGCCGTTGAGTGCCGGTGTCCGCCCTCGGTTTCTGTGAAGACGCGTTGTTGCGCAACCCAGTGAGACGCCCGTGAGTCGAGCAGCAGTCATCGGCACCGTCATTCTCATCACCGTCGCGTTTCCCCTCCTCGTTGGTGCGGCGGACCTGCCTGCAACCCTGGATCCAGCGTCAGCCGCACGTTTCGCGGCGCTCGCTCTCAAGTGTCTGCACCAGGAGTATCCGAACAAGATCTCCCACACGATGAGCGGTGATGCCGATGCACGCGTACCCCGTGAGCTGACGCCCGCTTTCTTCGGCTGTTACGACTGGCACTCGGCAGTACACGGCCATTGGCTCCTCGTGCGCCTGGTTCGTCTCTATCCCGACGCCGCCTTTGCGCGGACCGCTCGAGAGGAGCTGGCGCGAAGCTTTACTCCGCAGAACATCGTTGCGGAGGTCGCTTATCTGGAGCGCGCGGACCGCGCATCCTTCGAACGTCCCTACGGACTCGCCTGGCTGCTGCGACTCTCCGCGGAGCTGCGCCAGTGGAGCGATCCCCAGGCCCGGCAGTGGGCCACAACCCTTGCACCCCTGGAAGCCGCAGCCGGCAAACGTCTCGAGACCTGGCTGCCCAAGCTGCAGTACCCGATTCGCATTGGCGAGCACAGCCAGACGGCTTTCTCATTCGGACTGGTGTGGGACTGGGTCCGCGTCTCCGGCGACCAGGAAATGCGTACGCTGCTCGAATCAGCCGCACGACGCTTTTATTTGAACGACAAAAGCTGTCCGCTCGCCTACGAACCGTCGGGTGAGGATTTTCTATCGCCCTGTCTGGCCGAGGCAGATTTCATGCGCCGCGTGCTGGATCGCGGTGCGTTCACCGAGTGGCTCGCTGGCTTCCTGCCGGGCATTCCAATCGATGCAGGCAGGACGTGGCTGAGCCCGGGCATCGTGACGGATCGCTCCGATCCCAAGCTTGCGCACATCGATGGGCTCAATTTGAGCCGTGCGTGGATGCTGGAAGGCATTGCGCATGGACTGAATCCCGACGATCGACGCGTGCCGGCTCTGCTGGCCGCAGCCGCACGTCATCGGGAAGCGGCTCTGCCTGCGGTAACCGGAGAGCACTATGAAGGCGGACATTGGCTGGGCACGTTCGCCGTGTACCTGACCAGCAAAGCAGGTTTACGCTGACCGGTCTCTCCAAGCCTCACGGAGTAGCCCGTCCCGGGTAGATCCCCGGGAACGTCATCTCCATCACCCGCTCGGGGTGCGCGAGATCGCGGAAGCCGCTCTTTCGGTACAGCGGGTGGGCGTCGCGGGTCAGGAGCATCCAGCGGCGCAGTCCCCGGAGCTCCGGGTGTCCGAGGATGCACTCCATCAGCCACGCCGCGAGGCCGTGACCGCGGTGGGACTCGAGCACGAAGACGTCCGCGAGGTAAGCGAACGTCGCGGAGTCTGTGATCACCCGCGCGAACCCGACCTGGCGTTTACCATCGAAAACTCCGAAGCACAGCGATCCTTCGATCGACCGGTCCACGACCTCGCGGGGAATCCCGATCGCCCAGTAGGAGCCCGCCAGGAACTCGTGGATCACCTCCCGGTCGAGCCTCGATCGATCGGTCGAGATCGTGAACCCGTCCCGTCGCCACTCGGTCACGTGTCCCTCCTTCGGATGTCGGGAACCTCGACGATCCGTACCCGCACGCCGGTCGGATGTAACCCGTTCCACCGGCGACGAAAACTCCGGGTCTCTCCGCCACGGGGAAAAGCCTACTCTCGGGCTGGCGCGTTCCTTGAAGGGTGGCCGGCTACCCACATGCCTGTCTCGCTGAAACCGAGTCACCTGAAGCGCTACAAGGACATCGCCGTCCTGCTGATGAAGTACGGCCGGGGCGACCTCGCCAAAGGGCTGGACATCGATGCCGAGGTCTCGCCGGGAACCGCCCCGGCTGCTCCCGGCGAGAAGCCGAAAGCCGAGGAGCTCGCTCACGATCTCGAGAGCCTGGGGCCCACGTTCGTCAAGGTCGGGCAGCTCCTCTCGACGCGCGCCGACCTCCTCCCGGTGGCCTACCTCGAGGCGCTGGCGCGGCTGCAGGACAAGGTCGAGCCGTTCCCGTTTGCGGAAGTCGAGCGCATCGTCACCGAGGAGCTGGGCGTCCGCATCTCGAAGGCGTTCGCCGACTTCGAAGCGACGCCGCTCGCGGCCGCGTCGCTCGGGCAGGTCCATCGGGCGACGCTCCGGGACGGCCGCCCCGTCGCGGTGAAGGTCCAGAGGCCCGGCATCCGGGAGCAGATCGTCGAGGACCTCGACTCGTTCACGGAGATCGCGCGGCTCCTCGACAAGCACGCCGAGGCCGGCCGCCTCTACCAGTTCGAGAAGATGGTCGAGGAGTTCCGCAAGACGCTCCTGCGCGAGCTCGACTACCGCCAGGAGGCGCAGAACCTCGTGACGCTGCGGGAGAACCTGAAGGAGTTCGATCGGATCGTCGTGCCCGCGCCGGTCATGGACTTCACGACGTCGCGCGTCCTCACGATGGACTACGTCTTCGGGCAGAAGATCACGTCGCTTTCGCCGCTGTCCCGGATGGAGATCGACGGCGCGGCCCTCGCCGAAGAGCTCTACAAGGCCTACCTGAAGCAGATCCTGATCGACGGTTTCTTCCACGCCGACCCGCACCCCGGCAACGTCTTCCTGAACGACGACGGGAAGCTCGCCCTCCTCGACCTCGGGATGATCGGCCGGATCTCTTCGGTCATGCAGGAGAACCTGCTGAAGCTGCTGCTGGCGATCAGCGAGGGTCACGGCGAGGAGGCCGCCGACCGCGCCGCCGAGATCGGCGAGAAGCTCGAAACGTTCGACGAAACCGAATTCCGCCGCCATGTCGCGGAGCTCGTTAGCACGTACCAGAACGCGAAGGTGGAGCAGATCCAGATCGGCCGCGTCGTCCTGGAGGTATCGCGCGCCGCGGGCGAAGCCGGCGTCCGTCTCCCCTCGGAGCTGACGATGCTGGGCAAGACGCTTCTTCACCTGGACGAGATCGCCCGCACCCTCGATCCGGCTTTCGACCCGAACGCGTCGGTGCGGCGCAACGCTGCCGAGCTCCTGCAGCGGCGGATGAAAAAGAGCGCCTCGCCCGCGTCACTGTACGCGGCCCTTCTCGAGGCGAAGGACTTCGCCGAAAAGCTCCCGGGCCGCGTGAACAAGGTCCTCGACATCCTCGCGAACAACCAGCTCCGCCTGGACGTGGACGCCATCGACGAGACCCTGCTCATCGACGGGCTGCACAAGATCGCGAACCGGATCGCGCTCGGGTTGATCCTCGCCGCGCTCATCGTCGGGGCCGCGCTCCTCATGCAGGTTCCGACGACGTTCCGCATCCTGGGATACCCCGGACTCGCGATCCTCTTCTTCCTCGCGGCGGCGTTCGGCGGAGTCGTGCTCGTCGTCAGCATCCTCGCGAGCGATCGGAAGGCTTCCAGCAAGAAGACCCGCAAACGCTAGCGGGATGAGCCTGCGGTAAAGTTACCCGCAGGAAATTCCAGCATGGCGACCGTTACGGGGCAGACGCGACAGCTCCACCCGCTCGTCACTCTCGACTACCGGGTCCGAATGGTTTCCATGGTGGTCGTTGCCCTGATCCCGCTGTTCCACTTCCGCGGCCGTCCTCCGCTCCCGGTGCTCGCCGGAATGATCTTCACCGGCCTCCTCTGGCCACAGATCGCCTACCTGGTCTCGAAGAGCAGCCGCGACTCCCGGGCCGCGGAATTCCGCAACCTCCTGCTCGACTCGTTCTTCGTGGGCGGCTGGGCGGCGGCCATGTCCTTCAGCCTCTTTCCGAGCGCGATGATGGTCGCCGCCCTTAACTCGGCGAACCTCTCGGTGGGAGGCTTGCGACAGGCTGCGAAGGGGCTCGCGGCGATCCTGTTCGGCATGGTTGCCGTCGGAATGCCGCTCGGCTTCCGGGTGCAGCCCGAGTCGGACCTCCCGACCGCACTCTTCTGCATCGTCGGGATCCTGACGGTCACAACGATCTTCGGCTACTACGGCCACCTGCAGACCAGGCGCGTGCGGCAGGCCAAGAACGCGCTCTCGGAGCGGAACGATCAGATCGAGCAGCAAAACAGGGAGATCGAACAGGCGCGGCAGACGGCGCTCGAAGCGAAGGAGGCGGCGGAGACCGCCAACCAGTCGAAGAGCGTCTTTCTCGCGAACATGAGCCACGAGCTCCGGACGCCGTTGAACGCGATCATCGGCTACAGCGAGATGCTCGAGGAGGACGCTCAGGCATCGGGTCAGAAGGAGTTCGTTTCGGATCTCCAGAAGATCCGCTCTTCCGGAAAGCACCTGCTCGGCCTCATCAACGACGTACTCGATCTGTCGAAGGTCGAGGCCGGCAAGATGAAGCTCTTCCTGGAGACCTTCGACGTAGCGAACCTGATCGAGGAAGTCGTGGCAACGGCCACGCCGCTCGTCGAGAAGAACGGCAACCACCTCGAGGTGCGGTGCGCGGAGGACGTGGGGCAGATCCGCGAGGACGTCACCAAGGTGCGCCAGGTTCTCCTGAACCTGCTGTCCAACGCCGCGAAGTTCACGGAGAGGGGGAAGGTTTCCCTCGAGGTCGCGCGCGAGTCCGACGTGACCGGGAGCTGGGTCGTGTTCCGCGTTAGGGACAGCGGCATCGGGATGACGCCGGAGCAGACGGCAAAGCTCTTCCAGGCGTTCATCCAGGCGGACGGCAGCACGATGCGCAAGTACGGCGGGACCGGACTCGGGCTCGCGCTGTCGCGAAAGTTCTGCGTCATGATGGGCGGCGACATCAACGTCGAGAGCGAGCCCGGGAAGGGGTCCACGTTCATCGTCCGGCTTCCGGGCGACATCGAGAACTACGACGGTGAGGCGACGTCCATCCGCATGCGGCTTCCGGGGACGCGCCGCGACCACGCGCGCGAGACCGGGAACGTCGGGCCGGCCGATCGGGTCCTCCTCGTCATCGACGAAGATCCCGCGGTCCGGCAGGTCATGGAGCGCCTGGCGACACGCGAGGGATACAAGCTCGTGACGGCGGGCACCGGTGAAGAGGGCCTGAACCTGGCGCGCGAGAAGAATCCGGACCTGATCACGCTCGAGGTCGTCATGCCCGGCATCGACGGCTGGACCGTTCTCAAGAGTCTCAAGGCCGACCCGCAGCTCTCCGGGATCCCGGTCGTCATGGTCTCCATCTCCGACGACCGCGACCGCGGGCTGGCGATGGGCGCGGCCGACTATCTCGTGAAGCCCGTGGACCGCGACCGGCTGGCGGGAATCCTGGCCGCCTACCGGACCGGTGCCGTGGCGTAGTCGGAGCGAACGATGCCGAAAATCCTCCTGGTCGAAGACAACGAGATGAACCGCGACATGCTCTCGCGCCGCTTGGCCCGCAGCGGCTACGAGGTCGTGCTCGCGGTGGACGGCGCGCAGGGCGTCGCGATGGCCGCGAACGACGCGCCGGACCTCGTTCTCATGGACATGAGCCTGCCCGTGCTGGACGGCTGGGAGGCCACGCGCCGGTTGAAGGCGGATCCGGCCACGCGCGGCCTGCCGGTGATCGCGCTGACCGCTCACGCAATGTCGGGAGACGAGAAGAAAGCGCGGGAGGCGGGCTGCGACGACTTCGACACGAAGCCGGTCGAGTACACGCGGCTCATCGCGAAGATCGAGGGACTGCTCCAGAAGAGGAAGGCCGGTTGAACGGCGGGGGCGCACCCGGGCGGATCGAGATCGAACGCGAGGCGCGGGTCGAGAACGTGGCGGCGTTCCGGAACTTCATCGAAGAAGCCTGCCGCCGCGCCGGCGCGGACGAGTCCCTCTGCTTCGACCTGAAGCTCGCGGTGGACGAAGCCTGCAGCAACCTCGTCGTGCACGGCTACGGGGGACAGGAGCCCGGACCCATTACGGTGACCTTCGCGATCGACGGCGACGAGATCGTCATCACGATCGCGGATCATGCGGCGCCGTTTTACCCGGAGCACGCGCCGCCACCATTGCTCGACGTCCCGGCGAGCGAGCGCCGGCCGGGCGGCCTCGGCTGGCACCTGATCAAGCAGATCGCGGACCGGCTGGAGTACGAGTCGACGCCCGAGACCGGAAACCGGCTCACGATGATCAAGAAACTCGTCCGGCGTCCGCCGGAGTAGGAGAGCCATGGAAGTCCGGGTGGAAAAGAGGGGATCGGTCGCGGTCGTTTCGATCGACGGCAGCGTGGATGGAACGTCGGCGCCGGCCCTGGTCTCGTCGCTCCGCCAGCAGGTGACGGCCGGAACGGTTCAGCTCGTGGCGGACCTCGCCGGAACGGACTACACGTCGAGCGCCGGGCTCCGCGCGCTCCTGGAGATGGTGAAGGAGACGCGGCAGCACGGCGGCGATCTGCGCCTCGCCTCGGTCCGGCGCGAGGTTCTCCGGGTCCTCGAGCTCTCGGGCTTCACGAGCATCCTCCAGGTCTATCCGGACGTCGACGCGGCGGTCGCGAGCTTCCCGGCGTGAGTCGTCGCGTCGCCCTGGTCATCGGCGCCGGCAGCGTCAAGTGCGCCGCGGCGCTCGGGCTCCTCAAGGTGCTCGAGCGGGAGGGAATCGGGATCGACATGGTCGTGGGCTGCAGCGGCGGCAGCCTTTACGCCGCCTTCATCGGGCTGGGGGTCGACGTCGCGGCCGCCGAAGAGATGACCCGCCGGCTCTGGACCCGCGAGCTCACGAAGCGCCGGCACTATCCGTCGCTCCTGCGCGCGATGCTGCCGCAGATATTTCCGTTCCGGGAGGACTTCGGCCTCGTCGACGACCGCCTGATCCTCGAGCGGCTCGAGACCGCGTTCGGCCGGCACACGTTCGAAGATGCCCGGATTCCGCTCTACCTGACGGCCACCGACTTCCACAACGGCGAGCAGGTGGTCTTCTCGAGCGGCCGGATCGTGGACGCGATCCGCGCGTCGATTGCGATCCCCTACGTCTTCCGGCCGTGGTCGGTGGATGGACGCCTCTACGTGGACGGCTTTCTGACCGACCCGATGCCGGTGGGGGTGGCTATCAAGAACGGCGCCGACGTGATCGTCACGCTCGGGTTCGAGAGCCCCTATCAGCGCCGCACGACTTCGGTGCTGCGGTTCGCGTTCCAGCTCTCGAGCATCATGTCGAACAACCTCCTCCGGGCGAACTACGCGTTCCACAACCTCGCCCATCACACCGAGATCCTTCCGATCATTCCGGAGTTCCGCGAGAGCATTCACCTCTTCGATACGGACAAGATCCCGTACGTCATCGAGGAGGGGGAGCGTGCCGCGGAACAGCAGCTGCCCTACCTGCGGCGGCTTCTCGACGCGGCGGAGCGCTGAAACCTGGCTGACGCCCCGCCGACCGGAGGCCGGCTCCTCGTCGTCGACGACAACGAGATGAACCGGGATCTTCTCTCCCGGCGCCTCCAGCAGCAGGGCCATACGGTTTCGCGGGCCGAGAACGGCCGGCAGGCCCTCGAGATGATCGCGGCGGAGGACTTCGACCTCGTCCTGCTCGACATCATGATGCCGGAGCTCGATGGTTATGCGGTCCTCGAGCGGCTCCGCGCGGGCAAGACCCTCGATCGCCTTCCGGTGATCATGATCTCCGCGGTCACCGAGATCGAGAGCGTAGTCCGCTGCATCGAGATCGGCGCGACGGACTATCTGCCCAAGCCGTTCAACACGGTTCTGCTCCGCGCGCGGGTCGGGGCGACGCTCGAGAAGAAGCGCCTGCGGGACCGCGAGCGGCTCTGGGCGAAGAGCCTGGAGCGCGAGCTCGAGATCGGCCGGGAAATCCAGCAGGGCTTCCTGCCCGACGAGCTTCCGCAGCCCCCGGGCTGGGAGATTGCGGCGACGTTCCAGCCGGCGCGGCAGGTCGCGGGGGATTTCTACGACGCCTTTCCGCTGGCGGGAGGATCGCGGATCGGCCTCGTCGTCGCGGACGTGTGCGACAAGGGCGTCGGCGCGGCGCTCTTCATGGCGCTCTTCCGGAGTCTCCTCCGGGCGTTCACCGAGCGGGCGTTCGCCGGGGGTGATTCGGCGGACGACGCAACGCGGCTCCTCTCCACCGTCGTGTCGACCAACGACTACATCGCCCGCACGCACGGGCGTTCGAACATGTTCGCGACGGCGTTCGTCGCGGTGCTCGCTCCGGCGACGGGGTCGGCCGTCTGGGTCAACGCCGGCCACGAGGCTCCGGTCGTCGGCGGACCGTCCCCCAATCCCGCGGACCGGTTGGAGCCGACGGGGCCCGCTCTCGGGATGATGCCGGACATGGCGTTTCGGGCGCGGGAGACCGTGATCGCGCCGGGGGAGACCCTCTTCGCGTTCACGGACGGAGTGACCGACTCGAAAGACCCGTCCGGCCGCTTCTTTACGGAGGAGCGGCTTCTCGAGCTGGTTTCGAAAGGCGCGCCCTCGGCGAAGGCGCTCCTGGACGCCGTCGAAACGGCCGTGGCCGCGCACGCCGCGGGATCGGAGCCCTCCGACGACATCACGATGATGGCGGTGCGGCGGGCGACGGCCTTCCCGCGATAGGCTTTTCGGATGAAGTTCTTCATCCGGCTCCTCATCAACGCGGCGGCCCTCTGGATCGCGACCCAGATCGTCCCCGGGGTCACCCACACCGGGCCCTGGACGTCGCTCCTTCTCGTGGCGTTGGTCTTCGGCGTGCTGAACGCGGTCGTCCGGCCGATCCTGAAGCTGCTGACGTGCCCCCTCATCGCGCTGACCCTCGGGCTCTTCACCTTCGTCATCAACGCGCTGATGCTCTGGCTGACGAGTGCGGTGTCGGAGTCGTTGGGCCTCGGATTCCACGTGGACGGCTTCGTGCCCGCGTTCCTGGGAGCGCTCGTCGTCACCGTCGTGAGCGTTCTGCTGTCGGTGTTCGTGAGCGATAAGGACTGACGGCTTCCCTGTCATCCTGAGGGCCGCAGGCCCGAAGGATCTCTCCCTCGAAGAGCCAGAGATCCTTCGCTTCGCTCAGGATGACAGCGGGGGGAAAAGCCAGAGATCCTTCGCTTCGCTCAGGATGACATGCGTTCTACGCGAACAAATGTCCGATCGAGTTCGCGTAGTAGGTGAGTAGCGGCAGCTCCTCTTTCCGCGCCGTGAAGAGGCCATCTTTCTCGTCGACGAGGTGGCGGAGAGTCAGCATCCGCAGGCCCACTGCAATCGCGTAGTCCTGGTCCTTCCGGGGCAGGTAGACGTGCGCGCCGCGGCGGGCGAGACCGTTCATCAACGCCAGCACCTCGGCCTTCAGCTCCAGCTCCGTGCGGGGCCGCTCGGGATCACGGACGAAGGCGGTCGCCACGAGCGGGACGGGAACGACCGGAATGACCGCCGCGATCGCTGCCATGAGGTCGTCTCCGAGCTTCTCGACCCGGGCGAACCGCTCCTCTTTCGGCAGCGCGCGGAAGTCCAGGCCGTGAGATTTCGCATACGCGGCGAGCGACACCGGCGAGCCGAAGTTGACGCACGCATAGCCGAACCGGTGCCACCGGTTGCGCGCCATGAGCGCGAGGTTCCGGAGCACGAATCGGAGCGT
>JBBQKV010000078.1:0-12547 GCA_038327245.1 Acidobacteriota bacterium
ACTTGGGCCTCCGCGCGCACGAGGCGCGCGGCCGGGGTAGCGCCGTCGTGCCCGGCCGCACGATGGCGATCCAGCGCCGCAAGGAGCTCCGGCACCCCAGCCCCGGTGGCTGCCGTGGTGATGAGAACCTCTGGCTGCTTCGGACGGGGTCGGTCGGCCCGCGCTGCGCCACCCGCCCTGGGCGTTGCCACGAGCATCGCGCGCAACTGGGCCGCCGTGCGCTGGGCGCCTGGGCGATCGCCCTTGTTGACGACCACGATGTCGGCCACCTCGAGCAGGCCCGCCTTGATCGCCTGCACTTCATCCCCCATCTCGGGCGCCTCGAGGACGACGGTCGTGTCGGCCGCCGCGGCGACCTCAACCTCACTCTGGCCCGTCCCGACGGTCTCGATGAGGATGAGGTCGAAGCCGGCCGCGTCGAGCACCGCCGCGGCCGCGCTCGTGGTCGACGCGAGCCCGCCGGCATGGCCGCGCGCCGCCATCGAGCGGATGAAGACGTCCGGGTCGGCCGCATACGACTGCATCCGGACGCGATCGCCGAGGAGTGCGCCGCCCGTGATCGGGCTCGACGGGTCGACCGCGAGCACGGCCACGGCGCGTCCGGCGGACCGGACCAGCGCGATGAGGGCGGAGACGAGAGTCGACTTGCCGGCACCGGGCGGGCCGGTGATGCCCACCAGGTGGGCGCGACCGGCGAGCGGATAGAGCGTCCGCACGGCGCCTTCGGCTACCGGCATGCGGTTCTCGACGGCGGTCAGGAGCCGGGCGAGAGCGAGCCGATCGCCGGCAATCGCCGCCTTGGCGAGCTCCGTTCCCTGCCCATCGGCGCGCGAACCGGCCGTACGCGCACCGGCCATCATCCCGACCGCCGGCACGTTAGACGCGTGGCCGGACGTTGGCCCGCAGGAACGCGGCGACCGAAGCGATCGTCGTCCCGGGCCCGAAGACGGCCGTCACACCCGCCGCGCGGAGCGCCGGGACGTCGTCGTCCGGGATGATCCCGCCCGCGGTCACGAGGACGTCGTCCTGGCCCTGGGCCTTGAGGAGCGCGCAGATCCGGGGCAGGAGCGTCATGTGGGCGCCGGAGAGGATCGACAGGCCGACGACGTCAACGTCTTCCTGAAGGGCCGCCGTCGCGACCATCTCCGGTGTCTGACGGAGGCCCGTGTACACGACCTCGAACCCCTCGTCGCGCAGGCCCCGGGCCAGCACCTTCGCCCCGCGGTCGTGCCCGTCGAGGCCGGGCTTGGCGATGAGCACCCGGATCGGCCGATCCATGTCGCCGGCGAGTGTATCCGATGGCCGCCCGGCGGGCGGTCGCTACCGGACGATCCCGCCGGTTTCCGCGAGCGGACGGCCCAGTTTCTCCTCGACCGAAGTGACGTTCCGCGTGAGCTTGTCGGTCGCGCCTTCCTCGTCCTCGATCCGGACCGTCGTCATCACGTGGCGGGAGCCCTCGCGGGCCTTCGCGTGGCACCGCCGGATCACATCCATCACCTCGTCCCAATCCCCCTCGAGGCAGGTTCCGCACGGCGTGAACTTGTAGCGGATGCCGGACCGATCGACGACATCCAGGATCTCCGCAAGGGCCTCGGAAAGGTGCTCGCCGCGCCCGAGCGGGACGATCGAGAGTTCCGCAAGCATGTGTGCCTCCTGTCCGCCCGCATCCTGCAATCCCCGTTCCCCGAGGCTCTCACGGACGGAGGACCTTCGACAGCTCCGCCCAGGCGCGGCCGCGATGGGACACGGCGTCCTTTTCCGCGGCGTCCATTTCCGCGAACGTCCGCCCCGACCCGGCCGGAACGAAGATCGAGTCCCAGCCGAAGCCCCTCGCGCCGCGAGGCGCTGGCGCTATGGATCCCTCGGTCGCTCCGCGAGCCGTCCAGAGCCGCTCCCCGTCGAAGCAGGCAATCGCGCAGATCGCCCGCGCGCTCCGATCCGGGAAAGCGTCGAGCATGCGGGCGATCCCCTCGACCCCGGCGGTTTTCTCCAGCCACTTGACGAGCGCGCCGGGAAACGCCCCCCACGCGAGGATCTCGAGCCCGGAGTCCTCCACGAGCAGGGGCCGGCGCAGTTGCGCCCAGGCCGACTCGACCTTCGCTCGCGCGACGACCGCGGGATCGAGCGCCTGGGGTTCCGGTAGATCGAGGTCGATCCGCTCGATCGCGAACCCGAGGCGCGCCGCCTCTTGCGCCTTTTCGGCGCGGCTCGTGACGAAGACGAATCGGCCGGGGTTCAGCGCGCCGACTGCTTCTGGGGTTCGGCCTCGAGCTCCCGCGACTCCAGGACTCCCAGGAGCTTGTACAGCGGGATCTGCGTCGAGACCCCTTTCAGAGCGAAGAAGCCGAGCTGGGCCACGCGATACAGGTCCTTGATCGCCTCGTAGGTGAGCGGTCCGACGACGATGTCGCCGGGCATCGCGACGAACTCCTCCATCCGCGCGGCAATGTTCACCGCATTGCCGACGACCGTGTACTCGACGCGGCGCTCGGATCCGATCTCGCCGACGATGGTCTCGCCGGTGTTCAGCGCGATCCGCACCTCCAGCGGGAACTGCCCCTGGGCGACGCGCTCGACGTTCCAGTCCGCGACCTCCTCGCGCACCTTGAGGGCCGCGGCAGCCGCGCGCGCCGCATGATCGGGCTGGTCGATGGGCGCGCCGAAGAAAGCCATGACGGCGTCGCCCACGAACTTGTCGATCGTGCCGTCCTGGGAAAAGATTGCGTCCGACGCCAGAGTGAAGAACCGGTTGAGGACGCGGGCGAGGTCAGCGGCCTCCATCTTCTCGGACCACGACGTGAATCCCACCAGGTCGGCGAACAGGATGGTGACCGTCTTGGTGCGGACCTCCTTGTGGGACCCGGTGGCCTGAACGTCCGCGATGATTTCGTCGACGACCTGCGGAGAGTGGTATCGCTCCAGCCGCCCGCGAATCCTCTTCTCCTCGGCCACGCGGTCGTGGAGCCGGGCGCGCTCGATCGCGACCGCGGCGAAGTTCGCCAGCGCGGTCAGGAGGTCGAGGTCCCGCTCGGTGAAGCTCCCCACGTGGAGCGGCGAGTCCACGTGAATGACTCCGATGACCGAGTCCCGGTACCAGAGCGGTGCGCACATCGCGGACCGGATCTGCTGCATCCGGATCGACTGTCCCGCCTCGAAGCGCTCGTCCTGCTGGGCATCCGACGTCAGCACGGCCACCTTCTCCCGGACGACCATGTCCACGATCGTGCGGGAATACGGGAGGGACCCGTCGGTAGTCATGCGCTGCCCCGACTTGAAGCGGCTGATCCGGAGCCGCAGAGTCTCCTGCTCCTCGAGGAGCAGGAATCCGCGATCGACCGGCAGGTACTCGAAAATCAGGTCCATGACCTTGTCGAGCACGGTCTCGAGGTCGTCCAGGGATATGAGTGTCTTGGCCACCTGCACGAGAATCTCGAAGACCTTGTTCTTGTAGGCGACGTCGAGGACGACCCGCTTCCGATTCGCGGTCGACTCGCTGGAGATCGGAGGGCCCGGCGCCTCCGCTTTCTCGAGCCCGAAATCCTGGTTGAACTCGGCGATCGGCCGGATGCAGGTCGACGTCGAGTCCACCACCCGGCGCGCCGGCTCGGGCTCGACCGCCTCCTCGCGGAAGCTCAGCGTGAAGGTCCCGATGACCGCGTGGTCGCCGCTGCCCACGGACGCGTTCGGGACGTGGCGGTCGTTGACGCGGACTCCGTTGGTCGAGTGGTTGTCGTAGAGGACCCACTCGCCGCGCTCCCGCTTCAAGTAGGCGTGCCGGCGGGAGACCGAGAAATCGTTCAGGACGATGTCGTTGTCGCTGGCGCGGCCGATCGAGGCCTGTTCGCGAACGAGCGTATAGACCTGCGAACGTCCTTCCGCTTCGAACAGTACTTGGAGCATGGGAACGAAAAATTATAGACCGCGTCGGACCCGGAGCGTCACCGGCCGCCGCGAAGAGTAAAGAGGATGCGAACCGACTTTCGCGATGGAATCGGACCGCTCGGACCCCGAGCCGGCCGATAAATCCACTGGCGGACCGCCCGGGCCGCCGCCTCCGACAGGCCGAAAGGCAGTCCCCGGGTGACCTGGACGTCGATGACCTTCCCCGTTTCGTCGATGCCCACGTCGAGTACCACGCTGCCCTCGATCTGCGCCCGGATGGCGGCTTCCGGGTACGTGGGGTCCACCTTCGAGACGAGCACGGCCGGCTCGACGCCGCCCTCTCCGACCTCGGGTGAGCCGCCGGGACCGGGCCGTCGCTCCGGAGGGATCGCGTCCGGAGGCGAGACGGGCATCGGGTTCTCCAGAGGAGTCGGCTGCGCCGACAGGTCGATCGTCTCGAGCCGACGGAGCCGCACGCTCCCGTCCGGGACGATGTCCGGAGTC
This sequence comes from Acidobacteriota bacterium, assembly GCA_038327245.1. Classification (GTDB taxonomy): domain Bacteria; phylum Acidobacteriota; class Thermoanaerobaculia; order UBA5066; family Gp7-AA6; genus Gp7-AA6. The sequence goes on from JBBQKV010000078.1 coordinate 4,387, forward strand.
TTCGGATCGGGAGGCACGAGATCGATGTCGGCGGACGCGACGAAGGCGATTCCGTTCGCCTGGTCCTCGTAGGCGAAGTAGGCGTGGTCGACCGCATGGATCCGGATGGACGTCCCCCTGGCGAGACTGCCAGCGCGCGGCGCGAAGGGGAACGGAGCGAGAATTACCGGAGTCTCCTCCGCCACGACTCCGTAGACCGCCGGGAACGAGAGGATCTTTTTCGCCCGCTGCTCCCGCGCTTCGCGATCCATATCCCGCTCGACCTCGTCGGCGCGCACGTAACCGGTCGCGCGGCCGGAGCGGACCTGGATCCACACGCCTCGGTCGGCGATCACGCCGACCTCGGTGCCCCGCTTCAGCGCGGCTACCGTCTCGGCGCGAGAATCCGGCTCCCGCTTCAGCGCGGCTTCGGCGACCGTGACCACGGCCGGAGTCTCCCGCGCGGGCTTTCCTTCCGGACCCCGACCTCGGCCGACCACGAGAGCTGCCGCGACGAGCGCGACGGCGGCCAGCGCAACGAGCAGACCCCGGCGCCATGCCCGGAAGATCGCGAAGCGTCCAGACGCGGCGACGTCTCTCAAGCCGGTCCCGACAGGAGGGTGACGAGCAGCCCCTTCTGGGCGTGGAGGCGATTCTCCGCCTGGTCGAACACGGCGGAGCTCGGCGAGTCGATCACGTCCGCCTCGACCTCCTCGCCGCGGTGAGCCGGCAGGCAGTGGAGGAAGATTGCGTCCGGCTCGGCCATCTGCATCACGCGCCGGGTGACGCGGTAAGGCTCGAACTTCTTCGCGCGTTCCGCCGCTTCGGCCTCCTGGCCCATCGAGGCCCACACGTCCGTGTAGACCGCCCGGGCGCCCGCGGCGCCCTCTTCGAGCGACGTCGTCACGAGAACGGAACCGCCGGTCTCGCGGGCGGCGGCGGTCGCCCACTCGACCACCTCGGGCCGCGGCTCGAAACCGCGAGGTGTGACCACCGCGACGCGCGCTCCGAGCTTGGCTCCGGTGACGAGAAGGCTGTGGGCCACGTTGTTCCCGTCTCCCACGTAACACAGACCGAAGCCGCGAGCGGTCCCGAACCTCTCCCGGATCGTGAGGAAATCGGCGAGGGCCTGGCACGGGTGCAGGAGGTCCGACAGTCCGTTGATGACCGGGATCGATGCGAACCGCGCCAGGTCTTCCACGGTCGAGTGCGCGTAGGTACGGGCCATGATGCCGTCCGCGTAACGGGAGAGGACGCGCGCCGTGTCGGAGATCGGCTCCCCCCGGCCGAGCTGGAGGTCGCGCGACGAGAGGAACATCCCCAGGCCGCCGAGCTGGAACATGCCGGTCTCGAAGGACACGCGCGTGCGGGTCGAAGACTTTTCGAAGATCATCGCGAGGCTCCGGCCCGATAGCGAAGTTCGGTAGGCGTCCGGCCGGCTCTTGATCTCCGCCCCGCGGTCGAGGACCTTTTCGATCTCGGCGGGAGGCCAGTCGTTCTCGTTGACGTAGTCCCTTTTCGCCGGCCCGATCCGATCCGCGCTCATTCCGTCCTCCAGATCACGGTTCCCGTTTCGCCCTCCAGGGCCTCCGCCAGTCGCTCGGCCCGGGTGATCAGCACCTCCCGGCCGCCAGCCTCGACGAATCGAATCGCCGCATCGATCTTGGGCCCCATGCTGCCCGGAGGGAACTGCCCCTCCGCGAGAAGGGCGCGGGCCGCGGCAACGTCGAGCCGCGGAATCGGCGTTTCGGTCGGCTTCCCGAAGTCGCGCACCACCCGGTCGACGCCCGTCAGGATGACGAAGAGATCCGCCGAGAGAGACGCGGCGAGCATGGAAGCCGCGTAGTCCTTGTCGATCACGGCCTCGACGCCGCGGACAGCCCCCTCTTCCGGGACGACCACGGGGACTCCTCCCCCTCCCGCGGCGATGACGATGTGACCCCGGTTCGCGAGAGCCGCGACCACGTCCACGTTGCGCAATGCGAGCGGCTTGGGCGACGCGACGACCTTGCGCCAGCCGCGGCCGGCGTCCTCGACCATGCTCCAGCCCGCCGTCTCCTGCAGGACCTCCGCCCGCTCCTTCGAGAAGAACGGGCCGATGGGCTTGGACGGGTGGAGGAACGCGGGGTCGGCGGCATCCACCTCGACCTGGGTGACGATCGTGACGACGCGCTTGCGGAACCCCGCCGTCTTCAGCTCGTTGTCGAAGGCGAGCTCCAGCAGGAAACCCATCGAGCCCTGCGTCTGGGCGACGCAGACGTCCAGCGTTTGCGGGGAGACCCGCTCGGCAGCCAGCTCCGCCTGGAGGAGGAGGTTGCCGACCTGAGGGCCGTTGCCGTGCACGACGATCAGCTCGTAGCCCCGGTTCAGGACCGGCAGGAGCTGGCGCACGGCGTCCCGCGCCCGGACGAGCTGCGTTGGCGAGTCGCCCGGGTCCTCCGGGCGCATGAGGGCATTGCCTCCGAAGGCGACCACCGCGAGCGGCCGGACGAACGAGAAGAAGGGGGTCGTCATGCGGACGGGAGGCTCAGAGCTCCTCTCGAACGAGCGGCATGGCCATGCACCGCGGTCCGCCGCGCGCCCGCGAGAGCTCGTGCGCCGCGAGCCGCACGGCGTACTTCTTCGGCTTCCGCAGGTCGAGCTCGCTCCGTCCCAGAAGCAGGTCCGCTTCGTCCACCACGGAGTACCCGGCATTCGAGAGCTCGTCGGACGTGCGCTCGTTGCGGTCGTACGTCAGGACGACTCCGGGCGCGAGAGCGAACGCGTTGGCGCCGTCGGTCCACTGTTCCCGACGTTCCGAGATCGGGTCGGACCCTCCGCAGCGGATGGGCTTCAGGTCCAGGCCCTCGGACTTCAGCGCCGAGAGGAGGTCGTTCTCGGACGTCCAGGCGACCGGCCGGCTCGTCAAGTCGCAGCGGTAGACGTCGGCCTCCTCGGCGCCGTCCGGGAAGATCATGGGCGCGTAGACCAGGCACTCGTCCTGCGAAATCATGGTGAAGACCGTGTCCAGGTGCATGTAGGAGCGCGCGGGCGGGAGCGCGACCACGAAGATGTTCCGGACCGGCGACCCGTGGTCGCGCAGCGACTCCGCGAGCCGCTCGATCGTGGTCTTCTTCGTCCGCTCGGAGTACCCCATGAGCAGGAGGTCCTCGCGCAGGACCAGGATGTCTCCCCCCTCGAGCGTCGGCCGCATTCGCGCGTACGACGACGGCCGGCCGTAGTCGACCGAGAACTCCTGGAACCAGAAGCGGTTCTCGCTGCCCCCCCCGAAACGCGGGTGATACCGCACGACGTAGCCCGAGAGGAGCGGTTCCCGGAGGCGCGCGGCCGTCGCCATCGACCCGCGAATCGCTCGATCCCCGACGATCACCAGCGGGTCGCGCTGGAAGAAGTAGTTCGGTATCGGCGGAAGCCAGTAGAGCTCGGTCGGTGAGAGCGCGGTGTCGGAAACCGGTCGCTCGATGCCCGTGACGAGTGTGCTCGCCAGCTGCTCGGAGGTGAGGTCTCGCAGCCGATAGTCCATGTCGGGGCCCCAGTCGAGGACGGTTCCGAGGTCCTGGAGGATCTCGGAGCGCTGTTCCGGAACCTGGAGCACGTCATCGAGAAGGGTCTGGACGTCGACCACCTCGTCGGCGACGTAGGCGAGAACCTGCTGGAATCGGCGGTGCTCCTCCCGGGCGCGGCTCCCGAAGAGGATGTCGTCGAAAAGGAGCTCCTCCATCATCGCCGGCACCATCCGGTCGATCTCGGGGCCGGGGAGGTGGACGAGAACGGACGAAAGCTTTCCGATCTCCGAGTTCACTTTGAGGGGCATTGGCGTTCCGCGAAAGAACGCGGGATTCTAGCCCGGGAAGCGAAGCCCGCCGGGACGGCTAAGACGACCGGGGAACCACCGCCAGCTCCGGCCGGGTCTCGATCGACTCACTGTCGCCCCGCTCGGCGATCGTGTCGAGCTTCCCTCCGAATCGGTCGAACGCCCCCCTGGCAGCGTCGTACTGCTTCTGGGAATTGCGGAGGTGCGTGCCGAGCGTCCGGAGCGGGTCCTCCACCAGATCCCACTCCCGTCGAAGATCCGACAGATGCTCCAGGATCTCCTTTGCCCGCTCCTCGACCGCCATCCCGCGCAGACCCGTGCAAACCGTAGCGAGATAGACGTGGAGAAGCCTCGGAGAAACCGCTATCACGCGCCGCTCCGCAGCCGCCCAGTCCGCCAGCGAAACTCCGTCCTCGTCGAAGACGATCTCGCAGTACACGGCCTCGGAAGGCACGTACATGAGGGCAAAGTCGTACGTCCCGTCCCCCGGCCGGATGTACTTGGTGGCGATGGCGTCGACGTGCTTGCGCACGTCGCCGGCGAAATCGCGGCGCGCCCGCTTGCGGTCCGCCTCGTCGGGTGCCTCCTTCGAGCGACGGAAGTTTTCGAGTGGAAACTTACTGTCGACCGGGACGAGGAACTCGCCGACCCGGATTGCCGCGTCGACGATCGTTCCGTCCGGAAAGACGTGGCGCATCTTCCAGGCCCCTGGCGGAAGGACGTCCGAGAGAGCCTGTTCCAGGAAAGTCTCCCCGAGCCCGCCGCGGACCTTGGGAGGCTTCAGGAGGTCTTCGAGCCGCGTCATGCCTCCGGCGAGCTCCTGGATCTTCTGCGAGGCCTGGAAGACGCGGCCCATCTTTTCGTGGACCTGGCCGAGCGTGTCGGACACGTTCTTCTGTCCCTCGGTGAGCCGGTCCTCGACCGCCGACACACGCTCGCCCACCGAGCGGCGGAGGTCTTCGACCCTCCGGTCCATGGACTCCGAGGAGCCCCGCACCGCGGCGACCTCGACGAGGAGGCGGTCGAGCCGGGAGTCCGCCACCGCCTCGCGCGGCCGCAGGAGGACGTAGAGAACCGTCCCGACGACGAGCGCCGCGACAGCGACGATGAGGATGGTGGTGATCATCTTCTCTCAGGATAACCGTCCGGCGGACAAATGGTGTCCGACCGAGAGACGTGCAATAGTCGGCGACTTCAACCGCAACCGAGAGGCCAAGCCTCGAACCTGTCTTTCGAAGGAGCACCCAATGCGCATTGCGATCCCTCTGCTGGGAGTCTTCCTCGTGGTGGCGACGGCCTCGGGCGAGGACGCCGCTCGGAAGGGAATCGAGCTGACCGACTTGGATCGCACCGCCGATCCGTGCGCCGACTTCTACGCCTTCGCCAACGGAACCTGGCGGGCGAGCAACCCCATTCCCGCCTCGATGCCGCGCTGGAGCCGGCGGTGGGCGGCCGGAGAATCCACCAAGGAGCAGTTGAAGCAGCTTCTCGACGAGACCGCCGCAGCCGGCAAGGCCCAACCCGGATCGGTCGAGCAGCTGATCGGCGACTACTACGGCGCCTGCATGGACGAGGCGGCCGCGAACCGCCTGGGGGCTAAACCGCTCGAGCCGCTCCTCGCCGAAATCCGCGGCATGCGGAGCGTCGCGGACGTGCCGCCGATGATCGGCCGGTTCCACCGGATGGGAATCGCCGTGCCCTTCGCCTTCGGGGGCGAGTCCGACTCCCACAATCCCAACGACGTCATCGCGAAGATCTACGCGAGCGGCCTCGGCATGCCGGACCGCGACTACTACGTCAAGACCGATGGTCGCTTTCAGGAAGCCCGGGCGAAGTACCTCGACCACGTGGCCGCGATCTTCCGCCTGGCGGGCGCGAGCGACGCCGCCGCAAAGTCCGCCGCGGACACGATCATGCGAATGGAGACGAAGCTCTCCGAAGCGTCGCTCGACAACGTGGCGCTCCGCGACCCGAAGAACACGGACCACAAGACGTCGTTCGCGGATCTCCAGAAGCTCACTCCCCATTTCCCCTGGCCGGCCTACTTCCGGGCCGCCGGTGTGTCGGGGGACGTCAACGTGGCGGAGCCGAAGTTCCTCGGGGAGCTCGACCGCCAGCTGACCGTCACGCCCCTCGCCGACTGGAAGACCTACCTCGAGTGGCACCTGTTGAACGCCGCCGCGCCGTTACTGTCCGACGTATTCGTCCGGGAGGACTGGGCGTTCAACGGCGCATTTCTCTCGGGGGCGAAGGAGCAGAAGCCCCGCTGGAAACGGTGCGTGGAGTCGACCGACCGGCAGCTCGGCGAGGCGCTCGGCCGCAAGTACGTCGAGAAGTACTTCCCGCCGGAGGCGAAGGCGCGCATGCAGGAGATGGTGGCGAACCTGCGGCTCGCCATGAAGGAGACGATCGAGGGGCTGGACTGGATGAGCCCGGAGACGAAGAAGCGGGCTCTCGAAAAGCTCTCGACCTTCAACCCCAAGGTGGGTTATCCGGACCGCTGGAAGGACTACAGCCACGTCGCGATCCGCCGGTCGTCCTACTGGGATGACGTCGTCGCGGGGCGCCGGTTCAACGTCGAGGACAACCTCGCGACGATCGGCAAACCGGTCGACCGGGGACGCTGGGGCATGACGCCCCCCACCTCCGACGCCTATTACAACCCGCTGCTGAACGAGCTCGTCTTCCCCGCCGGAATCCTCCAGCCGCCGGCGTTCTCCATGCAGAACAACGACGCCGTGAACTACGGCGCGATCGGCGTGGTCATCGGGCACGAGATCAGCCACGGCTTCGACGACGAAGGGGCGCAGTTCGACGCGCAGGGCCGCCTGAACAACTGGTGGACGGACGAGGACCTCAAGAGATTCCAGGAGAAGGCGGCCTGCGTGGTCCGACAGTTCGACGGCTACTTCGTCGAGCCCGGAATCCACCACAACGGCAAGCTCGTGCTGGGCGAGAGCATCGGCGACCTGGCGGGCGCGAAGATCGCCTATCGCGCCTTTCAGATCTCTCAGAAGGGAAAGCCGCCGCTGCCCGCCGTCGAGGGCTTCACGCCCGACCAGCAGTTCTTCATCGCCTGGGGGCAATTCCGCGGCGACGCCGTCCGGCCCGAGTTTGCGCGGACGATGGTGCAGGGAGATCCTCACCCGATCGGGAAATACCGGGTCATCGGCCCGCTCTCGAACCTGACCGAGTTCCAGCGGGCGTTCGAGTGCAAGCCGGGTGCGGCGATGGTCCGGTCCGCCGCGGATCGGTGTGAAGTCTGGTAGAAGTCCTTATGGGAAAATAGCCCGGAGCACCACCTTGGTTGATCGACCTCCCCCCTCCAGTCCGAACCAGGATCGGGAGATCCCCTACCTGGTCTGCAAGGAGTGCAACACGCCGTGTTACGTGTTCGAGGTCGAGGCGGGGCATGTCAGCGAGGCGATGTGCCTGGCGTGCGGGAACGAGGCCGTGGTGATGTTCACGATCGCCGAGTGGGATGATGACAACGCCTGACGCCGACCCGGGTCCTCTCTTCGGCCGCTATGCCTCAACGGACATGGTCCGGCTCTTCTCCCGAGAGCGGAAGTTCGAGACCTGGCGACTCCTGTGGCTGTGGCTCGCCGAAGAGGAGCGCCGGCTGGGTCTTCCGGTCTCCGAGGAAGCGATCGGAGAGATGCGCGCGCACCTGTCCGACGTCGACTTCGAGGCCGCCGCGCGCGAGGAAGAGAAAACCCGCCACGACGTCATGGCGCACGTGCGCGTCTTCGGGGATGCGGCGCCCGCCGCCCGGGGGATCATCCACTGGGGCGCGACGTCCGCTTACGTCACCGACAACGCGGACCTGATCGTCATTCGCCAGGCGTTGGGGCTCGTCGAGCGCCGGCTCGCCGGCGTTCTCCGGCGGATGCGCGACCTCGCGCTGGAGCACCGCGCGGTTCCGACGCTCGCATACACGCACTACCCGCCGGCGCAGCCGACGACCGTGGGGAAGCGCGTCGCGCTGTGGGCCTCGGACCTCCTGAGCGACCTGGAGGAGGTTCGGCGTCGCGCGGGCGACCTGCGTTTCCTGGGGGTCAAGGGAGCCACCGGCACGCAGGCGTCGTTCCTCCGCCTCTTCGACGGAGACTCGGCGAAGGTCGAGGAGCTCGACCGCGCCGTCGCCCGGCGCGCCGGATTTGCGAAGCGCCAGACGGTGTCGGGCCAGACTTACTCGCGCAAGCAGGACGACCGGGTCGTCCAGGCCCTGTCCGGGCTGGCGCAGTCGGCCCACAAGATCGGCACGGATCTCCGTCTGCTGCAGCACGACGGCGAACTCGAGGAACCCTTCGAGGCGTCGCAGGTGGGATCCTCCGCGATGCCGTACAAACGCAATCCGATGCGCGC
>JBBQKV010000079.1:0-12502 GCA_038327245.1 Acidobacteriota bacterium
AAGGAGCAGGCCGAGCAGCTCAAACGGCAGGGAGACGTCAAGGAGGCGCTGGAGCAGGCGACTCCTCCGCCCGAGGCGCGGAAGATCCCGACCAAAAAGAGCCACCGGGTGTGGCTCGGGACCTGGGCGATCCTGCTGGTCGCGTTTCTCGCTCTCTGGATCCTTCTCTCGGCCAGAATTCTCTCGCTGCCCCCGCGGACCGCCGACATCCTGCGGCGGGGAAGTCTCGGCGCCGTGTTCATCTTCCTCGTCCTGGTCGCGGAAAGGGCCGCGGAAAGCTACTTCGTTCCCCGCCTCGACAACACCGTCTCCCGCTACAACCTGCGACGCATCCTGCACCTGCTCGTCGGACTGGCGATCGTTCTCATCCTGGTCACCGCGATCTTCGTCAACTGGTACACCGCGGTCGTCTCGTTCGGGCTGATCTCCCTCATTCTCGGCTTCGCGCTGCAGACGCCCATCACGAGCTTCATCGGGTGGATCTACATCCTCGTCCGCAAACCGTACCGGGTCGGCGACCGCATCATGATCGGCAACGCCAAGGGGGACGTGATCGACGTCTCGTACCTCGACACGACGCTGTGGGAGTTTGGCGGGCAGTACCTGTCGAGCGACCATCCGAGCGGCCGGATCATCAAGTTCCCGAACTCGGAAGTCCTGAAGACGCCGGTCTACAACTACTCCTGGCCCCTCTTTCCCTACATCTGGAACGAGATCAAGTTCCAGATCGCGTACGACAGCGACCTGGAGTTCGTCGCGAAGACGATGAGCGAGGTGGCCGAAGAGGAGGTCGGAGTAAAGATGATGGAGCGGGTGAAAGTTTACCGGGAGCTCCTGTCGGAGACCCCGGTCGACGAGGTCCAGGTCCAGGAGCGGCCGGTCATCCTTTTCCGCGTGAGCGACAACACGTGGCTGGAGGCCATCGTCCGTTACATCGTCGATCCGAAGAAGGCGGGCCGAAGGAAGACCGACCTGATCCAGAAGCTGCTGAAGCGGCTGAACGCCGAGCCGGAGCGCGTCCGGTTCCCTCGGGGCGATACCCGGTGAGCGCCGCCGTCCCCGGGGCGCTGCGGGGCTCCCCGCCGCGCAGCGGGGTCCGATTTCCGCCGTGGGGCGCTCTCGGCGTCCTTCTCTTCGCGCTGGGCCTCTGGGCTCTCATCGCCGACCTGGAGGCCTGGAACACGATCTGGTACCTGCCCGCCTGGTACGGATACCTGCTGGCGGTCGACGCCGCGATCTCTCTCCGGCGCGGTTCTTCGTTCGTGGTCGGACGCCGCCGGGAGCTCGTTTCGATGATGTTCTGGTCGCTCCCGTTCTGGCTCCTCTTCGAGGCTTACAACCTGCGGCTCCACAACTGGTATTACGTCTTCGGCCTCCGGACGATCTGGGGCTCGGGCCTGATGAGCACGCTCGCGTTCGCGACCGTTCTTCCGGCGTGCTTCTTCCATGCCGAGGCGCTCGAGGCATTCGGTGCCTTCCGCCGTGCGCGGTCCCGGCCGCTCCGAATCACGCCCCGGATGCTTTCCCTTCTCGCCGCGCTCGGAGCTTTCTGCGCGATCGCCCCGCTCCTCTGGCCCCGGATGTTCTTCTGGGCGGTGTGGGGCGCGACCCTCGGGATCCCGGAAGTGTGGAACTACCGCGCGGGCGCGCCGTCCCTGATCGGAGACCTCGAAGCAGGCCGCCCCGGGCGGCTCCTGCGGCTTCTCTTCGGAGGCCTGTGGGCCGGCGCGGTGTGGGAGCTCCTGAACTTCTGGGCCCGGACGAAGTGGATCTATACCGTTCCCGGATTCGAGGACTGGAAGGTCTTCGAAATGCCGCTCGCGGGTTTCGGAGGTTTTCCGCCGCTGGCGGTCTCGGCGTTCGCGTTCTTCACGCTCGTGTCGCGACTGGCGAAGGGACGGCGCATCGCCGCCGCGGCGCTCGCGGTGGTGTTCACGGTGGGAGCGTCGATCGCGATCCTCGACCGCAACGTGCAGTCCATGCGCCCGGTCCTCTCCGACCTGTCCGGCCTCGACGCGTCCGCCGCCCGCAAGCTGCGGGCATCCGGGATCCCGACCCCCGAGCTTCTCGAGCGGGCCGTGCGCCGGGAAGGGACCTCGGCGGTCGCGTCGCGAGCCGGCATCCCGTTGGACCGGGTCGAGCGCGCCGCGCGCGAGGCGTCGCTCGCGCTGCACAAGGGAATGGGAGCGCCGGCCGCGCACCTCCTCGAGGCCGCGGGAGTCGAGAAGGTCTCCGACCTGGCTCCCTGGGACCCGGCCGAGCTCACCGCGCGTCTTTCGCGGATTGCCGCGGCCCGCCGCGAACCGGCTCCCCGACCGGAGTACGTGCGCGTGTGGGTCCGGGCCGCAAAGCTCGACGGGCGACCGCGGAGGTAGCGGCGTGAAGGTGCGCGCAGCTCTCGTCGTCGGAGCAGTCTCGCTCTCGGTCGCGTGCGCGGGCGCTCCGCACCGGGCAGGCGTCGAGCCGCCGGCGCCCGTGGCGGCCGAAGCCCGGTTCACCATCCTCCAGATCAACGACGTCTACAAGGTCGAGGGGCTCGAGGGCGGGCGGCGGGGCGGGCTCGCCCGGGTCCGGACCCTGCGCAAGCAGCTGGAGGCGCAGGGGAGGCCGGTCCTCGTCCTTCACGCCGGAGACCTCCTCTTCCCGTCGGTCATGAGCAAGTACCTTCGCGCGGCGCCGATGATCCGGGTCCTGAATCTCCTCGACGGGGATCCGGCCGCTTTCGATCCCGACCTCTTCGTGGTCTTCGGCAACCACGAGTTCGACGACAAGGATCCGGGCGTCCTCCTCGGCCGGGTCGCGCAGTCCGACTTCTCCTGGGTCTCCTCCAACGTCCGGTACCGATCCGCGAAGTCGGCGCCCGGCGAGGCGCTGTCGGCGCGGCTGGCGAACGTGCACGACGTGGTGGTCCGCGACGCCGGCGTCCGGGTCGGGATCTTCGGACTCACGACCGACGTCCAGCCCCGCGACTACGTCGCCTACGACTACGACCTCCCGGAGCGGCACGCCGCGATCGGGAGAGCGCTCGCGCGACTTCACGGCGACGGCGCCAGGGTCGTCGTCGCTCTGACGCACCAGGACCTCGACGAGGACGAGCGGCTGGCGCGCGAGTTCCCGGCGGTCGGGATCGTCGTCGGCGGACACGAGCACTTCTTCCTGCAGCGCCGGGTGGGAAACACCTGGATTACAAAGGCCGATGCGGACGCGCGGACCGCCATCGTCCACGACGTCCGGGTCGCGCCGGACGGCTCGGTCGCGGACGCATTCCGAAAGGTCCCGCTCGACGACGCGGTCGAGAAGGACCCCGCCGTCGAAAAGGAGGTCCAGGCCTCGCTCGACGAGCTCGCCGTCGCGGTAAAGGCCCAGACCGGACGCGATCTGCGAGAGGTCGTGGGGGAAACCGAGAACGTCCTGGAGGGGGTGGAGCCCGCGGTGCGCGGCCGCGAGACGGCGCTCGGAAACTTTCTGACCGACGTCATCCGGGAGCGCATGAAGACCGACGTCGCGTTCGTGAACGGCGGCGCGATCCGCATCAACGACGACATCCCGCCCGGCCCCATCCGCAACTACGACCTCGAGGGGATCTTCTACTTCGACAACGCCATTGTCTCCTTCGAGATCACGGGCGCGCAGCTGCTCGATCTCCTGCGGACCTCGGTCTCGAAGGTCCATACGGGTCACGGCCGGTTCCTCCAGGTGTCCGGAATCCGGTTTCGCTACGTCGTCGAGGGCACGGTCGAGTCGCCGGTCTACACGATCGATGCCTCGGACGTGGAGGTCTCCCGCCGCGGCGCCGGCTTCCAGAAGCTCGACCTGGCGCGGACGTACTCCGCGGCGTCGCTCGACTACCTCTGGGAGAACGGGTACCGCGACGGATACGCGCTCTTCTCGAAGGGCCACGGCGAGACCAGCCCGAGGAGGCTGGACTCGGGAGCGGTGCCGTGGCGGGCCACGACCGAGGAGGCGCTCCGCGCCCTGCCGGGCCGCCGGGTCACCTCGAAGGTAGAGGGACGGATCGTTCGGAGTCCGTAACGCCGGGAGGAAATCCGGGTACGGCAAGGCGCTTGCACTTGTCCGCACGGTGGACCAGAAACAGGTGCCCGCGGCGGGCAACTCTCTCGAGCGTTTCTCCACCCGAGTCTCGCAGTGGGCCGGCAGCTCTCCGGCGTTCGGGATCGCGCTCGCGTTCGTCCTCGCCTGGGCCCTGACCGGGCCGCTCTTCCACTTTTCCCAGGACTGGCAGATGGTGATCAACACGGGCACCACCATCGCGACGTTCCTCATGGTCTTCCTGATCCAGCGGGCCCAGAACAAGGAGTCGCGCGCCATCCAGCTCAAGCTGAACGAGGTCATAGCGTCGCAGGAGGGCGCCAGCAACCGGCTGGTCGGAGCCGAGGAGCTCTCGGAGGAGGAACTGCGGATCCTCCACGAGCGCTACCTGAAGCTCGTCGAGAAGGTCAAGGACGATCGGCGCGGTCCCGGGTTGAAGGACAAGACCTCCGTCGAAGAGGCGACGGCCGTGCACCTGGCCCGGGACGTCGAGACCGCCCGTTGGCGCTGAGCGCCGGCGGTCAGCGTTTCGGCGGTTGCGAGGGGCGGAGGTCGATGCGCGAGGCGATCGCGCGATCCGGAAATCGAACGACGTCGGAAACCGCCTCGGCGACGTCCTCCGACGTGAGCATCCAGGAGTGGTCCCGGGCGCCGTGCGAGTGGCCGAACTCGGTCGCGACCGAACCGGGCAGGATCGCGGCCACCCGGATTCCCTGGTGGCGCAGGTCGAGCATCGAGGACTCCGAGAAGCCGAGCAGGCCGAACTTCGACGCGTTGTAGGCGGAGCCTCCCGCGAAGGCGTTGACCGCCGCGAGCGAGCCGATGTTGACGATGAACCCGCCGCCGTCCTGCTTCAAAAGGGGGACGGCGAAGTGGGTGGCATAGTACGGGCCAAAGAGGTTCGTTTCGACGACGGCGCGGAATCGCTCGGGGTCCAGCTTCTCGACCGATTCGAACTCTCCGATCCCGGCGTTGTTGACGAGAACGTCGAGGCGCCCGAACGTGGCGCCCACAAAATCCACCAGAGCCTTCTGATCCCCCTCGCTCCGAGCATCGGCCGGGCGCCCCGCGAACTTCGCCGACGGAACCAGTTCTTCCAGCCGCGCAATCGCGGCATCGACGCCTTTCGAGTCGCGCGCGGAAATCGCGACCGCGAAACCGTCGGCGCCCAGGCGCCGCGCGATGGCAAAACCGATTCCCCGGCTGCCGCCGGTGACGAGCGCGACCCGGTTCTCGACGTTCATGCCCCGATGCTATCCGACCGCTCTGCTACCCTCGGTCGGTGAAGAAGAGACGGAGGCTCGCGATGATGATCGTCCTGGCGGTGGCCCTCGCGATCGCGGTGGTCCTGCTCGTTCTGAACGCGTCGCCCGGCGAGAAGAAGATCAAGCACGAGATTCCGTCCCTTTACGGGGTCGAGGACCCGCAGTTCCTCCGCTCGATGGGATCCCTGCTCGGCCCGGCCATCCTGGACGGGAACAGGGTCACGACGCTCCTGAACGGGGACGAGATCTTCCCGGCGATGCTCGAGGCGATCCGTTCCGCGAAGAAGACGATTACCTTCGAGACGTACATCTACTGGTCCGGAACGATCGGCGAGGAGTTCGCGAAGGCGCTCGCGGAGCGCGCGAAGGCCGGCGTGAAGGTCCACGTCCTCATGGACTGGGTCGGCAGCGGCAAGGCAAAGAAGGAATACATCGACGAGATGAAGGCGGCGGGTGTCGAGGTGGAGAAGTACCACCCGCTGCGCTGGTACAACCTCAAACGGGTCAACAACCGGACCCACCGCAAGATCCTCGTGGTGGATGGGAAAGTCGGTTTCACGGGGGGCGTGGGGATCGCCGACAAGTGGGCCGGCCACGCACAGGACCCGGAGCACTGGCGCGACTCGCACTTCCGCCTCGAGGGCCCGGCCGTCGCGCAGATGCAGGCGGCGTTCCTGGACAACTGGATCAAGACGCAATCCAAGGTTCTGCACGGCGAGGAGTACTTTCCCAAGCTGGCAGCGGTGGGCCCGTCCTACGCACAGGTGTTCGAGAGCTCACCCGGCGGGGGGAGCGAAAGCGTGCGGCTCATGTACCTGCTCTCCATCGCCTCCGCACGGCGCCGGCTCCTGATCGCCAACTCCTACTTCGTTCCGGACGACCTCTCCGTCGCCACGATCGCGGACGCCCGTAAGCGCGGCGTAGACGTGGAGATCATCGTGCCCGGCACGAAGATCGACTCGGAGCTCTCCCGGAAGGCTTCCCGGTCCCGCTGGGGCGACCTCCTGAAGGCGGGGGTCGAGATCTACGAATACCAGCCGACCATGTACCACTGCAAGGTCATGGTCGTGGACGACCTCTGGGTCTCGGTCGGTTCCACGAACTTCGACAACCGCTCGTTCCGATTGAACGACGAGGAGAACTTGAACGTCTACGACGCGGACTTCGCCCGGAGGCAGACCGTGGATTTCGAGGCCGACCGGAAGAAAGCGCACCGCGTGACCCTCGAAGAGTGGACGCACCGCCCCCTCTGGGAAAAGATCCTGGAGCATGCGGCGGGACTGCTGCGCTCGCAGGTCTAGTCTTCAATCCGGAGTGAGAGCGCTCCCCTGAACGCTCCGGACCTTCCCGAGACCGGAGAGCCGCGCGCGCCCCGCGAAGGCCGGGGAAGGATTTTTCTGCGCTTCCTCCGCTTCGGTGCGCTCGCATGGGGCGGCCCGGTCGCGCAGATCGCGATGATCCGTCGGGATCTCGTGGAGGAGGAACACTGGGTATCGCCCGAGCGATTCAACCGGACGCTCGCGGTGTACCAGGTTCTGCCGGGTCCCGAGGCGCACGAGCTCTGCGTCTACTTCGGGCTGCTCGCGGGCGGACGGGTCGGAGGTCTCCTGGCGGGACTCGGCTTCCTGCTGCCCGGACTCCTGCTGATGCTCGCGCTCTCCGCCTTCTACGTCTCGGTCGGCCTGTCGTCGCCGGCGGTCGCGGCCCTGTTCGCGGGGGCGCAGGCCGGCGTCGTTGCCGTCGTGGTCCGGGCGGTCCATCGAATCGGAAAGGGCGCGCTCCGGGATCGCTGGCTGTTCGCGCTGGCCGTCGTGGCCGCGGGCGCCGAGCTCGCCGGCGCCCACTTTGCCTTCGCTCTCTCGTTCTGCGGAATCGTGTACGTCCTCGTCCGCCGGCGGCGATTCGTTGCGGCGCTCGCGATCGGCCTCTTGATCGCGGGAGCGGCAGCGATCTTCGTCGTTCGCTCGAATGCGGATCGGACGCCCTCCGGGGAGCCGACCCGCCTCCATTCACCGTCTCCCGTACCTGCGCCCGCGCTGCTCGGCTCCGGGCTCAAGGCGGGGCTCCTGACGTTCGGGGGCGCCTACACCGCGATTCCGTTCGTGCGGAAGGACGCGGTCGAGCGCGGCGGGTGGCTGACCGACCGGCAGTTCTTGGACGGCCTGGCGCTCGGCGGCATTCTTCCGGCGCCGCTCATCATCTTCGGCACGTTCGTGGGATACGTCGCCGGAGGCCTGCCCGGCGCGCTCGCCATGACCTTCGGCATCTTTCTGCCGGCGTTCGCGATCACGCTCGTCGGACACGAGACCCTGGAGCGCGTCGTCGAGAACCGGTCGCTGCACGATTTGCTCGACGGGATCACGGCGGGCGTCGTCGGTCTCATCGCGGCGACCTCGGTCCATCTCTTCCGGGCCGGGATCGAGAGCGTCGGGCAACAGCTCATCTTCGCCGCCGGGCTGGCGCTCCTCTACCTCTGGCGAGCGAGGGCGGCCGTCGCGGTCGTGGTCATCGGAGCCGCTCTCCTCGGTCTCCTGCTGTGACCGTCGAGCTGAAGACGCTGTCTCTCGGGGACGAGGGTCTCCTCCGGGACTTTCTCGATCCCTGCGAAGCGAGCTCGATGTTTCTCCTGGCCAACTCACACGCCGCCGGACTCGTCGACCACGGGCAGCCCTTGCAGGGGACTTACGTCGCGGCGGTCGAGGAGGGAAAGTGGATCGGCGTCGCGGCGCACTTCTGGAACGGCATGCTCGTTCTTCAGGCGCCGGATCCGCGCGCGCGGGAGACGGTGGCGCGCGCCGCGATTCTCCGATCGGGCCGGGCGCTCCGGGGTCTGGCCGGACCGCGAGCCCAGGTAGACGCCCTCCTCCCGGCTCTCGGTCTCTCGGCGCGCGAAACTGCGCTCGACAGCCGCGAGAAGCTGTACCGCCTCGCGCTGGAGGATCTCCAGGTCCCGGATGCGCTCGCCTCCGGTCGCGTTCTCTGCCGCCGGCCTCGCACCGCGGAGCTCGACCTTCTCGCCGCGTGGCGCACGGAGTTCTCGATCGAGTCGCTCGGGCTGACCGACGGAGACGATCTCCGCGCCGTGTCCCGCACGGAGCTCGACCGGCAGAATGCCGACGGCGCGGTGTGGATCGTCGTCGAGGGGGAGCGGCCCGTGAGCCATTCCGCGTTCAACGCCCGGCTTCCCGGCGTTGTGCAGGTCGGCGGCGTCTGGACGCCTCCCGCGCTGCGGGGCCGGGGTTACGCGCGATGCGCCGTCGCGGGATCTCTCCTGGTGGCGCGCCGCGAGGGCGCAAAGCGCGCGGTGTTGTTCACCGCCGAGGGGAACGCTCCGGCGCGCGCAGCCTACGAGGCGCTCGGATTCCGGGTGGTCGGCGACTACGGCCTGGTGATTTTTTCGCGCTGAGAGAGGGCCGCGACCGGCCGCTCTACTCCCCCTGTCCGAGGGAGTAACCGCGCTCTCCGTCGAACGTGTAGAGGTTCTCGGTCTTGATGAAGTCGACGTCCGCATCCGCGGCGCGCCCGAGCAGGGTGGCGAGTTCCGCGGAAGTCGTCGTTCCCGCGTCCCGCGCCAGGAACCGGCACTGCCAGTGTTCCGTCTGCATCGTTTCGGGGAACCCGTCGGGCCACACCTTGATGCCCCGGTTGCTGATCGTCGTCAACCTGAGCCCGCCGGTGGTCGATCCAAGCGGTCCGACGCGCCGCGCGAGATCTTCGGCGCCGCCGTCCCAGTTCACGAAGACGTCCACCCCCACGAGCGCCCGGGCCGCGGGGTTCCGGATCGCCGAGGCCGGCGCCGACGTCGCCGCGGGCGCCTTGCCGTACGTCACGGCCTTCAACTTCGCCGGCTTCTTCCCGATCCTCTCGCTGACCGCTTCGGCGAACTCCCGCGTTCCGACCTTCTTCGAGCTCGTCGCCTCGGTGGAGACGTCGTAGGTGTGGATTCCCTCCTCGATCGCGGTCAGCCACGCGTTGTGGACGAGCTCCGCGACGTCCGGCTGCTCGATGTGGACGAGCATCATCACCGAGGCGAGGAGCAGCCCCGAGGGGTTGGCCACGTTCTGTCCCGCGCGCCGCGGTGCGGAGCCGTGGATGGCCTCGAACATGGCGCAGGTCTGCCCGATGTTCGCCGATCCGGCGAGACCGACGGAGCCCGCGATCTGCGCCGCGACGTCCGAGAGGATGTCCCCATAGAGGTTCGGCATGACGATGACGTCGAAAGCTTCGGGAGTGTCGGCGAGCTTCGCCGCTCCGATGTCCACGATCCAGTGCTCCTTCTCGAGGTCCGGATAAGCCTCTCCGATTTCCTCGAACACCTTGTGGAAGAGGCCGTCCGTGAACTTCATGATGTTGTCCTTCGTGAAGCACGTCACCTTCCGCCGGCGGTTGCGGCGCGCGTACTCGAAGGCGTATCGGACGATCTTTTCGCAGCCCGGGCGGCTGATCAGTTTCAGAGTCTGAACGACGCCCTCGGTCTGGCGGTGCTCGATGCCGGCGTAGAGGTCCTCCTCGTTCTCCCGCACGATGACGACGTCCATGCCGGGGTGCAGCGTCTGCACGAAGGGGTGATAGGCGACGCAGGGCCGCACGTTGGCGTAAAGCCCCAGGGTCTTGCGCGTCGTCACGTTCAGGCTCTTGAACCCGCCCCCCTGCGGGGTCGTGATCGGGGCCTTGAGGAAGACGCGAGTGCGGCGGAGCGACTCCCAGGCCGACGGCTCGATGCCGGAGGTCGCGCCGCGCCGGTAGACCTTCTCGCCGATCTCGATTTCCTCGATTTCCAGCCGGGCCCCTGCGGCTTTCAGCACAGCGAGCGTCGCTGCCATGATTTCCGGCCCGATGCCGTCGCCGAAAGCGACCGTGATGGACGTCTTCTGGGTCATGCCGTACCTCCGAAAGGCCGTGGATTATCCCCGACCTTCGTCGGGGGATTCGAGCGCGCTCCGCCGCGCTATAATTTCTCGAGGATTCATCATCAGCATGTCATCCATCCGGCTCGATGAAATGACCGACCTCGCGACCCCTGCCGACGCTCGCGACAGGCTGGCCCTCCGTTTCGACCCGACCCGCCGCGTCAATCTTCGGTTTCGCCTTTCGTTCGAGTCCTCGGATGACGTCGAGGCTCTCCGCTATGCGCGTCGCGTGATGATCCGCGAGGAGCGGACCCGCGGCCTCGAGTGGGAGGAGCCTTCGATCGAGGAAGCGGTCTTTTCCGTCAACGACGTCTCGTGGCCGGTGCTCGCTTCCCAGGCCGCGTGGTGTCGGGAAAAGATCGCGGAGCTCGTCGAGCGGGCGCTCCGCGCGCGGGACGACGTGGCGGTCGCCGATCGCGATCCGACGGCCTGAATCCCGCGGGACGTTACTTTCGGTAACACGTTTCGCGCGAAAATGGCCGTGCCAATCCCGGGGTGATCCGCTCAACCCTCTGGCCGTGAGGGGATTGCACCGTTCTCAACCCCGCGGCACAGCGTTCGCTACCTTGTTGCCCGGTGTCAGAGATCGGACTCGTCGAAGTTTGGGGGGAGGTCCCGGAAGCTCCCCCCGTTGCGGAAGCTCCCTTCGAGGTCGACCCCGGCAGGGTCACGCTGCGTTTTCTCCTGTCGGCTGAAAATCCGGGCAGCCTGGAAGCGTTGAGAAATGCGCGACGCGCGCTCCTGCGGGAAGAGCTGACGCGCGGACGGGACGCCGATGAGCCGTCTCTCGAGGACGCCGTCTTCTCGGCGAGCGACATCCTCTGGGAAGTCGATCCCGCTCAGCGCCCGTGGTGCCTCGAGAAGCTCGAGGAGCTGCGGCGGCGCGCGAACCTGCTGCTGGCCGAGGTCGATCCCCTTTGAGCTCGACGGGCCGCACGGTCCGCCGGATTTTCTTACTGGGCGCGCTCGCGGCGCTCGGTTGGTGGATCCACGAAAAGAGGCCGACCCTGACGGGCATCGTGGACGACCTCACGCAGCCGCTTCTGGGATCCCGCGCCGCGGTTCGGGAATCGGAGCAGAAGCGCGTCGTCGGTGAGGTTAGCCAGGTCCTGACGATCGGAGAGGACAAGCCGGTCGGATCCATCCGCGAGGGCATGTCCGAGTCCGAGGTTCGGGCGCTCCTCGGCGATCCCGACGAGGTCCAGACGATCGTGGACGGCGCGGACTACCGCCCCCGATGGACCTACCGAGCGGCCCACCGCGTGATCGTGTTCGACCATCACCGGGTCGTCTCGATGGCGGTTCGGTAAGCGGCTTCGGCCGCGCCGATCAGGCCGAGGCGGGGTTCCCGCACCGCCCGAACCGGGATTTTCGCCAGCAACCCTTCGAGCGGCGATTTCGACCGGAAGCTCCCGCGGAACTCCTTCTCCTGCAGCGCCGGAAGAATCTTGCCCGCGATTCCTCCGGCGAGGTAGACCCCGCCGGTTGCCCGGTACTGGAGGGCGAGGTTGCCGGCTTCCGAGCCGTAGATCGAAACGAACATCGAAAGGGCGTCGCGGCAGAGGCGGTCCCGGCGCGAGAGCGCGAATCCGCTGATCACCGCGGCGCGGTCGCCCGACTCGAACGCGCGGGCGACGGCTGGCGCGTCGCGCGCCTTCCGGTCCGCCTTGAGGAAATCGTAGATGTGCCCGATCCCCTCGCCGGAGAGCAGCCGGTCCCGATCGACGCGGCCGAATCGGGCGCGCACGAAGCGGACGAGTCGATCTTCCCGGTCGTCGCGGGGTCCGAAGTCCGCGTGGCCGCCCTCGGATTCGACCACGACACGGTTCCCGCGGTGGAGCACGATGGCAGCCTGGCCGAGGCCGGTTCCCGCCCCGAGAACTCCGATCGTCCCGCCGGGCTCCGCAGTTCCCGGCGCGAGCACGACGAAGGCACGCGGCGGCAGACGCAGGATGCCGAGGGCCGCAGCGACGAAGTCGTTCAGGACGTGAACCCGGGGGATCGAGAGCCGCCTCGCCAACCGCCTTTCGTCGATGATCCAGGGGAGCTTCGTCACCTTCGCGCGCCCCCGCTGAACGGGCCCCGCGACGCCGAAGGCAGCCACCGCCGGCGGGCGGGCACCCGAGAGGAAGTCCTCCAGGATCTGCTCGAGGCCCGCGAATTCGGCGCTCGGATAGGTCCGGGTCGAGAGCAGCGAGAGCGATCCGGGTTTGACCTCCGCGATGCCGACCGCGGTCTTCGTGCCGCCGATGTCGCCCGCGAGGACCCGCATGGGGG
>JBBQKV010000080.1:0-12473 GCA_038327245.1 Acidobacteriota bacterium
GTTCCCTCGAGGCGATCGGTCTTGACCGCGCCCTTCGGGGTCAAGCGGCATCCCAGGCGCCGCGGTAGATCAGAGTGGAGCTCCTGCCCCGTCGAGAAGAAGAGCGCCGAGCGCGGAATCCGCTCCCCGTCGCCCAGCACCACGTTCAGTCCCGCCCGCCTCGGCTCGAAGCGCGCGATCGGCTTCTCGACGACGCCAACGCCCTTCTCCCGCAGCCGCTCGCGATCGAGGATGGACAGCCGCGCCGATCCGTTGGAAAAGAGAACGACGTCCTGGCTCCACGTGCGGAGCGACAGCGAAAGAGCCATCCCCGAACGGCCGCGGCCGTAGACGCCGATCGGCCGGTCCGACGCCTCCCAACCGTCGCAGTACGGGCAGTGGAAGATGCGGCGGCCGAAGAGCGGCCGGACTCCGTCGACCGCGGGCAGATGGTCGACGACGCCGGTGGCGATCAGAAGCGTGCGGGACGACAGGCGGCGGCCGGCAGCGAGGACGACCTCGAATCTCCCCCTCGTCCGGCGCGCGTCCGTGACCTCGGCCCGGAGGAGCTCGACTCCATATCGCCGGAGCTGGCGGCGGCCGATTCGAAGGAGCTCGCGCGGCGGAATTCCGTCCCGGGTGAAGAAGCCGTGCAGCGCCCGGGAAGCGGCGTTCCGCGGTTTCCCTGTGTCGCAGAGGAGGACGCTTCGCCGGCACCGCCCCAGGATGAGCGCGGCGGAGAGTCCGGCGGGTCCTCCGCCGACGATGATCGCGTCGTACGAGGAGCGGCGTGTCACCGAGCCCTTCACGTCGCGGCACCCTTCGTCGTCCACCGTCCGGTCAGCAGGGCGAGCTCGCAGAGCCGTCCGTTGCGATCGTTCTGGAAGTCTTCGTCCCGCGCCCGCCAGCTCCAGTTGCCCTCCGCCTCCGCCGGCGTGTTCATGCGGGCCTCGCTGCCGAGTCCGAACACGTCCTGCAGCGGAACGACCGCGCGTTCGGCCACCGAGGCGTACGCCGCGCGAATGAGGTCCCACTCGATCCCGGACCCTTCGCAGCCCAGATAGTCGGACACGCGCCGCCGCGCTCCCGGATCGAGCGTGGCCCACCAGCCGCGAGTCGTGTCGTTGTCGTGCGTTCCCGTGTAGACGACGGCGTTCGGGACGTGCCGGTGCGGCAGGTAAGGGCTGTCCGCCTCGTAGAAAGCGAACTGGAGGACCTTCATGCCCGGAAATCGAAGCTTCGCGAGAAGACGCCGGACGTCGGGCGTGATCGTTCCGAGATCCTCTGCCACCAACGGCGGGTCGCCGAGCTCCGCCCGCACGGCGTCGAAAAGCTTCCGCCCCGGCCCCGGCAGCCAGCGCCCGTTCGCCGCGGTCGCCTCCCCGGCCGGCACCGCCCAGTAAGCGGCGAACGCGCGGAAGTGGTCCAGCCGCACGATGTCGGTCATCCGGAACGCCGCGCGAAGCCGATCGATCCACCAACGGTATCCGTTCTCCGCCATCCGGCCCCACCGGTAGAGCGGATAGCCCCAGAGCTGGCCGGTCTCGCTGAAGAAGTCGGGGGGCACGCCGGCCACGTCGATCGGGAGGCCTCTTTCGTCGAGCGCGAAGAGGTCGGGATGCGTTTCGACGTCGACGCTTCCGGCCGGCACGTAGATCGGGACGTCGCCGAAGAGCGAGATGCCGCGGCGGCGCGCTTCCCAGCGCAGCCGGTCCCACTGCCGGAAGAAAGTGAGCTGCAGGAACTCCTGGTACTCGGTCTCCTCCGCGATCTTCTCGGGTGACGAACCGGGGCCCGCCGCACGACGCGCCGCGAACCTGGCCCAGTCGGCGAGCCAGATCCTCTGCTCCGGCGCCGACCGGAACGCCTCGAGGTCCTCGCGGACGCGGGCGGATCCCGAAGCCCGCTCCCACGCCGCGCGGAAGAAGCGATTCTTCCAGGATCTGACCCCCTCCCAGTCCACCCGGCCCGCCGGCAGATCGGGCGCGTCGGCGAGCGCCGACCCCGGCGCGAATCCTTCGTCGACGAGCTTCTCCGGCGAGATCAGAAGCGGATTACCGGCGAATGCGGAGAGAGTCCCGTATGGCGAGCCTCCGTGGCCGGTGGGACCGAGCGGCAGCACCTGCCAGATCGTCTGGCCCGCCGACGCGAGCCACTCGACGAACCGTTCGGCCATCGGGCCCAGGTCGCCGATCCCGAATCGCCCCGGCAGCGACGTCGGATGAAGCAGGATGCCGGCCGCGCGCGGACCGCTCGACGGGCCTGGAGGCTTCCGGCGAGTCATGCGGGGTCAGGTCTCCACTTGCCACATGCGGGGTCAGGTCTCCACTTGCCACTTTGCAGGCAAAGTGGCAAGGGCAACCGTTGAAACGCGCGCAGCGGGCGATCCGTGAAGACCTGACCCCCTATGCCCCTTCCGGCGCGAGCTGGCGCGCTCGACCATTCAGCGCCGCGATGCGGCGCTCGGCGGCAGGCAGGTAGCACAGCTCGAGGTATTCCGTCACCATGCGGTCCGAGGAGAAGAGCCGGGCGATCCGCGTCGCGGAAAAGACCATCTTCTCGAGCCATCGCCACGGGATCCCGTTTTCATCCCGATCCGCGAAGAGAGGCAGAACCTTGTCCTCGAGGGCTTCGTAGAGGGCCGAGGCCGCACTCTCGCCGACCGCCTCGTCCGCTGCCTCGCCGATCACGAAACCTGCGTCGTCGTGAAGCGCCTCGTCCCACCAGCCATCCAGGACCGAGAGGTTCAGGCCGCCGTTCATCGCGGACTTCATCCCGGACGTGCCGGACGCCTCGTGAGGCCGGACGGGGTTGTTCAGCCAGACGTCGCATCCGGCGACGAGCGCGCGGGCGATCCCCATGTCGTACTCCGGAAGGAACACGACGCGGCCCCGGAACTCCGCGCTCTCGGCGCGTCGCACGACCTCGCGCAGGATTTCCTTGCCCGGATCGTCCTGCGGGTGCGCCTTGCCCGCGAAAACGAACTGGAGGGCGTGCCCATCGAGGAGGCGCTTCAGGCGCTGCGGGTCGGAGAAGAGGAGCGTGGCCCGCTTGTACGAGGCGAACCGCCGAGCGAAGCCGACCGTCAGCGCGTCGGGGTCCAGGACGCGGCCGGCCGCCTCGACCTCCGTCTCCGGCGCTCCGACCCTCCGCTTCCATTCCGTCAGGCGGTCGCGGCAGAACGAGACGAGGCGGCTCCGCAGGTGCTCGTGGGTCTTCCACAGCTCGACCTTCACGGCCGGGCTCGGACTCTCCCCGAGTCGGAGCATCGCGATCTCGGGGTCGGTCCAGGTCGCCCGGTGGACGCCGTTGGTGATCGAGCGGATCCGGACGTCCACGTCGGCCAGCTCGGGAAGGAGCTCCATCCAGAGCCGCCGCGAGACCTTCGCGTGGAGCTGCGACACCGCGTTCGCGAAAGCCGAATGGCGCAGAGCGAAGACTGCCATCGAAAAGGGCTCTCCCTCCCGCTCCGGAACTTCCCGCCCCAGCCGCATGAGCCCCTCGATCGTGAGGCCGCAGTCGCGCGCGATGCGCGACAGGTACTTCTCGATGAGCGGGAGAGCAAAACGATCCATCCCGGCGGGGACTGGAGTGTGCGTGGTGAACACGTTGCCCGCGGCCGCGATTTCGCGCGCCTCCGCGATCGAGAATCCCTCTTCCACGACGAGCTCCCGGATCTTTTCGAGCACTGCGAACGCCGCGTGACCTTCGTTGATGTGTCGTATGGACGGCGTCAAGCCCAGTCTCCTCAATGCGCGAAGCCCGCCGATGCCGAGCGTGATCTCCTGGCGAATCCGCATGTCCTGGTCGCCGGAGTAGAGGCGCGCTGTGATGGCGCGGTCCTCCGGATTGTTCTCAGCCAGGTCGGCGTCCAGGAGAAACAGAGAGATGCGGCCGACCCGCGCAACGCGGATCAAGAGACGCACTGGCCGGTCCCCGAGGTCGAGCAGGATCGTCGGGAGGCTGCCGTCTTCGGTCCGCGGCAGAGCGAGAGGAAGATCTTCCGGATCGAGAAGCGGGTTCTCCTCGTGCTGCCACCCCTCGGCGTCCAGGAGCTGCCGGAAATAACCCTCCCGATAGAAGAGACCCACGCCGACGAGCGGCAGCTTCAGATCGCTGGCCGACTTCAGGACATCGCCCGCCAGGACCCCAAGGCCCCCCGAGTAGATCGGCAGGACTTCGGTCAAGCCGAACTCGGCCGAGAAGTAGGCGATCCGGTCGTTCCTCGTGGCGAGTCCCCGCACGCCCGGATGGATAGGCTGCGCGGTGTCCTCGAACGCAAGCTCGGAGGCGATGCCGTACAGCATCGTCAAGAACGCCGGGTCGCCCGCCGCATTCTCGAGCCGTTCGGGCGAAACGCGACGCAGGAGCGCGGCCGGGTTGCCCCGGACCGCTGTCCAGAGGTCCGGGTCGAGCGACGAAAAGAGGGCGCGGATCGACGGGCGCCACGTCCACCGGAGATCCCGGGACAACCGGAGCAGAAGGGCCAGGTTGGAAGGGAGGTCGGGGCCCGGATGGCGCTGCGACTGGTCTTCCATCGACTGGATCGAGAATAGCAGAAGGGTTCCGCGCGCGACGTTAGCTGGGGAGCGCGGCGGCGGTCGGCGGAAGCGGGGCTCGAAGCGTCCGGTAGAGCTCGGAGGCGTCGGGCCGTTCCCCGAGGCCGCTCATGACGCGCTCGAGCAGCCGGAGGAACAGCGGCTCGATCGAGCCGCCGAGGTGCTCCTCGGCGAGCTCCACGGCGCGGGCGGCGTAGCGGAGAACCTGGCGCGTCTCGAGGCCTGCCGGGTCGTCGAAGAACCAGCCGCAGCTCGTGTACATGAGGAGCGCGTAGCGCTGGAGATCCAGGAGCCCGAGAGCGGACGCGCGCTCGTCCTCGGCCAGTGCGCTGATCGAGTGACGCTCGAAGAAACGATCCACGCTCTCTTCGGACGGATCGAGAATGACCTCGATGAAGTCGTCCCGCGCGGCCCACGGGTCTCTCAGCAGACCGGACGCGGCGGCCTCGTAGAGCGGCGCGAGCGCGTCGCGCAACCAGTCGACCGCCTCGCGCAACGGGCGCCTCCAGGGGTGGCTGCGCGCGCCGCCCGCGGAGCAGCCACAGTCGTCCGTCCAGCGGCCCACGCCGTGGGCGCAGCTCCACGACGTCTTCGAGAGAACCCGAGCTTCCCGGCGCGCAGGAAAGCGTTCCAGGTGCTCGCCGTAGTTCGTGAGCCGCGCGAAGCCGGAGCCCTCGATCGCGTCGAACGCCTCCGCGAGGGCCCGCTCACCGCCGGGGACGTGGTGCCCGTACGTTTCGCCGTCCGTGGCGACGTGCACGAGCTGCGGCCCGGAAGAGCCGTCGAACCGTTCGACCAGCGCCCGGGCGAGATCCGAGCCGCTCCGCGCGAGATTGCCGAAGGCGACGCCGCTTGCGATTCGGCCGTCGTAGAAGAAGACGGTGATCGAACGGCCGGAGGGGAGCGGGATGCGGTAGGGCTCCCGGGAATCCACCGCGGCGACCTCGCGCCAATCGCCGCCGGGATCCCGGACGCGGGCGGCCTGCGACGGCGCGAGGATCGTGAACGCGATCCCCTTTTCCGCCAGGACCTCCAGGGTCTCGTCGTCCACGGCCGTTTCCGGCAGCCACATTCCCTCGGGGCGCCGCCCGAACCGGAACTCGAAATCGCGGATGCCCCACGCCACCTGGGTCACCTTGTCGCGTCGATTCGCGAGAGGCAGGATCGCGTGGTTGTAGGCCTGCGCGATCGCGGAGCCGTGGCCCGAGTACCGCTCGCGGCTCGCGCGGTCCGCTTCGATCACCGCGCGGTAGGTCTCGGGCGAGTTCGTCTGGAGCCACGCGAGCAGCGTCGGACCGAAGTTGAAGCTCATGCGCGAATAGTTCGAGGGAGATCCGGCGCCGTTGCCCGCATAGCACTCCGCCGTGATCCTCTCGTTCCAGTCGTGGTACGGGCGCGCGGAGAGCTCGAGGTCGACCTCCCCGGTCCACGGGTTTTCGCGCGGCGGCTGGTAGAAGTGGCCGTGGACGCAGACGAAGCGGCTCACGCGTCCAACTTCTCCGGCTCCGGCTTGAAGAAGACCGCGCCGAGCGGCGGCAGCGTGATTTCCATGGAGTGCGGATGTCCGTGCGCCGGCTTGCCCGACGCCTGGCAGCCGCCCAGGTTGCCCACACCGCTCCCGCCGTACTCCGCGGCGTCGCTGTTGGCAATCTCCCGCCAGAAACCCGCGGCCGGCACGCCGATGCGATACCCGTAGCGCGGCACCGGCGTGAAGTTGAACGCCGCCGCGACGACGTCCTCTTCGGACTGCCCGTGCCGGAGGAGCGCCACGACGCTCCTCTCGAAGTCGGCGCAGTCGATCCAGGAAAACCCGGCGGGGTCGAAGTCGAGCTCGTGCAACGCGCGTTCCTCCACGTAGATCCCATTCAAATCCCGCACCCACTTCTGGAGACCCAGGTGGGCCGGGTCGGCCAGGAGGCCCCACTGGAGCTCGTCGTCGTGGTTCCACTCGCGCCACTGCCCGATCTCGCCGCCCATGAAGAGCAGCTTCTTTCCGGGCTGCGCCCACATCCAGGCGAAGAGCAGACGCAGGTTCGCCCGCCGCTGCCAGTCGTCTCCCGGCATCTTCGTCAGGAGCGACCCTTTGAGGTGGACGACCTCGTCGTGCGAGAGCGGCAGGACGTAGTTCTCCGAGAACGCGTAAAGGCCGCGGAACGTCAGCTTGTCGTGGTGGAACTTTCGATGGATCGGATCGAGCTTCATGTACTCGAGGGTGTCGTGCATCCACCCCATGTCCCACTTCATCCCGAAGCCCAGGCCTCCGACCCACGTCGGCCGGGTCACCATGGGCCACGCCGTGGATTCCTCGGCGACGGTCTCGACGCCCGGCTGCGCCCGATAGACCTCCTCGTTGAAACGGCGCAGGAAAGCAATCACGTCCAGGTTCTCGCGTCCGCCGAACTGGTTCGGTTCCCACTCCCCCTCTTTCCGGGAGTAGTCCAGGTACAGCATGGACGCGACGGCGTCCACCCGAAGCCCGTCGGCGTGGTAGCAGTCCAGCCAGAAGAGCGCCGAGGAGACCAGGAAGCTGCACACCTCGCTCCGGCCGTAGTTGAAGACCAGGCTCCCCCAGTCCGGCTGGTATGCCTTGCGCGGGTCGGCGTGCTCGTAGACGTGACTTCCGTCGAAGAAGACGAGACCGTGCTCGTCCGACGGGAAGTGGGACGGAACCCAGTCGAGGATCACGCCGATCCCCTGCTGGTGCAGGTGGTCGATCAGGAACATCAGGTCCTGCGGGGTCCCGTAACGACTGGTCGGGGCGAAAAAGCCGGTCGTCTGGTACCCCCACGATCCGTAGAAGGGGTGCTCCATCACGGGCAGGAGCTCCACGTGGGTGAAACCCATCTCGCGCGCGTAGGCCGCGAGCTGCGGCGCGATCTCCCGATACGTCGGAAGCCGGCCCTCCGGCCGCCGCCAGGATCCGAGGTGGACCTCGTAGACCGACTCCGCGCGGTGGAGCGACGCGTGCGGCCGGCGGCGATCCATCCACTCCCGGTCGCCCCACTCGTAGGAGAGGTCCCAGACGATCGACCCCGTATTCGGCGGCGTTTCCCGGAAGAACGCGAACGGATCGGTCTTGTCCACCTCGTAGCCGCGATAGCGCGACCGGACGTGGTACTTGTAAATGGCGCCGGTCCCGACCCCCGGCACGTTCCCCTCCCAGACACCCGAGGAACTCCGCGGCTCCAGCGGATGTGCGTCGGGGTCCCAGCCGTTGAAGTCGCCCATCACCGAGACTCGCTCCGCCTCGGGAGCAAAGACCGCAAAGCTCACCCCGGCGGTTTCGGCGGAGCCGTGCCGGTGCGCGCCCATCTTTTCCCAGAGCCGTGTGTGAGAGCCCTCGTGGAAGAAGTGGAGGTCCTCCGGCGTCAGGAGGGTCGAAGCGCGCGCGGACCGGGAGAGGCCGGGCTGCGCGGGCGCGCCACCGGTCACTGCGACCGCGACCGGAGGAGCGTTCGGTAGGTCTTCAGGTGCCGGATCGCGGCGGCCGGCCTGCCGACGCGCTCGCAGACCCCGGCGAGATTGAAGAAGGCGTCGGCGTGGTCGGGATCGAGAGCGGTCGCCTTCTCGTAGGCGTCTGCGGCGTCGAGGTCTCTGCCGAGATCCTCGAAGGCGACGCCGAGGTTGAACGCGGCCGTCGAGTCCTCGGGTCGCAGGCGGAGCGCGAGGCGGTACTCCTCCGCCGCCGCGGCGGCCTTTCCCCGCTCGTGGAGCAGCCGGCCGAGGTTGACGTGGGCATCCGCGCGGGTCGGGTCGAGATCCAGGGCTCTCCGATAGGCGCTCTCGGCGGCGGCCGCGTCGGTCGCTTCGAGCTCGCAGCCGCGCTCGTAGAAGTCGTCGGCCGACTCGCTCGCACGCCCGGTGGATTCCGGAGGAGCCGGCGCCTTCAGAGGAACGCAAGTCCCGCCGGTCGTCGCGGTGAACTCCATCAGGATCTGTCCCGATTCCGGCTGCCAGCGCGCGGAGCCGTCGGTGACGACGATTCGGGTGCCCTCCGCCGAGATCTCGAGGTTCGCGAAGGCCGCGCCTTCCGGCACTTGTTCGCGCAGCCGCGAGAGCGCCCGCCCGATCCGGCGCGGTCCGATGCGGGCGCCCGCAAGACCGCGGGCGGCCTCCAGCAGAGTCAGGTCGTCCGGAGAAAACCGCATCTCTCCGCGCGGACCGCGCGCCGGCTCCAGGAGACCCGAGCGCACCCATGCGCGCACATGGGCGACGGAGAGACCGAACATCCGGGACACGTCGCGCGCTCCAAATCCCCCGCCGGGTTCGATTCCGGGCGACGGTTTCATGCCCGGTCGATCGTCACGGGCCTACTTGCGGGCGGACGCCGTCCGCTTCTCGGCGGCCCGCGGAGCGCTGCGGGGAGGCTTCCTCTCCGCGGAGGCGAGCGCCTTCGGCGCCGCCTTGCGCGGCTTTCCGAGACTCGCGCGCAGGGCCTCCATGAGGTCCACGATCTCCCCCCCCTTCCTGGGCGAGGCGGTGACCGAGAACTGGCCCCCCTGGACCTTGCGATCGAGCGCTTCCTGAACCCGCTTACGGACCTCGTCCTCGTACGCTTCCGGACGGAACGTGTCCGACGAGCTCTCCTCGACGAGCAGGCGCGCCAGCTTCAGCTCCCCGTCCTTGACTTCCGCTTTGTCCAGGGGAACCTCCGAAAATGACCGCACCTCGTCGGCGTAGAGGAGCTGCTGCATCACGAGGCCCTCGCCGGACGGGCGGAGCATCACCAGGTACTGCTTACCCCGCGCGGCGTACTTCGCGAGGGCCACGCGGCCGGTTTCCTTCATGACCTCGGTGAGAAGGCGATAGGGCTTGGCGCCCCCCTTGTCGGGTCCCAGGTAGTAGGGCTTGTCGTAGTAGACCGGGTCCACCTTGTCGATCGGGACGAACTCGGTCACCTCGATCGTCTGGGTGGCCTGCTCCTCGAACGCTTTGAGCTCCTCCTCGGTGAAGAGGACGTACTGGTCCTTGTTGAACTCGTAGCCCTTCACCATGTCGTCGCGGGAAACGACCGTCTCCTCCTTGGAGCAGATGTACTGCTGCTTCAGCCGCGAACCGCATGTGCGGTGCATCAGGTTGAAGGAGATGGCGGAGGAGGTGTTGCTCGCCGTGTAGAGCTTCACCGGGATCGAGACGAGACCGAAGGAGATGCTGGCGTTGCCCAATGCTCTGGCGCTCATGCGGCTTTGTATTCTAACACTTGCGACTCCCTGCCCTACCCCTCGAGGTAGGCCCGGCAGAGATAGCACCACAGCCAGCCGGGGTCCCGACTGAACATTCCCCAGGTCCGGGGCCGGATGAAGGCGTGTCCGCTGGCCTCGAAGTGGGCCGTGTCGTGCGCGCTGTGCGATTCGCAGCAGCCGACGTAACCGCACACCTGGCAGACCCGCAGGTCCTCGGTCCCCCCGCACGCGTCGCAGGCCTTTTTCGAGGATCGAACCCCCGCCTCCGGCAGGTCCGCGGCCCCGTGCGGGCACTCCGAACGGGGTCTCTTCACGACTTCCCCCGCGCGGCGGAACCTCCGAGGCGTTCGGCGAAAGCCTCCCGCCAGGACGGATCGAGACGCTCGTGGGACGCGAGGCGCTCGATCGTGGCGGCGTCGGCCCGGTCGAAGAGGAACACGCGCGCCACGTCGGAGACCGGTATGGCGTCGGAATCGGCATGGATGCGCTCCAGGAGATCTCCCGCCGAGACCTCCCCTTCCGTCACGACGCGGAAGTACACGCCCCAGCGGCGGGCATCCGCGAACCTCTTGACCATCCGCGGATCTCCGAAACGGATTCCGAGCTTGTAGCAGGGCAGGCGCGGTTCCGTCGCCTCGAGCTCCGCATCTCCCGCCCGAAAGACGTCGCCCACGTGAATGGCGTCGGCCGACAGTCCGTGGACCGTGAGGTTCTCGCCGAAGTTCGCGCTCTCGAGATCGTGCCCGAGAGCTCCGCGCCACCATCCGTAGTCCTCGGCCCCATATCCGTACACCGCCTTGAACTCTCCGCCGTGGACATTCGAGTCGGACTGTCGGTCTCCGTCCAGGTTGTGGCGCCGGATCATCACCGGACCTTCGACCGGACTCTTGAAGATCGACGTGACGACCTCCCGGTCCGCCCACCGGACGAGACGCGGCCCGCCGACGGACACCGTCTGGATCGACATCGTCGTCATCCGGAGTGTTACGCCTCTCGCAGCCGCGGGGATTCCGTCAGGGAAGGATCTCTCGGAGTCGTCCAGCCAGCCGCGGGCCGGTTCCTTCGTCCTCGTGTTTGAAGAAAACCCAGGCGTCGCTCCACGCCTGCGCACCGATGCGCTCGGCCCACGCCGCAATCTCCGCGTCGCCGTAGTCCGGGCGGCGCAGCCGCAGGTAGCCCCAACCCGCCGTCGCGCGGTTCGGAGTCGCCAGCTGCTCGTCCTCCGCCCAGCAGAGAGCGGCGCCCGCGCCGGCGAGAGCCGCGAAGACCTCCTCGTCGAACCACGAGTCGTGTCGGAACTCGAACGCGGAGCGGAACGAGCGCGGCAATCCCTCCAGGAAGTCGGTCAGGCGCGGCAGGTCTTTCTTCAGGTTCGGCGGCAGCTGAAAGAGGACCGGCCCGAGCCGATCCCCGAGCGTCGTCGCGACCTGGAGGAAGTAAGAGACCGCTTCCCGTGCGTCCCGGAGCCGCTTGCGGTGCGTGATCTGCTGCGAGGCTTTCAGCGCGAACGTGAAGCCGTCCGGAACCTGCTCGGCCCAGCTCTCGAGGAGCGACGCCCGCGGCATCCGGTAGAACGTGTTGTTGATCTCGACGGCGGGCAGGCGCGACGAGTAGAAGCGCAGCATCTCGGAGTCGGGCAGGCCCTCCGGGTAGAAGCTGCCCTTCCACTCCTTGTACGAGAAACCGCTCGTTCCCGGCAGGATCCGCATCCCGGGTCATTCTATGGGCCGCGTCGGGAAGCGAACCCCGGTCCCCGAGGGGGCTAAGCTTTCGGACATCGTGACCCGCCAGGAAGGGCCGCCGCTCCCGTACCGGGCGATCGTCGAGAACAGCCTCGACGCGACTGCCGTCGTCCGCCGCGATGCGACGATCTCCTACGCGAGCCCGTCGGTGAGCCGCGTGCTCGGCTATTTGCCGGAGGAGGTCGTGGACCGGAGCGTCGTGGAGTTCATCCAGCCGGACGACCTCGACCGCTCCCGGCCTCTTCTGGCCGGAGCGCTGCAGGCGCCGGGCCGGGCCGTCACCGGCGAGGTGCGCTGTCGCCACCGCGACGGATCGTGGCGGGTAATCGAGATCGTGGGCGTGAACCGTTTTGACGACCCCGGGGTTGGGGCTCTCGTCGCCAACTTCCGCGACGTGACGGATCGACGGGTCGCCGAGAAGGACCTCCGGGAGTCCCGGGAGCAGCTGCGCCGGCTCTCGCTCCACATCAGCGCGGCACGCGAGGAGGAACGCACGCGGATCGCTCGCGAGATCCACGACGACCTCGGTCAGAAGCTGACGGTGCTGAAAATGTCGCTCTCACGCCTGCGGCAGGATCTTCCGAGCGAACCTTCCACGCTCCACTCGTCGGTGCGCGCGATACTCAAGTCGATCGACGAGCTGCTCGCGACCGTGCGCGACCTCTCGACCGAGCTGCGGCCGGCGGTGCTGGATCATCTCGGCCTGGTCGACGCCTTGAAGTGGCAGGCCCGGGACTTCGAGTCCAAGGTCGGCATCCGCTGCGAGGTGGTCTTTCGGCTGGAGGAGGTCAGCCTTGATTCCGCGCGCCGGACGGACCTCTTCCGGGTCACCCAGGAGGCCCTGACGAACGTGGGCCGCTACTCGGGCGCGACCCGCGTCCAGATCCAGATATCGGGGGAGGCAGGAGATTGCTTCTCGAGATCTCCGACAACGGCCAGGGTTTTCAAGAAGACGGGACCAGCCGCCGGAGCTCGCTCGGGCTGCTCGGAATCAGCGAGCGAATCGAGGC
>JBBQKV010000081.1:0-12459 GCA_038327245.1 Acidobacteriota bacterium
GCCGGTCGAAGCCCCACTCCGTGGCGACCTGCGGGAGAAGGAGCGCGCGCTGGCCGCCGACCTCGAGGATCAGGCCGTCGCGGCCGATCACGATCTCCTCCGGGTCGTCGAGCGGCTGCGGCGGCGTGAGAACCGAGATCTCGATGGTGCAGCGGGCAAGCTCCTCGGAGGCCAGCCCCGGAAACCGCGGGTCCTCGAAGGCCGCGCGCAGCGCGAACTTCGGCACCGTCCGCGAGAGGTCGCCTTCCGGCGCAAGCGTTCCGATGCAGCCGCGAAGCACCTCCCCCTTCCGGAGCGTGACGAAGAGCGCGCGCGGCTCGCCGAACGCCTCGGAACGGTCGGACGGCAGCCGCGGCAGAGGTTTCCCCCGGAAGTGCGCCTCGAGGGTGCCGCGCGCCAGCGCGAGGAGCTGGCGCCGGCTTTCGGGCGAAAGGAGCGGCGCGTCCGCGCTCACGGTGCTCCCGCCGCCGCGTGTTCCGCGAGGAACTCCGAGACCACGCGTTCGAGCTCGTCCAGCCGGCCTTCCAGGAAGTGGTCCGCGACCCGGATCTCGACGATCTTTCCGACGTCTCCCGCCCACGCGCGCAGCAGCGCCGGAGGGCCGTAGACGTCCTCCGAGCCGACGACGAAGAGCGCGGGGACCGCGGGAAGCGGCAGCGAGTCGCGGTGCACCGAAACGAGCGGAACGCCGACTCCGATGAAGGCGCGGATCCGCGAGTCGCCCACGATGGCGCGAAGCGCCGCGGCCGAGCCGAAGGAAAAGCCTCCGGCGACGATCGGCGTGCCGCCCCGGCGCTCCGCCTCGCCCACGGCCGCGCGGAAGTCTTCGACCTCGCCCGCGCCCGAATCGAAAATCCCCTCGGAGAGCCCGACCCCGCGGAAGTTGAATCGCAGGACCCCGTAGCTCCCGCGCGACAGGCAGCGCGCCATCCGGAAGACCACCTTGTTGTGAAGCGTGCCGCCGTAAACGGGATGGGGGTGGGCGAACACCGCGGAGCCGGCGCGGGGGCCCTCCGCCTCCTTCCAGAGGCCTTCGAGCCTCCCGGCAGGTCCCGCGAAAGTGAACGCGTCCAGCCGACCCATCACTCTCCTCCGCGTTGGCGAATCCCGGTTCTCATCGTATTCTTCGGGCCGCCCCTCGCCGGAGCCCAGAGGCTCGAGGTCGGGAGGACGGGAGACGGCCACATGAGCAGGATCGTACACGTCGTCGGCACGGGCACGATCGGCGAGCCGCTGATCGGATTCTTCGCCGACTTCCAGCGCCACCTCGGCATCGACGAGATCACCTTTCACAAGCGGACCCCGATGACGACCGAGCGGGCGAAGGTCAACCACCTCGTAAAGCGTGGCGCGCACCTCGCGGTCGACTCGGACACGGTGGCCGACTTCGAGGCGCTGGGCCACAAGGTGATGTACGACGCGGTGGAGGCCCTCGAGCGGGCGACGGTCGTCATCGACTGCACCCCCGCGGGGAACGAGAACAAGAAGGTCTACGAGAAGACGTCGGGCCCCAAGGGTTACATCGCACAGGGCAGCGAATACGGGTTCGGGAAGCCCTATGCAATAGGAATCAACGAGGAGGCGCTCATCCCCGGGGAGGACCGTTTCATCCAGATCGTTTCCTGCAATACGCACAACATCGCGACGCTCATCAAGACGCTCGCGGCGCACGACGGCGAGCTCCTGCTCGAGGCGGGCCGGTTCGTCTGCATGCGGCGGGCGAACGACATTTCCCAGGACACGAGCTTCTGCCCCGCCCCGACCGCCGGGAAGCACGACGATCCGGAGTTCGGCACCCACCACGCCCGGGACGCTTACCACCTCTTCGACACCCTCGGCTGGAAGCCCCGGATCTTCTCCTCCGCGATGAAGTTGAACACCCAGTACATGCACTCGCTCTGGTTCGACATGGACCTGACGGTGCCCATGACGCTTCACCAGGCAGTGGAGAAGCTCGCCGCGAATACCCGGATCGCGATGACCGAGAAACGCTCGGCGAACCAGATCTTCTCGTTCGGGCGGGACCACGGGTACTACGGTCGGATCTTCTCGCAGACCGTGGTCGCCAAGCCCACCGTGACGGTCCACGGAGACCGCGAGGTGATCGGCTTCTGCTTCACCCCCCAGGACGGCAACTCGCTCGCGTCGTCGATCGCCGCGGCTCTCTGGATCATCGAGCCGGACTTCGACCGGGAGAGGCTGTCGGTGCTGGACCGATTCTTCTTCCGCGAGATTTAGGGGACAGACCCCGGTTTTCGGAACAAGCCGGGTTTCCGACCGGCCCGGACGGAAAACCGGGGTCTGTCCCCGGTTTCACCGGTTTCAGGCGGAAACGATGTATCCCCCGCTCTTCGCGTCCTTCTTCATGGAGAGGAGACCCTTCTTCTGGGCGTCCTCCAGGAGCTCCGAGAACGACTTGTAGCCGTAGTACGTCTCGTTGAAGTAGGGCTGCTTGCGCTGCATCGTCTGCTTGATCATCGAGCCCCAGATGACGTCGTAGTTCTCCCGCTGAAGCGCCTGGATCGAATCGAGCATCAGCCGGAACACGTCCTGCTGCTTCTTGGGAAGGTTCTCGATCGAGGGCAGCGCGCGGGTCTCGCGGACCAGGTCCTCGTAGAAGATGAACTCGTCGCAGTTAGAGATGAGGAGGTCGGACGTCGAGTTCTTCACGCCCAGCCCGATGACGCTCTTGTCGTTCTCCTTCAGCTTCGAGACCAGCGGGGAGAAATCGGAGTCGCCCGACAGGATGACGAACGTCGTGATGTGTCCCTTCGACGCCACCAGATCCATCGCGTCGACGACCATGCGGATGTCGGCGGAGTTTTTCCCGGTGTAGCCGCGCTGCGGAATGTCGATCAGCTCGATGGCGGCTTCGTGAAACTCCCGCTTGTACTCGGCGTAGCGGGTCCAGTCCGCGTACGCCTTCTTGAACACGATCCTCCCCTTCTCGATCAGGCGCTGGAGGACCAGGTTGATGTCGAACTTCTTGTACTGGGCGTCCCGCACCCCGAGCGCGATGTTCTCGAAGTCGATGAAGAGCGCGAGCCGCTGCTCGACGGAGGATCGCGTCGGCAGAACGGGGCCCGCGCCGACGGCCGAGGAGGACGAGGAGATCTGGTGCGAGACGCTCGAGGCCGAAGCCGGAGCCGGGGCCATCGGGGCGGGGGCCGCCGTCGCCGGGACGACCGCTTCGGAGGTCGGCCGCGCTTCGTCCGCCGTCCCGCGGGGCTTCCTCCGCCGAACGCCCCCCCGCCGGCGGCGCGGCTTCTTCTCGCCCTCGCCCGCCTCGGCGATCGAGAACGGGACGGGCTCGTCGCTCATCGCTCCTGCCCCGGCAGGTAGTCGAACGACGAGGTCGTCAGCAGGAACGTCGTCAGCGCCCGCGCGACCGGACGACTCCCGGAGTCGACGATGTCGACCTCGCCGACGTTGATGCGGCGGCCCTTCTTCAGAATGCGGGCGCGGGCGAGCACGTCGTCCTTCGCCCGCCGGAGGTAGTGAATCGTCATGTCGGCCGTGGCAAACCCCATCTTTCCGTCGAAGTTCGTGGAGAGGGCGAACGCGACGGCGGTATCCGCCAGTGTCGCGAGCACGCCCCCGTGGATCGCCGGGGAGCCGTTCGTCAGCTCCGGGCGGTAACGCAGCTTGAGCACGCACGCGTCGAGCTCCAGCTCCTCCAGGGTCGGCTGGAGCCACTGGAGCGCGGGCGAGGACGCCAGACGCTGACGCAGCCTGTCGACCAGGTCGGGAGCGAGAACGGGGACCGGCAAAGGCCCGGCGGCGCGGCTCATGAACCGATCATTCTACTGGAAGGGTTCGGCCGGGGGCCCGGTCATTCCGGCGGAGACTCGGGCTCGTCGGGCTCCTCCTCGGCGGAATAGTAGGGCAGCTCCTCCGCGCGCTTGGTCGAGTTGTCGACCTCCCGCGGGACCTCGACGATCGTCCGCGTGACGTTCGGGTCGCACTGGTCGTTCTCGCACTCGTACGTGTAGACGTTCTTGTCCGGGAACTTCTTGAAGCCCACGATAGTCTGGTACGTCTCGCAGTTTCCGCACTTCACAGACATCATGAAGATGTCGATCACGTGGAGGTCGCGGGACTCTTCCGAGGCGCTCACCGGCCGATGATATTCGCAGACCTACAATCCACCCGATGAATTCGAGTCGGCCGGAACCGGCCCCGGCTCCTCCCGGCTATGCCGCCGCGCGGGAGGGGCTCGCGCACCGGATCCGGCCGGCCGGAATCGTCGACGTCTCCGGGGACGACCGCGTCGCCTACCTCCAGGGTCAGCTGACCCAGGAGATGCGGAACCTGGGAGCGGGCGAGACGCGGGAGGCGGCGGGACTGACCCCGAAGGGAAAGCTCCTGTTCGTCGCACGCGCCCTCGGTCTCCCCGACCGGATCCGGCTGGTCCTGCCGGCGAGCCTGCGGGCCCCGGTCGTCGAGCACTTCCGCAAGTACGCGGTGTTCACGAAGGTGGCGATCGACGACCGCTCCGAGGAGTTCCTCCGCCTCGGGCTGTACGGCCCGGCGGCAGCCGCGTGGGCCGCCCCCGAAGGCATCCTGCGGCTCCCCTCCTCCGGGGAGTTCTCCGCGGAGCTCCTCGTTCCGGTCGCGATGCGCGCGGCGGTCGAGGCGGCTCTCGAGGCCGCGGGCTCGCAGCCGATACCGGAGGAGGCCGCCGAGATTCTCCGGATCGAGGCGGCGCGCCCGCGCTTCGGATCCGACATGGATTCCACGAACCTCCCGGACGAGGTGGGCCTGCCGGGCGCGATCTCGACGACGAAGGGCTGCTACGTCGGGCAGGAGGTCGTCGCGCGTCTGCGCACGTATGGCCGCGTCAACAAGCGGCTCGTCCGCTTTCGATTCGCGGATCGGGCCATCCCGCCGGGGACTGCGCTCCGCCGGCCGGGCGACGAAGCTCCCGCGCGCATCGAAGCCGGCCGTGTGACGAGCTCCGCGGTCTCCCCGGCTCTCGGTCCGATCGGGCTCGGTTTCGCGTTCCGCGACGTCGCCGACGGAGACCGGCTCGTGTCCGCCGAGGACGACCGGGAAGCCGCCGTAATCTCGGAAATCGATCCCGCGTGAAGGCCGCCGCCCCCGTTCCGGAGCCGCGCGAGGGCGGGTCTCCGTGGACCGTGCATGCCGCGCTGGCCGTGGCCCAGACCGGCTTCGCACTCTTCCCCATCTTCGGAAAGCTCGCTCTCGGCTCGATCTCCCCATTCGTCCTGGCCGCGATCCGAGTGGTTTCGGCGGCCATCCTTCTCGAGCTCGTCCGCCGCGGCTCGGGGGCCCCGCCGATCTCGCGTGCCGACCGGCCGCAGCTGGTGCTCTTCGCGCTCCTCGGAGTGTCGATCAACCAGGTCCTCTTCATCCTGGGTCTCTCGATGACGACCGCGATTCACACGACGATCCTCATGTCGTCGATCCCCGTCTTCACGCTGGCCACCGCGGCGCTGCTTCGCCACGAGACCCTGAGCACCCCGGCGGTCGCGGGAATGCTCCTCGCGGGCTCGGGCGCGCTCCTCCTTCTCTCCGCGCGCGGGTTCGACTGGCAGAGCCGGTACTTCCGCGGCGACCTGCTCCTGCTCGCGAACTGCCTCTCCTACTCCCTGTTCCTGGTTCTCTCCCGCCGGATCCTGGCGCGCTGCGAGCCGTTGACGTTCGTGGCCGCCATCTTTCGCTATGGCGCGATCCCGATCGTGCTCGTCTCGCTCCCCGCGATGCGATCCTTCTCTCCGTCGTCCGTGACGGCCGTGGCGTGGGTGAGCCTGGCCGCGATCGTCCTCTTCTCCACGGCGATCCCCTACTTTCTGAACACGTGGGCGCTCGCGCGGACCGACGCCTCCCGGGTCGCCGCGTACGTCTTCTTTCAGCCGCTGGTCGCGTCCGGCCTGGCGATCCTCGTCCTGCGGGAGCGGCCCGGCTGGCCGACCGCGGCCGCCGCGGCCCTCATCCTCTCGGGGCTTGCCGTTTCCATCCGTCGCGCGCGCCTTCCCCGCCGGCCACTCGCTTGATCGTCGCCGTCGTCATCCCGGTCTTCAACGAACGCGCGTCGCTGCCCCTCGTCGTCGGGGACATCCCCCGCGCGCTCGTCCGCGAGATCGTCGTCGTGGACAACGGCTCCACGGACGACACCGCGCTCGTCGCGCGGGACCTGCCGGTGCGCCTCGTCCGGGAACCCCGCCGCGGCTACGGCAGCGCGTGCCTCGCCGGGATCGCGGCGCTCGAGGCATCGCCCCCGGACGTCGTCGTCTTCTTAGACGGCGACTACTCCGACCACCCCGAGGAGCTGCCGCTCTTGACCGACGCGATCTCCGCCGGCGCCGATCTCGTCATCGGCTCGCGGATGCTGGGGAATCGGGAGCCCGGCGCGATGCTGCCGCAGGCGCGGTTCGGAAACGCGCTGGCGTGCTTTCTGGTAAGCGTCCTCTTCGGCCATCGGTATACGGACCTCGGCCCGTTTCGCGCGATCCGGTGGGAGGCCCTCCGGGAGCTGGGTATGGAGGACCGCAACTTCGGCTGGACCGTCGAAATGCAGGTCAAGGCCCTCCGAAAAAGCCTCGTCGTCGCCGAGGTCCCGGTCTCGTACCGCCGGCGCGTGGGCGTCTCCAAGATCACGGGAACGGTCGGCGGGACCGTCAAAGCCGGCGGGAAGATCCTCTGGACGATCGCGCGGTACGGGTTCGCCCGGCGCTAGGCGCCTCGAAATTTCTCCAGCGCCCCGACGACGTCCGCCGGCGCGCGCGCCGGCCTTCCGTTCGTGTCCGCGAACACGTGGCGGCTCGCACCGTCCGCGACCTTCTCCCTCCCCTCGTTCATCACCTCGTACGCGAAGGCGAGCCCGCGGCCGCCCAACTCCGTCATCCGCGCGCCCACGAAGATCCGGTCGTCATACCGCACCGGCCGGCGGTAGACGCACTCCACGCGGGTCACCAGGATCCAGAGCCCGTCGTCCTCCATCCGCCGGTACGGAAAACCGGCGGCCCGGCAGAATTCGGTCCGGCCCACCTCGAACCACGCGACGTACGCGCCGTGGTACACGATTCCCATCCGGTCGGTCTCGGAGTACCGGACGCGCAACTCCGTCTCGACGACGCGTCCGTTCCGGCTCACGAGCGCGGCAGACGCTCCTCGAGCCGGCGGCGGATCCGCTCGGGCACGAGGCCCGACACGTCGGCGCCGAGGCGCGCGACCTCCTTGACGAGGCGGCTCGAGACGTAGGAGTACTCCTCCTTCGCCATCAGGAACACCGTCTCGATCGCGGGCGCCAGGCGGCGGTTCATGAGGGCCATCTGGAGCTCGTACTCGTAGTCGGAGATCGCGCGGAGGCCGCGCACGAGAAGCGTCGCCCCCTCCCCCGCAGCGAAATCGACGAGCAGGCCCGAGAAAGAGCGGACCGATACGCCCGCGTCCGACCCCACGATCTCGCGAATCATCTCGATCCGTTCCTCGACCGAGAAGAGCGGCTTCTTCGAGTCGTTCTCGAGGATCGCGACGATGACGCGATCCGCCAGGCGCCGGGCGCGGAAGAGGACGTCCAGGTGCCCGTTGGTGAGCGGATCGAAGGAGCCGGGGTAGATGGCCACGCGTTCCGGCATCACTTTCCCCCTGCTTCGGTCGTCGCGCGTCGGAGGCTTTCGGCCAGGAGATTATAGGCAGACACCGTGGCGAAGAGGGCGAGACCCGGGAAGAGGGCCAGCCACCACGCCTCCTCGATGTAGGCCGGCGCGGAGGACAGGATGCCGCCCCACGACGCGGCGGGAGCGGGAAGTCCGACCCCCAGGAACGACAGCGCGGCCTCGGCGAGAATCGCCCACGAGACGCCGAAGGCCGCGGAGACGAGCAGCGGGGCGAGCGCGTTCGGCAGGAGGTGGCGGACGAGGATCCGCGTCGGCCGCGCTCCCGCGGCCTTCGCGGCGCGCGCGTAGTCGAGGCTCTTCGCCTTGAGGATCTCGGCCCGGGCGTAACGCGCGTCGGAGGGCCACGTCGTCAGGCCGATCGCGAGGACGACGGTCGCGGGAGACGGCGGCAGAAACGCCGCGAGCGCCAGAAGGAGGAAGAGGACCGGAAAGCAGAGCACGACCTCGATCAACCGGGAGAGCAGGAGGTCCGTGACTCCGCCGAAGTAGCCGGCCGCGCCGCCGATCCCGAAGCCCACCGAGAGCGACACCGCCGCCGCGACGAGGCCGATGGTCAGCGAGATGGGCGTCGCCACCGCGACCCGCGCGGCGAGGTCCCGCCCCAGGTCGTCGGTCCCGAAGGGGTGCGCCAGAGACGGCGCGCGCAGGCGGTCGTCCAGGCGAATCTCCGCGGCGCGTTTTGCGAACAGGGGCGAGATCGCGGCGACCAGCCACAAGAGCGCCACGATGCCGAGCGCCACCTGGCCACTCGCGCGCAGCCGGCGGATCATCCGCTCTCCCGGAGCCGCGGATCCACGACGGCCGCGGCCACGTCCGCGGCCAGGGTCGCCGCGAGCGTCGCGACCCCGCCGATCAGCGACAGGCCGAGCACGACCGGGTAGTCGCGCGACAGGATCGAGTCGAAATACAGGCGCCCCAGGCCGGGCCACGCGAAGATCCGCTCGACGATCACGCTGCCGGAGAGTAGCCCGGGAAGCAGGAGACCGAGAAGCGTCACGAGCGGAAGCAGCGCGTTGCGGAAGGCGTGGCGCCAGAGGGCCTGCCGTCGCGACAGACCCCGGGCGAGGGCCGCCGTCACGAAGTCCTGGGAACGCGCTTCCGCGACGCCCGAGCGCACGAGGCGCGCGAAGAAGGCGAGCGACCCGTAGGTCAGGCAGGTGACCGGCAGGGCGAGGTGCGCGAGCCGGTCCACGAGACCCGCCAACCCGACGGGAGCCGGGTCGGAGGAGACGCCGTACAGCGGTAGCCAGCCGAGCTTCACGGAGAGGAGGGTCTGCAGGAGG
Organism: Acidobacteriota bacterium; assembly: GCA_038327245.1. Classification (GTDB taxonomy): domain Bacteria; phylum Acidobacteriota; class Thermoanaerobaculia; order UBA5066; family Gp7-AA6; genus Gp7-AA6. The sequence goes on from JBBQKV010000081.1 coordinate 8,927, forward strand.
AGCGCGGCCCAGAAGACCGGAGTCGAGTACAGAGCGAAGAGGACGACGCCGGAGGTCCGGTCGAAGGGCCCCTCCGGCCGGCCTCCGGCCGCGACCCCCAGCGGAATCGCGATCGCGAGCGTGAGGAAGAGAGCCAGGCCGTTCAGCGCGAGCGTCGCGGGAAGCGCCTCGCGGATCCGCTTGGAGACGGGCCGGCGGTCCACGAAAGATTCGCCGAGGTCGAAGCGCGCGACGCGCCCGAGCCACTGGACGAATCGCTCGGGGAGCGGCCGGTCGAGCCCGTAGAGATGCCGGAGCTCGGCGCGCGCCGCTGCCGACACACGGCGGCCGGACTCCGCCGAGCCGAGGGCCGAGGCGGGACTCCCCGGAGCGAGGTGCATCAGGACGAAAACGACGACGACGATCCCGAAGAGCGTCGGGATCGCGAGCGCGATCCGCCGCACCAGGAAGCGGATCAGTGCTTCTTCTCCGGAATCACGGAGTCGTCCGGCCGTCCCCACCAGGACAGCGGCCCCGGCCAGAAGCCGTACAACCCGAGCGGGGACGTGACCAGGCCGCGGATGCGCCGGCGGAACGCGTACTTCTGGGTGGCGTTGACCACGAAGACAACGGGGGCGTCGTCCCGGAAGATCCGATGGAGACGGCGGTAGATCTCCCGCCGCTTCCCGGAGTCGAGCTCGCGCCGCCCTTCCTCCATCAAACGGTCGGCCGCAGGGTTCGAATAGAACACGACGTTGACGCCGGCCGGAGGGACCTGAGAGGAGTGCCAGTAGGGGTACGGGTCGGGATTTGCGTCCGACGCCGCCCAGGCGTCCGACGCGGCCTCGTAGTCACCGGCGTCGATCCTTTCGACGAACGCGGCCCACTCCATGGGCCGCACGCGGGCGCGGATCCCGGCGCGGGCGAGCTCCGCCGCGAAGATCTCGTCGAGCTGGCGGCCCGCGGTGGATCCGGCCGACGCGAGCAGGTCGAACTCGAACTCCCGGCCGCCGCGATCGCGCGTCCCGTTGCCGTTGGTGTCGCGCCAGCCCGCCTGGTCGAGGAGATCCCCGGCGGCGCGGGGGTCGAAGGGAAGCGGCGTGACGCCCGGATCGTAGGCGGGCGAATCCGGCGCCCAAGGCCCCGAGATGATGCGCGCCGCGCCGTGGTAGAGCCCGCGCACGATCGCGGGGCGGTCGAGGAGCATCGTCAGCGCCCGGCGGACGCGGGCGTCGGAGAAGAACGGGGACCGGTTGTTCAGCAGAATGGAGTTGTAATCGAGGTTGTAGAACTCGATCGCCCGACAGCACTCCTCGAACCGGCGGTCGGACGCGCTGCGATCCTTGAGTAACTGGTCGATCGCGCTCTCATCGAGCGACCCCTCCAGGAGCGCGCCGTACGCGACCGAGTTCTCGGGCACGATCCGGAACAGGATGCGGTCGAAGTGCCCGGGCGCTCCGGCCCACCGGGGATTCCGGTCCAGCTCGATCGACTCCTGCGTCTTCCACCGGACAAAACGATAAGGCCCGTTCGACAGCGGAGCCCGGTTCTCACGGACCTTGAGGAAGGCGTGTCCCGCGTATCGCTTCTCGGGCAACAGGGGGAGCGCGAACGCGTAGGCGTGCAGCGCGTCGCGCTCGCGGAAACGCACGCGGAACGACCGGGCATCGATCGCCTCCACGCCTTCGACGTCCGCGAACAGCGGCTTGTACACGGGCGAGGGAATCTTCGGATCCCGGATCTGCCGGATCGTGAAGACCGCGTCTCCCGACGTCACGGCGGTGCCGTCTTCCCACGTCGCGTCGGACCGCAGGGTGAAGCGGTACTCCCGGCCGTCCTCCGAGACCTCCCACTTCTCCGCGAGCCCCGGCGCGAGATCGAGGCGGGCATCGAAGTCGAGGAGCTGGCGGGAAACGTACTGCAGGACCTGGTGCTCGGGCAGGCCCGTCTGCAGGACCGCGTTCAGGGTCGTCGGTTCGCCGGCAAGGCGGCGCCGGAGCACGCCGCCGTCGAGCGGGGTTCCCTGCCGCGACTCGTCGAGGAAGCCGAGGGCGGGCGCGACCGCCTCGGTCAAAGTCGGCGCCGCTCCGGAGCTCGCCCGCACGGGATTCTCCCTCGCGCGGCACGCGCCGAGGACGACGACGAGGATTCCGAGAGAGAGCCGCTTCACCGCCGCAATTATGCGGCTGACCGTCTACCGTCTAGCGTCTGCCGTCTCCCGGCTGATGGAGGTCGCGGCCACGTTGCGAGCCGCATCGGTCGCGCGGACGAGCAGGTACCCGGTCCGTTCCTCCGGCTTCAGCCGAACCGAATAGGACTCTTTGGGCGAATCGGAGAGACCGTCGTCCGGCACGAGCGTCACCCACTCGCGCGCGTTGATGCTGTACTCCACCTCGGTGACCGGGGACGCTGCGTCCACGACCTCGAAGCGAAGCGGGTTCTGGTCCGAACCGATTCGCCGGATGACCGGAGGGGTGTTGTCGACCCGCACCGGGCTCGACTCGCGCGACGACTTCTTCTCCTCTCCCGGGTTGGATTCGGAATCCGACGCGGTCAGCCGGAAGGCGTAGTCGCCGTCGGGCAGGGCGCTCGTGTCGAAGGAGTAGAAGCTGTCGCGGACGTCCGACTTCAGCGGGATCCAGGTCGTGGACGCGAGCGGTCGAAACTCCAGGTCGGAAACTACGAGGTCTCCGTCGGGGTCGGTGGTCTTCCACGTCAAGGTCCGATAGCCCTTCCGCAGGAGCTTGCGGGGCGGGGCCTCTGCCTTCGCCTCGTCCAGGCTCGTGAAGATGCCCTTCTCGTCGGGCGAGCTGGTCTCGAAGACGTTCGATCCGCCGCCGGCGGACCGGGCGAACACCTCGGACGGCCCCATCGCGAAGAACGCCTCGATGACCGGGGCCGCGTTGCGGTTCCGGTAGGCGGCCTCGACGCGGCGAACGACCGGCGTCCGGCCGCCCGGCGACGACATGCGGAGCTTCCACTGGAGGTAACGACCCGGCGGCGCGGCGATCTTTCCCGCGTCGGCCGCGGGGCGAAACGGGGACCAGGCGCTCCACGTGGTGTCGGGCGAGCCGGACTCTCCGGACCGGAACGCGACCTCGAGAGTCGAGCCGGAATTCACGTCCCCCTCGAATCGAAACGCTCCGAAAGCGCTGGTCCGGCCGGTGTCCTTGACGGCGGCGACGTACTCCCCGCTGCGGGCGCCCTCGCGCATCCGGTAGAAGGCGCTCGCGCCGTTGGTCGCGATGGCGTCGCCCGCCACGATCGAGACCTGCTTCTCGTCGAACGTGCGCTCGAGCGACCACGTGTCGCGGGAGACCCGATAGAGCCGCCCCTTGGGGCCCGTTCCCGCCAGCACCGAGGTGGCGTCGGCGTCGCCCAGGTCGAACACCATCTCGTCGGAGCTCGACCAGACCGCGCGCGGCGGCTCGTCTCCATCGAAAAGGACGATTTCGGACGAGTAACCGCCCCGGCCGGCCGCGCGGGCCGGCGCCATCCGGGGCGCGCCGACGGTCACCGTGACCTCGGGCTTCTTTTCCTTGTCGTCGCCTCCG
>JBBQKV010000082.1:0-12344 GCA_038327245.1 Acidobacteriota bacterium
TGGTGGAGCTGAACGGGATCGAACCGTCGACCTCCTGAATGCCATTCAGGCGCTCTCCCAGCTGAGCTACAGCCCCACGACGGAGGGCGCGCAGAATAGCACGCGCCACCGACGACCTTCAATTCTTGCAGGGCTGGCTCAGGTCGCGACGCGAGAAGTCTCCCGAGGGAGGAGGCTCGCGCCGCGGGAGCGGGAGCGACGGAGCGAGCGAGAGCGACGGGACATAATCTCGGCGGAGGCGCCCGGGGTCTGGTGGCCCTCGCGGACTTCAAATCCGTTGGCGTCCCGGTTTTGCCGGGATGGGTGGGTTCGATTCCCATGCGCTTCCGCCAACACGTCGGCTCCGCTTGCTCGTCTTCGCCTCGCGGCGCTTCGCCTCCCGCGGCGCTTCGCCTCCCGCGGCGCGAGCCTGCTCCCTCGGGACTTCTCGGGAGACTCCTCGCGCCGCGATTTCAGGGACTCTTGTAGACTCCGCCCAAATTTCCGACCTCAGGAGGACGCGTGAACGTCAACCTTCAGGCATGGGACAACTTCCTCGGCCGCGCACTGATCGTTTTTCTCGTCATCGAAGGGCTGAAGACCTTTCCCTGGGTCGCGCGCGCCGCGCGCGGTTCCCTGCTCTACAAGTTCATCCTGAACGTCGGGACGAACCTGGTCTTCTCGTTCTTTGCGGCGGCGAGCGGCAGCGACATCTTCGTGGGGTACGGATGGGCACCGCTCGCCATGAGCGTCATCTTCGGGTCGTTCGCGACGGCCGGACTCCATCGCCTCAAGAAGGCTTTCGAGAGGAGATCTCCTTCCGTGGCCACCTGAGGATCGCGCGTTCACTTCCGGTTCACCGGGGCCGGTTAAAGATCGGCGTCAACAAAGAGGAGGAACAGATGAGACTGCGCACGATGGGTCTTGCCGCCGCGGTACTCCTGGGCCTGACTTCGCTCGGCCTCGCTCAACCAGCGAGCAAGAGGGCAAAGCCGATGGCGGGGAAACCGAGGATGTCCCCGATGACGATGAATCCGCCGCCGGAGATGTCCAAGGTCTCGTGGATGTCCGGCAACTGGACGTGCTCCGGAAAGACCCTGCCTTCTCCCATGGGCCCGGCCCATCCCACCGAGGCCACGGTCTCGGCAAAGACGGATCTCGGCGGCCGGTGGATGGTCTCGCAGTATCGCGAGAAAAAGACGACGCAGAACGCGATGCCGATCGAGGGCGATGAGTACTGGGGTTACGACAGCGCGGAGAAGAAGTGGGACCGGATCGCCATCGACAACATGGGCGGCTGGTCGTCCGGCGATGCGAACGACTGGTCGGGGAATACGATCACCTGGATGAGCGAGGGAATGATGATGGGGTCGAAGAGGAAGTTCCGCGACACCTTCACGAAAAGGAGCGATCGCGAGGTCTTCTACAAGGGCGAGATGCAGGGCGCAGACGGCAAGTGGGTCCAGGGCTGGGAGACGACCTGCCACAAGTGACGGGAGCCGCTCCCCGACGCTGATCCCCGGGACGTTAGGCGGTGGCCGCGGGGATCGCTATGATTCCGCGCGATGCGCAACGGAGCTCTTGCCGCCCTTGTCCTCGGTATCGCGCTCGTAATCGGGATGGTCGGCGGGGGCTACATGATCGGCCGTGGCCTCTTCGCGGCTCGAGCCGCAGACCGGTACGTTACGGTCAAGGGTCTCGCCGAGCGCGAGGTGAAGGCGAACCTCGCGATGTGGCCGATCGTCTTCAACGCGACGGGTAACGACCTCGCCGGGGTCCAGGCGAGCCTCGACGCGAGCGCGAAGAAGATCGCGGCGTTCCTCCAGGCGCGGGGATTTCCCGCCACGGACTACACCGTTTCCTCACCGCGCGTGACGGACCGTGAAGCCCAGGAAGGTCGAGCGCGCGCGGACCGGCCGATCGATCGGTACGTCGCCGAGCAGACCGTGACGCTCCGGTCGCTCCGCGTGGAGGCGGTGAAGGCCGCGATTCAGCGGTCGGGGGACCTCATCCGCGAAGGCGTGGCACTGGTTCGTAGCTACGAATACAGCACCACGTTCCTGTACACGGCGCTCGACGCGATCAAGCCGGCGATGATCGCCGAGGCGACGCGCGACGCGCGGAAGGCAGCGGAGCAGTTCGCCCACGACTCCAACAGCCGGGTCGGCGGCATCCGCAACGCGCAGCAGGGGTACTTCGACATCCAGGATCGCGACGCCTTCTCTCCCGAGTTCAAGAAGGTCCGGGTCGTGACGACGATCCAGTACTTCCTGGCCGAGTGAGCGGCAACCGGAGTAAGCGGCGGCTCGACGCCGGTAGAGAGCAAACGGCCCCGACACAACATCCCATGGCTTCTGTGCTACCGCGTGTCTCGGGCTAGACTCGGCATCGTCTTGGGGGCGACCGACCGTCCGATTCTCCTCTCCGCGCGCTCGGTTACCCGTTCCTACCGGCTCGGCGCGGCGCTCGTCCCCGCGATCCGCGACGTCTCGCTCGACATCCGGCCGGGCGAGTTCGTCGCGATCCAGGGGCCCAGCGGCTCGGGCAAGACGACCCTCCTGAACCTGCTCGGTCTTCTCGACTCGCCCGACGCGGGGGAGGTCCGGGTGGAGGGACGCAAGGCCTCGGAGCTGTCGGAGAACGCGAGGTCCGATCTGCGCCGAGACCGGTTCGGGTTCGTGTTTCAGACCTTCAACCTGATCCCGGTGCTCTCGGCCGAGGAGAACGTCGCGTACCCCGTGGGGCTCGCCGGGAAGCCGCCGGCGGAGAGGCGCGCCCGAGCGCAGGCGCTCCTCGCGGAGGTCGGTCTGGCGGAGAAGGCGCACGTCCGCCCGGACCTCCTTTCCGGCGGGCAGCGGCAGAGGGTCGCGATCGCGAGGGCGCTCGCCAACCGACCGGCGGTTGTCTTCGCGGACGAGCCGACGGCGAACCTGGATTCGAAGACCGCGGAGGAGATCCTGGATCTCATGCGCGTCCTGAATGAAGAGAGCGGTGTCGCTTTTCTGTTCGCGACCCACGATCCCCGGGTGGTCGCGCGGGCTCGACGGGTCGTCTCGCTGACGGACGGGCGCGTCGATTCCGACACGGTGCGCGAGAAATGAGCGCGTTCCAGCTCGCGTGGCGCAACCTGGTCCGGCAGAAGCGCCGGACGCTCCTGATGGGATCCGTCGTGGCGTTCGGCTTCGCGGCCTTCGCGCTGGCCGGCGGCTTCATCGCGCAGTCCTTCGAGGGGCTGAAGGAGGGAACGATCCGGTCGATCGGCCACCTGCAGGTCGTGGACCGCCGGGCCGTGAAGCAAAGCGAGGACGCGACGCTCGAGTTCGGGCTGAAGGACGCGGGGCGCGCGCGGGCCATCGCGGCGCGGGACCCCGACGTCGAGGCGGTCCTGCCGCGGATCGAGTTCGTCGGTCTCGCGACGAACGGCGCGAAGTCGGTGCCGTACCTCGGCCTCGGCGTGGATCCGGAGCCCGAGGCCCGCGCGACTCTCGCCCGCGAGCTCGTCGCCGCCGGGCGGTACCTGTCGAGCGCCGGCGGCGAGGACGTCGTCCTGGGAACCGGGCTCGCCTCTGCACTCGGCGCCCGGACGGGCGACCGGATCACGCTGATGGCGACGACGCCGGACGGCTCCCTGAACGCGGTCGACGCGGTCGTGACCGGGCTCGTGGACGTGCGCATCAAGGAGCTGAACGACCGGTATCTCGCGGCCGGGGTCGGGCTCGTCTCGCGGCTGGTCGAGACGTCGGACTCCGTCTCGAAGCTCGTCATCTTCCTTCGAAAGGGCGCGGACGAGAAGCGTGCGGCGGAGCGGCTCGAGCGATCGCTCTCCGCGGCCGGCTTTCCGATCGCGGTCCGCCACTGGGAGGACCTCGCCGCCTTCTACGGACAGGTCAAGCTCCTCTACATCGGCATCTTTGGTTTCGTCGGCGCGGTGCTCGTCGTCATCGTCATCCTCTCCGCGGCGATCGTGATGACGATGTCCGTAACCGAGCGCACGCGAGAGATCGGCACGCTGCGCGCGATCGGCACCCGGCCGGGGAGAGTCCAGACGATGTTTCTGGCGGAGGGCGCGATGTTGGCGATCGTCGGCTGCGTCGCGGGAGCGCTCGTCGCTCTCGTGATCCGGACGATCCTGAACGCCTCGGGGATCATCCTCCCGCCGCCGCCCGGCGCCACCCACGGGTTGCCGATCAACGTGAAGTTCTACCCGCTCGCGTACGCCGCGGGAATCGCGGCGATGGTCGGGACGATGCTCGTCGCCTCGTGGTTTCCGGCGCGGCGCGCCTCGCGCATCTCGATCGTCGAAGCGCTGACCCATGTGTAAGTCGCGGGGACAGGCCTAAGCAAGTCGCGGGGACAGGTCCCGAAGGGGCCTGCACCCGCATCCGTATTAGCCTGCACCCGCCACAGTCCAGAGGGAAGACGAATCCGGGGGGAAGTTGTTGGAGAGAGCATGAAGACAGCCGCGATCTTCCTCGCCCTCGCGCTGGCCGCAACGTCCGCGTTTCCCCAGAGCTCCGGCGACCTGACCGGCCTCCTCGCTGCCGTGGACGCCACGCGCAACGCGTTCGATGAGGCGATCATCTCCGCCCGCGCGACCCAGGTGACGAACGGGAAGGAGGCGGCGAGCGCCGACTTCGACGTCTACGTGAAGGGGCGGGATCGCGGGCTGATCGTCTTCCGCGGCGGCCGCAACGGCGGGCGCAAGGTGTTGACGAACGGCGACCGGATGTGGCTCCTGGTCCCGGGCTCGACCCATCCGGTGCCGATCACCGCGAACCAGCGGCTCCTGGGCGGCGCCTCGTTCGGAGACGTCGCGCGGCTCCGGTTCTCCGAGGACTACACCGCGAAGGCAACGGGGGAGACCGAAACCGTCGGTGGAAACGCCTGCCGCGTCCTGGAGCTGACCGCGAAGTCCCCGAGGGTGAGCTTCCCGCGCATTCTCCTCTCCGTGAACGAACCGGAAAAGACGCCGTGCCGCGTGCGGTTCTTCCTTGCTTCCGGCAAGGAAGCGCGCGCCGTGACGTTCACCCGGTTCCGTCAGCTGGCGGGCAAGACGGTCGTCGCCGAGATGGAGGTGCGGGAGCTCCTGGGATCGGCGTCGGCCTCCGGCGTGCTCACGCGGCTGGAGTACCGCGACTACCGGAAGGCCCGCCTCGATCCGAAGATCTTCACACCGGAGGGAGCGCGGGGCCTCTAGCGCCGGGTCGCCGCGATCGCGAACCGGACGATCCTTTCTCCGGCGAGTCGCCCCGCGAGGGCGCCGATTCCGCGGTTCAAGATGAGCCGCCGGAACGCCGCGCTCCAGGCAAACCTCCGGGCGAAGCGCCGGCGCCACTCGTCCGCGTAGGCGCGCGCGCACTCCTCCCGCGACAGCTCGCCCGAGAGTTGCCGCTCGACCGTCTCCGCCGCGAGGATCCCGCTCGCGAGCGCCGCGGACTGGCCCTGTCCCGAGAAGGGATCGAGGACGCCCGCCGCGTCCCCGGCCATGAGGATGCCGTTCTCGATCGGAGGCTTGGCGGTGAAGAAGACCGGCCCGGTGCCGAGGAAGCCGATCGGTCCGGCGACGAGGGCCGAAAGGTCCGAGTCGAGCCGCGCGTTCGAGCGGCGCGCCCCCGCCAGCACGGCGGGCCAGCCGCCGCCGGCGCGCTTCCACGCCGTCTCGGAGACGACTCCCCCCAGGTTGACCGCGCCCTCCTCGACGCGCGAGAGGCCGCAGTAGCCGCCGGAGAATAGGTAGAGGCGCACCTCGCCCGCGAGGGAACTCGACGGATCGGAGTAGTCGTGGCTCCAGCCGAAGAAACGGGATCCGCGCAGGAAGCCGCGGGCGAGGGATCGGTCGAGCGCATCCCAGCGGCCCCACGCGCCGATGACCGCCCGGGCTTCGACCGAGTGCTCGTTGCCGTCCTGGACGAAGCGGACGAGGAACGCGGTCCCGCCGGCCGGCTCAGCCGAGACGACCCGGACCCCGAAGCGCACGCCGGCACCGGCGTCGCGGGCGCGCTTCGCCAGGAGATCGTCGAGAAGGAATCGCGAGATCCCGAGAGCCGGCTCCGGGAGCGGGAAGGCGACGGCGCGCCCGCCCGAGAGGTAGAGCGTCCCGCGCGTCATGCGCTCCGCAGTGGCGCGGAGCACGAGATCCCGGGCGCCGACGCGCTCCAGGCTCGGCAGCGCGTCGGCCGAGAGGAACTCGCCGCAGACCTTATGGCGCGGAAAGGAGTCCTTCTCCAGAAGCAGAACCCGCCGGCCGTGGCCGGCCAGGACGGTGGCCGCCGCCGATCCGGCCGGACCGGCGCCGACGACGACCGCGTCGGCGGTCTCGATCAGGCCCCCGGGGCCGAGACGAGGAACCGGAACGGAAACACGGGGTCGACACGGGCGCCGGCGACCGCGTCGCCCGCGATGCGGCGGGCTTCGTCCGGAGTGTAGGCCTGCTTCACCGAGGCCACGCCGTCGCAGACCGAGATCCGCGTCTGGAAAAAGAGCCGCCCGGCGACCGAGACGACCGCCATCGGCAGAACGTGGCGCCGGAGATCGAGGATCGCGAAGCCGTACCGGGCGGTGCGCGCGAAGGACGCGAGCATCCGGGCGTTCTCCTCGGGGGAGAAGTGGTGGAAGAAGAGCGTGGAAACGATCCAGTCCACCGATTTCTCCTGGAACGGCAGCGCAAACGCGTCCATGCAGACCGACGGAAAATCGTCGCCCGCCATCCGCCGTCCGGCGACCAGGTGCCGCCACTGGACGTCGCACGCGAGCACCCGGGCGGGCCGTCCGGCCCGGGCGAGCGAGCGGGCCAGCCGGCGCGAGACGTCGGCCGAGCCGGCTCCGACGTCGAGGAGAACCGGGCGCGCCACGTCGAGGCGGCGCATCTCCCGGACGAGAAATCCCTCCAGCGCCCGCGCGCTGCCCAGCCAGCGGTTGACGAGCGAAAGGTCCGCGAGCGAGCGGGACATCTCTTCCCAGGAGATCGCGGGATCGTCGAGTATTTCCTCGGAGGGACGCCGAGGCGGAACGAGCAGACTCACCCCTGCGACATCACCAGGGCGCTGTTCTTCGACCCGAACCCGATGCAGTTGCAGAGAGCGTGCTCGAAGGACGTCCCGCGCGACTCGTTGGCCACGTAGTCGAGGTCGCACTCCGAATCCTGCGTCTTCAGGTTGATCGTCGGAGGAAGGAACGAGTCGCGCATGCCGAGCAGAGTCGCCGCGACGCCGGCTGCGCCGCAGGCCCCCTGCGGATGGCCGATCATCGACTTGATCGACGAGCCGGGGAGCCGCTCCGCCGAGCGGCCGAAGGCCCGGCGCACCGCCCGGGTCTCGACGCGGTCGTTCAGGAGGGTCGACGTGCCGTGGTACGCGAGGTAGCCGATCGCGTCGGCCGGAAGCTTCGCCTCCTCGAGGGCCAGCGACATCGCGCGCGCGGGCTCCTCCCCGCTCTCGTCGAGACGCACCCGGTGGTGGGCGTCGCACGTTGCGCCGTAGCCGCGGATCTCGCCGTAGATCTTCGCTCCGCGCGCCAGCGCCCGTTCGCGCTCTTCGACCACGAACATCCACGCTCCCTCCCCGAGAACGAAGCCGTCCCGGTCGACCGAGAAGGGCCTCGACGCGAGGGAGGGCTCCCGCTCCCACGCGGTCGAGACGATGCGCATCATCACGAAGCCTTCCATGATCCCCCGGACCACGGTCGCATCCACGCCCCCGGCGAGCAGCACGTCGCCGCCGGTCCCGAACTTGATCGCGTGAAACGCGTATCCGAGAGCGTCGGTGGACGAGGCGCAACCCGTGGAGACCACGTGGGAGAGGCCCCGCAGGCCGAACTGCATGGAGATCTCGGAGGAAAGGGTCCCGATCGTGCCGGAGGGGATGGAGTAGATGGAGGCCTTCTTCGTTTGGTTCGTGTAGTAGAGGTGGTACATCCGTTCGGTGAATTCGATCGCGCCGCCGCCGGTCCCGAGCACGACTCCGATCTCGCGGCGCTCGTCGAGAGAGAGCGTCGCCGGGTCGATCCCGGCGTCCTCGAGGGCCTCCGAAGACGCGGCAATCGCCATGGGGACCGCGCGCGAGACGTGGCGGATGTCCTTCCGGCCGATCCACGCGGTCGGGTCAAATCCCTTGAGCTCGCCCGCGATCGTGACGGGCAGCCCCTCCGGATCGAAGAGAGAGATCCGGTCGACGCCGCTCGCCCCCTGCCGGAGGGCGTCCGCAAAGGCTTCGCGGCTGTTCCCGTTGGGGGACAGGCATCCCATTCCGGTGACGACGACGCGGCGTTCTCGCACGGCGCGGATCTTACTTGCACGCTCCATGCGCGATTCGCAACTTAGGAAAAACTAAACGTGTCCCGTGTCCCGTGTCCCGTCCTAAGACGGTGCATACCGCGCGAACCACCGGTCGAGCACCCGCAGCAAAGTGAGCGGCACGAACTTGACGAGGGAGTCGGCGTGCAGCGACCCCGGGAGATCGAAGTTCACGTATTCGACGGGAGGGGCCGCCGCTTCCGCGAGGAGTTGCCCGTGGGACGGGTCGACGAGCCAGTCGCCCTTCGCCGTCACGATCAGCTTCGGAATCGTCAGCGTCGCGATCGCTTCGGCCGCGGTGGGCCGGGGACCCCGCAGCCGGCGGAGCGCGATCCGCGGCACCCGCAGCGCGTGGCGCAACCGGAGCTGGCGAATCGCGTCGCGCGAGAGGGGGCGCGGTTTGAGCGCGCGCACGTCGGCCGGCGACGAGATCATCACCAGGCCACGACAGGGCAGGCCCGGATTCCGCGCGAGCGTCTCGGCGGCGATCGAGCCTCCCATCGAGAGACCGATCACCGCGAAGCGCTCGTACGGCCGGCCTTCGCCCGCCAGCGCCTCCGCGACCGCGGCCAGGTCCATCGCCTCGGCGTCGCCGAACGCGTACGCGCCGCCGCTCCCGCCATGTCCGCGGAAGTCGAGCGCCGCGACGTCGTACCCGCGGCGCGAGAAGTGCGTCGCGAGATAGAGGTTTTCGCGCCCGAGGCGGCGCCTCCAGAAGCCGGGCGCCAGGATGATGAGCTCCCGGGACGGCCGCCTCCAGAGCGTGTACGCGATCGCAACGCCGTCGGACGTGACCGCGCGCAGCTGGAGCACCTCGGCCGCCCGCCGCTCGCGGCGCGCCGCGAACTCCAGGCGCTTCTCTCTCGTCAACGCTCGAGAAGCACGCATGTCACGATCGAGCCGGCGGGAAGCGGTTCGCCGCGGGCGGGAATCCGGATGAGGGCATTGGCGCGCGCGTGGGAGAGAAGGTCGTGGCTGCCGGCGCTGTCGAGCGGCTCCACGAGACGGTCCGCCTCGCCGTCGGAGAGCCGGGCGTCGCGGTAGGTCTCCCGCGGCCCGGCGGCGGGAAGGTCCTGTGTCAGGCGCGCCCGCACGTGCGGCGCCCCCGGGTCGGCGGCGCCCTCGAACCGGTCGAGCGCCCGGCGCACGAACAGGTGAAAACACGCCGACGCGGAAACGGGATTGCCCGGCAGGCCGAACCAGAAGCATCCCTCTCGCCGGGCGAACGCGATCGGCTTTCCCGGCCGGACGGAGACGCGGTGAAAGAGGATCTCCCATCCGGCGCGCTCGGCGGCGGGCGGCAGAAGATCGAGGTCGCCCGCCGACACGCCCCCGCTCGTCAGGAGGACGTCGAAATCACGCTCCCCGGCGGCAAAGAGATTCTCGACCGCCGAAGCCTCGTCGGCGACCGGCGCGCGCAGGGTCGCGGGCCAGCCGCGTGCCCGGCAGAGCGCGGCGAGCATCGGCCCGTTGGAATCCCGCAGCTGTCCCTCGCGCGGCTTTTCACGCGCCGGGACGAGCTCGTTGCCGGTGGTCGCGATCGCCACGCGCGGCCGACGCCGGACGTTCACCGGATCCGCACCGGCGAGCGCGGCGAGCGCGACTGCGGACGGGTCGAGCCGCTGTCCCGGCGTAAGCAGGACCGTTCCCGCGGCGATGCTCTCTCCGCGGAGGCGGAGGTGCGCGCCGGCCCGCGGCTCGCGATCGAATCGGACCACGCCGGCCTCGGGATGACTCTCCTCGACCGGGACGACCGCGTCCGCGCCGGGAGGGAGCGGCGCACCGGTCATCAGGCGCACGGCCTCTCCCGCCTCGAGCGGCGGAGGAATCCCGTCGCCCGCCGCGACGAGGCCGGGCCGTTCCCGGCGGCGCGCTTCGCCCGATGCATCCCGAGTGGAGAGCGCGTATCCGTCCATCGCGGACGTATCGAACGGCGGCCAGTCGACGTCGGAAACGACGTCGCCGGCAACAACGCGGCCGAGCGCGTCGCCGAGTGGGACCATCTCCGCGGCGGAGGACGAGACCGTAGCGTCGACAATCGCGTAAGCCTGCGAAACCGTGTGCACCCGCGGATTGTAGATGCCGGTCATCGGGGAGACGGCGGACAGTTCGGTTACCATGTTCGGAAACCCATTCATGGAGAAAAAGTTCGAGTATCGGGGGGATCTCGCTGCCACTCCGCTGCCCGAGATCCTCGCGACGATCGGGCGGTATCGCGTGCCGGGATTGCTGTCGATCGGACGCGGCGCCCGGGTCCGGCGTGTTTACCTGGACGGCGGCGCGGTCGTCCTCGCGACGTCGGAGGAACCGGAGGTCCGGCTCGGAACCTACCTGATCCGCCGCGGGACTCTGCCGGAAGAAGCCGTGCACAGCGCGGAGGAGCGACTCGCGGGGGACAGCATCCGCCTGGGTCAGGTCCTGCTTCGCCTGGAGCTCGTCGACCAGGCGACACTGGAGGCCGCGGTCGCCGAGCAGGTCCGCGCGATCCTGTGGGGCGCCTTCGAGTGGGACAGCGGGGGGGTTCTCTTCGAGGTCGGGTCGCGGGCCGACGACAGCCCGGTCCGGCTCGACCTGTCCATTCCGGAGCTCGTCGTCCGAGGCATCCACCGGGCCCATTCGGTCCGGCGTTTCGTCGAGCGGCTGGGCGCCGGTCACTCCGTGCTGGAGCGGACGGGCATGGACGTCCCGCCCGGCCTCTTCGACGACGGGGAGTCGGATTTCCTGGGGCTGGTCGACGGCCGGACGCCGGTGAAGGTTCTCTGTCAGACGGGACCCGAGACCGAGAAAGAGAACGTCCGATCGCTCTATGCCTTCTTCTGTCTCGACCTCGTCCGCATCCGGGAGGGCACCGGCGTGCGAAAGCTACAATGGAAAACGGAGGGTGGAGCACTCGGCGAAGACACGTAGCCGCTCCGGGGACTCTCTCCCATGCCGATATACGAATACGACTGCCAGAGCTGTAAGAAGAGGACCGAGGCGATCCAGCGCGTCGGAGAGAGACCGCTCCGGATCTGCCCGCACTGCGGTGGGAAGTTGAAGAAGGCGTTCTCGGCGCCGGCGATCCAGTTCAAGGGAAGCGGCTGGTACGTGACGGACTACGCCGGAGCCCGCGGGGAACAGAAGTCCCGGGAGGCCGCGGCGGATACGAAGGAAGGCTCCGAAAAGGCGGAGAAGGCGGAAAAAAGTGACAAGTCCGACAAGTCTGACAAGTCCGAGAAGTCGGACAAATCCGAGAAGTCCGAGAAGACGAAGAAAGAAAAACCAAAGACCTCGAAGTCCAAAGCTCCGAGCTGATAGCTGACAGCTACTTCAGATCGAGGCTCGCCAGGTATTTCCGAAAGTCTCCCCCCAGGTCCTCCCGCTTCAGCGCGAACTCCACCGTTGCCTTGAGGAAACCGAGCTTGTCGCCGGCGTCGTATCTCTTTCCCTCGAAGAGGCAACCGTCGATGGGGCGGGCCTCCAGCAGTGTCGAGAGCGCGGACGTGAGCTGGATCTCGCCTCCGACGTCGGACCGGGTCGCCTCCAGGATCTCGAAGATCTCGGGAGGGAGGATGTAGCGGCCGATGATCGCCAGGTTCGACGGCGCGTCCTCGGGCGCCGGCTTTTCGACCATCCCCGTGATGCGGACGACCCGTTCGGACTCGCTGTCGCGTTCGCCCGCGACGATCCCGTACTGGCGGGTCTCGGCCGGCGCGACCTCCTGGATCGCGATGACCGGATTCCCGCGCTTCTCCCGGAGACGCATCATCTGGCCGATGCAGGGCTCGGCGGAGTCCACGATGTCGTCACCGAGGAGGACCGCGAACGGCTCGTTTCCGACGAGGTCCCTGGCCTGGAGGATCGCGTGGCCCAGGCCGAGCGCCGTTTTCTGGCGGACGTACGAGACGGGGATCAGGTCCGAGATCTCGCGCACGATCGCGAGCAGGTCGTCCTTGCCGCGCTCCTCCAGCATTTTCTCGAGCTCGAAGGACGTGTCGAAGTGGTCCTCGATAGCGTTCTTGCCCCGCCCGGTCACGATCACGATCCGCTCGATGCCCGCGGCCTTGGCCTCCTCGACCACGTACTGCACGAGCGG
>JBBQKV010000083.1:0-12139 GCA_038327245.1 Acidobacteriota bacterium
GATCTCTCGAAAAGCCAGAGATCCTTCGCTTCGCTCAGGATGACATCGGGAAGGACTCAGAATGACCGATCAAAAAAAGTGATAACTTTCCGCGCACAAGGAGACAGGTCATGGCGAAACGTCTATTCGCTGCCGGAGCCCTGATCGCGTGTGCTTTCGCGCTCGGAGCGGAGCAGAAGCTCCAGCCCGTCGTGGCCGCTCCCGCGCCCCCGCTCTACCAGATCGAACTCGTCTCCTCGGAGAAGTTGATTTCGCGTGATCTGCCGGTGTTGAAGGGAACGGTCTACCTCTTCCACCAATACCCGACCGGCACGCTCTCGAGCGTGCGTAAGTCGACGGTGAAACAGGTCGGCCGGATGTCGCCGGCCGCGGTCGCGGCTACGGTTCCCACCACTGCCCGGACGATCGGGAGCCTCGCCATGGAGGGCCCCCGCAGCGGGGCGGCGGCCGGCATGCGGTCGAACATGGGCATGGGTCGCGCCCGGGATGCTGCCTCCGCCGCGAACGCGGGCACGACCGGCCGGACCGCCTCGCCCGAGTAGGCCGCCTCCCGCCTCCCCTAGATGTGGAGGGCGTGGCCCGAGACGGCTTCGGCCGCCTCGTGCATCGCTTCCGACAGCGTCGGATGCGCGTGGATCGTCCGGACGAGCTCTTCCGACGTCGCTTCCATTTTCAGCGCGGCGCCCGCCTCCGCGATCAACTCGGTCGCCTTCGGTCCCACGATGTGCACGCCCAGCACCTCGTCGTACTTCTTCTCGGCCACGATCTTCACGAAGCCCGCGGTCTCGTTGACGATCCGGGCCTTGCCGTTGGCCGAGAAGGGGAACTTCCCGACCACGACGTCGTGGCCGCGTTCGCGCGCCGCCGCCTCCGTCAATCCGATGGAGGCGACCTCCGGCGCGCAGTACGTGCACCCCGGAACCTGGTCGTAGTTCAAGGGCCGCGTCTCCCCGCCCGCCATGCGCTCGACGGCGACGACGCCTTCCGCCGACGCGACGTGGGCGAGCCAGGGCGTGGGCACCACGTCCCCGATCGCATAGACGTTGGGGACGTTCGTCTGCATCCACGGGTCCACCCGGATGTAGCCGCGGTCCGTCGCGACGCCCAGGGCCTCGAGCCCGATCCCCTCGGAGAGGGGCTTGCGTCCCACGGCGAGCAGCACCTTCTCGGCGCGGAACATCTCGGTCTTGCCGCCCGAGGACCGCGCCAGCACCTCCGCTCCCGCGTCGTTCACGGTCACCTTCTCGACCCGGGTATCCACGTACACCGCGATCCCCCCCCGTTTGAAGGACGCCGCGAGCTCGCGGGAGACCTCCTCGTCCTCGAGCGGGACGATGCGGGGCAGGATCTCGACCACCGTGGCCTTCGATCCGAACCGGGCATACATCGACGCGAACTCGACGCCGACCGCGCCGGACCCGATGACCACGAGCGACTTCGGGATCTCGGTCAGCTCCAGGATCGAGTCGGAGGAGAGGATCGCCTTGTGATCGATCTCGATCCCCGGCAGCGAGCGCGGCGCCGAACCCGTCGCGATGATCACGTTCTTCGCGGAAAAGGTGGTCTCGGCGCCGTCGGCCGCGGCGACCGCGACCTTCCCGTGACCGGCGAGGCGCCCGAAGCCCGTCGCCACGTCCACCTTGTTCTTCTTCATCAGGTAGGAGACGCCATTGGTCGACTGCCGGACGATCTTTTCCTTGTGCTTGATCGCCGCCGGAAGGTCCAGCCGGACCTCGCGCGCCGCCACGCCCACTTCCGCGCCATGCCGGGCCTCCTCCAGGAGGTCGGCCGTGTGGAGAAGCGCTTTCGTCGGAATGCATCCGCGCAGCGTGCAGACGCCGCCCAGCCGCGACTCCCTCTCGACGATCAGGACCGACATGCCGAGCTGCGCCGCCCGGATCGCGGCGACGTAGCCGCCGGGACCGGAGCCGATGATCGCGACGTCGTACGTCTTCGACGGGTCCATTCGGGACGGTAGCCTATCAGCCGGAAATCCCGCCTTCATATAATCCGCGCGTGATGGGCCGCCGCTCTCTGGTCGCCGTTCTGTCGGTCGCCGGACCGTTGCTCCTCTGGTCATGCGGCGGGGAGAAGGCGCCCGGAGCCGAGGGAATCCAGGTCGGCTTTTTCGGAGCGCTGACCGGTCCGACCGCCACGTTCGCGCTGTCCGGGAAGAACGGGTCGGCGCTCGCGGCCGATGAGTTGAACGCCGCCGGAGGAGTTCTCGGAAAGCGCGTCGAGTTCGTCGTCGAAGACGACCGCGGCGAGGCGTCGGAGGCGGCGTCGGCCGTCTCGAAGCTCATCACCCGCGACCACGTCGTCGCGCTGATCGGTGAGAACGCGTCTTCCCGCACGCTGGCGGCAGCTCCGATCGCGCAGAGCTACGGCGTTCCGATCATCTCCCCCTCCTCGACGAACGTGGAGGTGACGAAGAAGGGGGACTACGTCTTCCGCGTCTGCTTCATCGACTCCTATCAGGGCGGAGTTCTTTCCTCGTTCGCCTTCCGCACGCTGAACGCGCGCACCGCCGCGATGCTGGTCGATGCGAGAAACGACTACAGCGTCGGTCTCGCCGAAGCGTTCCGTCAGGGTTTCGAAAAGCTGGGAGGCCGCGTCGTCGGCGAGTTGAAGTACGCCGAGGGCGACAGCGACTTCTCGGCTCAGCTCACCGCGATCGGCGCCCTCCATCCCGACGTCCTGGTGGTGCCCGGTTACTACACGGACGCCGGCCTCGTCGCTCGGCAGGCGAAATCCCTGGGCGTCACGGCCACGCTTCTCGGCGCGGACGGCTGGGACTCTCCCAAGCTGGCCGAGATCGGAGGTCCGGCGGTGGAAGGCTCCTACTTCTCGAACCACTATTCGGTGGACGATCCGTCCCCGTCCGTCCGCCGCTTCGTGGACGCGTACCACAAGCGGTATGGCGCCGATCCCGACTCGATCGCGGCTCTCTCCTACGACGCCGTCCGGCTCCTGGCCGACGCCATCCGGCGTGCCGGATCGACCGAGGGGAAACGGGTCCGCGACGCGCTCGCCGAGACGAAGGACTTCGAAGGTGTGACGGGGCGCATCACGATGGATGCCGACCGCAACCCCATCAAGCCCGCGGTCATACTCAAGGTCGAGGGGGGGAAATTCCGCTTCGTGACCTCGGTCGCGCCCTGAGGCGCCGAGGGCCTCAGAAGAGGAAGGGCACCACCCGCTTCGTGGCCCGGGAGTACTCCCGGTATTCCGGATAACGCTCGACCACCATCCGCTCCTCGCAGAGCATCCGGACGAGCGCTCCCACCGCGAGTAACACGCCGAGCCCGGCCGCGCGGGGCGACCAGTTCGACAGCACACCCGTCCAGCCGAACAGCAACGCGGCGGCGTAGATCGGGTGTCGAATGAAGCGGTAGGGTCCGTTGGTCACGAGACCGCCGGCCGTGGGATCCGCGCCGGGATGGAAGCTCCGGCGTCCGAACGTCAGCCGGGCCCACGCCATCAGCGCGATCGCTGCGGCCTGGAGCCCGATGCCGGCGGGCGAGTGAGCGAAAAGGGAATCGAGGGCGAGGAGGCCCACCAGGGCCAGGGCCATCAGCAGGAGACCCGCGAGCGAAAGGGCTTTCAGGAGGCCGAGTATTTCACGGGCGGTTGCCCGGACGGGCGGGACCCGGAACGCGGGACGCGAAAGAGGGGAAAGGTGTCAGCGCGCCGGCGCCGGCTCGAACACGAATTCGTCGAACGAGACGCTGCCGGGTCCGGCCGTCGCGAGACCGACTCGTCCCGCCTGGGGATGAGGATCCGTCGCCGTCAGGAGCGGCTTCTCGTTCCACGCCGCCGAGATCTGCGGCCCGGCCGCGGTGATCGAGAGCTTGCCCCACTCCTGGTCGACGTCGGCGCTTCCGTGCGCGAGCTCCGTCGGTTTCCCGCCGCGGTACGACAGCAGCCGGGCGTCTCCGCTCGCGATGTCCACGAACAGGACGAGAAAATTCTTCTCTCCGGCGGCGCGTAGCGCGATGCCGGACCGCCCCGGACCCTTTCGGAGCGCGACCGACACGTTCCCGTCCTGGAAGGTGTAGGTCCTCCGCAGCGCGACCGCGATCGAGCCGGCCGGACGGTTGGCGAGGGTCTGCAGGAGCTTGTTGGGCGTGGAAGGCGGATTCATGTCCGCCAGCACCTTCCACTCCGCTTCTCCCGGTGATCCCCAGACCACGGTATCGAAGAACCCCGGGGCCCTCCCCGCGGAATCCGAGTCGAAATGGTGTCGGATCCGTTCCGCCCGGGCGGAACCGGCGACGAGGAGGGCGCACAGCCCGAGAGCGATACGGCGTTTCTTCGGGGACATCGAGACGGAAAAAGCGGCGCGGGACCGCTAAAATTCCCCGGAATGACGGGATCGGAGAGGAAGGACCGCAGCTACCGGTTCGAGAAGGAAGGGTTCACGTTCGTGCTGGACGCCGCCGGCGCGGGCGCGGTCAAGGCCCTCCCCGACTTCGAAGGCCGCGAAGAGCCCGCCGTGGCGGAGGAGTTTCTCCGGACGCGCGCAGAGGGCTGGGCCGATGCGCTGGCCTCGGCCGGCGCCGCAGCCGGCGAGTATTCGGTGCGCGTCGATGGACACCAGGCCCGGGCGCACCTGTCACGCGAAGGCGTGCTCGTTTTCAGCGCCGACCTGTGAGCCGGGACTCGTGTCCCGTGTCCCGTCCCTAGAAACTAACAATCCCCCGGACCCGGTCTTCGACCGCGAGGAAGGCCTGCCGGGAGTACGGGTCGACGAGCACCCGCACCCGCGACGCGGCCGGCAGATCGTCCGCAATCGCCGCCGCGAGCCGGTCGCCGTGCGCCAGCAGGAACTCGGCGCCGAGCTCCTCGTCGGTGCGGCCCCGCGCCCCCGGCAGCTCGCGCAGGTTCGCAAGGTCGGTCGGCTCGAGGCGGAAGGTGTACCCGGCATGATCGTGTGTGACCGCGGAACGCTCCACCGACAGGTTCGGGCGCGCCGGCTTCCGCCCGCCCGGGGAACCCGCTTCGGATCGAGGAGGCGTGGGCGCGCTCTCCGGCGCGGGGGCGGGGGGCGGCGGCGCTCCGTCTTCGGGGTCGCTCATCGTCCCGCCAGGATGTTCTTCGAAATCACGATTCGCTGGATCTCGCTCGTTCCTTCGTAGATGGTCGTCACGCGTGCATCGCGATAGTAGCGTTCAACCGGGTATTCGCGCGAGTACCCGTAGCCTCCGAAGATCGCCACGGCGCGCGCAGCGACCACGTTCGCCATCTCGGTGGCGAAAACCTTGGCCATCGAGGACTCCTTCGAGATCCGGACTCCGGGAATCTCGGAGCGCACGGCGGCCCGGTACGTCAGCCACCGGGCGGCTTCGATCTGGACCCGCATGTCCGCGATCTGGAAGGCGATCGCCTCGTGCTCGGCGATCTTCCGGCCGAACGTCTCCCGGGTCCGGGCATACTCGACCGCGGCCTCGTACGAGGCCTGCGCAATCCCGAGCCCCTGGGCCGCTATGCCGATCCGGGAGTGGTCGAGCGTCGCCATGGCGATCGGAAAGCCCTGCCCCTCTTCTCCCAGCCGGCGCCAGGCGGGCACCCGGACTTCGTCGAGATAGACGGCCGCGGTCTTCGACGCCCGCAAGCCCATCTTGGGTTCGGGCGCGCCGATCCGCACGCCCGGATCCGCGGCGCTCACCAGGAATCCGGTGATGCCGCGGGTGCCGAGCTCGGGCTCGGTCATCGTCATCACGAGATACCAGCGGGCCTCCCCGGCGTTCGTGATCCAGGATTTCGAGCCGTCCAGCACGTAGTGGTCGCCGTCCCGGCGAGCGCGGGTCTTCTGGTTCGCCGCGTCAGACCCGGACTGCGGCTCCGACAGCGCGTACGCGCCGAGCGATCGGCCGGAGGCGACTTCCGACAGGATCTCGCTCTTCTGCCGGTCCGAGCCGTACTTCCAGACCGGATAGCAGAAGACCGAGTTGTTCACGGACATGATGACCGCGGTCGACGCGCACACGCGGGCGAGCTCCTCGACGGCGAGGATGTAGGACAGCGCATCGAGTCCGGCGCCGCCGTGCTCTTCGGGAACCATCATCCCGAGGATCCCCATCTCCCCCATCTTCGGCACGAGCTCGCGCGGGAACCGCTCGTCCTTTTCCCTCTCGGGAACGCCCGGAGCGACTTCGCCCTCGGCAAATTCGCGAACGGCGTCCCGGATGCGAGATTGATCCTCGGAGAGATCGAAGTTCATGGAGCGGAGGCCGGCGGCACGGGCGCCCCTCCGCCTCCCGGACCTCTTCCCCGGCGGCGCCGTCGGGAGCGTCGGCGTCGCCCGTCGGGCCGGACGGACTCCGCAGGTGTCCCCGCCACCGGCGCTCCGGCCGCGGGCGGGCCGGCGGCGGCAACCGGTCGCGGGGCGGCCGGCCGTGCCGCGGGTCGTCCCGGCGGCCGCGAGACTTTCGGAGACGGGGATGGGGCCTGCCCCGGCGCCGGCCGCCGCCCGCCCGGCCTCTCGGGTGCGCCGCCCTTCGCCTCGCCCCGGCCCCTCCGCCGGCGGCGCCCCCGGTCGCGTCGCGGCTCCGGAGTGTCCACCCAACCATCCTCGAGGTGGCGAAACGTCACGACGACCTCGGGCCGGCTGGCTCGGGCGCGAATGAACTGAACGATCCTCTCGCGTAGGCCCCCCGCGGGATCGCCCGAGAGGACCGGGATCCGCTCGGCGTCGTAGAGGACCATTCGGGTCCATCCGATCCGGCGGAGCCGGCCGTCCGGCGCGGAGAGCTCCATCACGAACAGGTCTCGCTCGTGGTCGAGGCTGTGCGCCACGTATTCGAAATCCGGCAGCGCTTCCCGGCACAGGGTCTTCAGGAGCTCGAGGTGCTTCTCGCCCCCCTCGAGAGTTTGTTCCATCGAGACCACGCGGTCCCGGAACATGCGTGTTTGAGGCATGGAAAGTCCTAAGTTCTAAGTCCTAAGTCCTAAGCCCGGCCTCATCCGATCGTCAGCCCGCTGTCCTTGAAGATCTCTCTCGCGATGATGAGTCGGTGGATCTCGCTCGTGCCCTCGTAAATCTCGGTGATCCGGGCGTCGCGGAAGTTCCGCTCGACCGGGTATTCCTTCGTGTAGCCGTACCCCCCGTGAATCTGGAGAGCCCGGGTCGTGACCCTCTGGGCCATCTCGGCCGCGAAGAGCTTCGCGATCGCCGCCTCCAGGGAATAACGGCCGCCGTTACGGCGGGCGGAGTCCTTCGCCGCGGCGGCCCGCCGGGTCAGGAGACGCGCAGCGTCGATGTCCGTCGCCATGTCCGCGAGGTAGAACCGGATCGCCTGAAACTCGGCGATCGCCCGGCCGAATGCCCGCCGGCCCCGGGCGTAGGCGAGGGCGGCCTCGTACGCCTCGGTCGCGATTCCGACGGCCTGCGCCGCGATCCCGATCCGGCCCCCGTCGAGCGTCGACATCGCGATCTTGAATCCCTCTCCCTCCCGGCCGAGCCGGTTCTCGACCGGAACCCGGACGTCGGAAAGGAAGATCTCCACCGTGCCGGACGCATTGACGCCGAGCTTGATCTGATGCCGCGACCGGTCGAAGCCGGGGCTGTCCGCCTGGACAAGAAACGCAGTAATCCCGCGCGGCCCGTTTTCGGGCTGAGTCATCGCGAAGAGCAGGCAGACGTCGGCCGCCTGCCCGCAGGTGATGAAGACCTTCTGGCCTGAGATCCGATAGACGTCCCCCTCGAGGACCGCCCGGGTCTTCTGGTTCGCGGCATCCGAGCCCGCGTCCGGTTCGGTCAGCGCAAAGCAACCGAGCTTTTCGCCGCGGGCGAGCGGCGTGAGAAACCGCCGCTTCTGGTCGTCGCTGCCGAATTTCTCGATCGGATCGCACACGAGCGAGTTGTTCACCGACAGGATGACGCCCGTGTTGGCGCACACCCGGGAGATCTCCTCGATCACGATCGAGTACGACACGGTGTCCATCCCGGAGCCTCCGTGCTCGGCAGGCACCGCGACGCCGGCCAGGCCGAGCTCGCCGGCCTGCGCGAAGACCTCCCGCGGAAACTCGCCGCTCTGGTCGATCCGCGCCGCGCCCGGCCGGACGACCTCTTCGGCGAACTCGCGCACCGCCGTCCGCAGGAGCGACTGGTCTTCGGTGAGCTCGAAATCCATGGCGCGCCGCAGTTTACCGCGCGGATCGGACGCGCGAAAAAAACGCGAGGAGCCTCTCGACGTAGCTCGCCCAGGAGCTCTCGCGGGCCGCGAGAGTCAGGCCCGGTTCGTAGGAAAAAATCCCGCGTTCGATCACCTTGCGGACCGCGTCCGCGAGGGCGTCCGGATCGCCGGCGGCGAAGAGCTCACCGGTGACGCCGGGCCGCACGGTCTCCGAGAGTCCGCCGACGGAGGTGCCGACCATCGGCCGGCCGGCGGCGATCGCGCGGGCCGCGATGCCGCTGCCGGACACGTACCGGTACGGAAGCACGACGGCGTCGCAGGCCGCCAGCCATCGTCCCATCTCTTCCTCCGGGACGTATTCGTCGCGCCACAGGATCGAGTCGCGGGCCGGGCTGCGCTTCCACTTCTCCTCCAGAGGTCGCACTTCCGGAAAGACCTCCCCGACGATGGCGACGCGGGCGCCGGTCTCCCGGACGATCCGGGGCGCCGCCTCCAGCAGAAGGTCCACGCCCTTGTATCGGCGGATCAATCCGAGGAAGAGCACGAGCGGCGTCGAGATCCCGAGCTCGCGGCGCGCGGCGTCCCGGTCCGGAGAGGGTGAGCTCACGACGGGATGCGGGAGGACCGCGATGGGACGCCCCGGCACCCGGAGCTCGAGACGCCGGCGGTCCGTCTCCGCGTGCACGACGAAGGCTTCGGCTGAAAAGAACGCGCCCAGCGCGAGGAAGCGGCGGATCGGGCCGGACTCGTGGTCCACCACGTTGTGGCAGAGAAGCGCGCGGAGGACGTTCGGAGAGGCCCGTTCGACGGCCCGGAAGACGGAGCGGAATGGAACGCCCCAGAAGGAGGTCCACCACGCCGCGACCAGGACGTCCGGCTCGAAGGCGGCGATCCGGCGGGCGGTCTCGCGCCAGGAGCGGGGGGAGCGGTAGTCGAGCGCCGGGACGCCCGCCGGAGAGTCGGAGGTTCCCGGAGCGCGATCGAAACGGCGGGGATCGAGCCACCGGGGATACGCCCGCGAGAACGTGAAATAAGCAACCTCCGCCGAGGTCGCGAGCTCCCGGGCCAGGAGGGCCGTCTCGCGCGCGATGCCGCCGCGATCCGGCGGAGCCGGGCCGAGCAGGGCAATTCTCCCGACAGTCACGAGGCGCGGCGAAGCCAGAAGCCCTTCAGGTACTCCCCTTCAGGGCAGTCAAGCGAAACGGGATGGTCCGCGCCGGCGCCCTGCCTTTCCGATATCTCGAAGGACACGCCGGCCTCGACGCTCGCGGAAAAAACGATCTTCTGGAAGAGGTCCGCGTTGACGAGCCCCGAGCACGAGCAGGTGAGCAGCCACCCTCCCGGGGCGACGAGCGACAGTGCCAGCCGGTTGACGTCCTGGTATCCGCGGGCCGCCCGCCGCAGGTCCCCGCGTTTCTTCGCGAACGCCGGCGGATCGCAGACCACGACGTCCCACGTCTCCCGGTCCTCGACGCGCCGCCGGAGGTCCTCGAAGACGTCCGCGCGGACGAAGTCGGCGTCCTCCGCGGAGAATCCGTTGGCCCGCCGGTGTTCGCGCGCCAGGACGAGCGCGCCCTCCGAGGAGTCCACGTCGACGGCGCGGCGCGCGCCGCCGGCGAGCGCGGCGACGGAGAAGGACCCCGAGTACGAGAACAGGTTGAGCACGGTCCGTTCGCGCGAGCGCCCGCGGAGCCGCGCGCGGTTGTCCCGCTGGTCCAGGTAGAAGCCGGTTTTCTGGCCCGAGGAAACGTCGGCCGAAAAATGAAGACCGTTCTCGAGGAACCCGGCGAGCACGGCGCCGTCCGTCCCGGCGCTCTCCCGGGGGGAGCGGGGACGGAAACCCCGGTCGCGCTCGGAGCCGGTCTCGCGGACGACCAGGCGATCCGGCGCGAAGGTCTCTCGGGCCGCAGCCTCGAGCTCCGCGCGCCAGCGGCTCGTGCCCTCCGTCAGGAGATCCATCACCGCGACCTCTCCGAAGACGTCGAGGAGGACGCCTGGACAGAAGTCCCCCTCGGAGTTCACGGCGCGGAAGCCCGTCGTTCCGGGGGGAAGGAGGTCCGCGCGGAGACGCCGGGCCGCCTCGAATCGCTCCCGGAACAGAGCCGGGTCGGGCGCCCGGCCGTCGAAAGTCCACAGGCGCGCCACGATCTGGGACCTCGGAGACCAGGCGCCGCGCCCGAGCGGCGTTCCCCGCGAGTCCACGACCTCGGCGACCCCGTCGGAGCCGTCTCCGCTCTCCGACGCGATCGCGCCGGAGAAAACCCAGGGGTGGCGCCGCCGGACCGACTGATCCCGGTCCCGCTTCAACTTCAGGCGGATCACGAGCGAAAAGGGGACAGATTTATTTTCGGGCTTCTCGGCGGGCGGATCATAACGCCGAGAAAATAAATCTGTCCCCAAAAAAGAAGGGCCCCGCGATCGGGGCCCCTGGGAAAAAGGAGATCGTCACTGGCTTCTACGGAGCCCGGGGCGACTCCGTTTGGGTCAGCGCTGGTTCAGGGCCCAGTCGTACTCGAGAAACCCGGGGGTCTGCGAGGTCGAGGCGAGCCAAGACGTGGTCTCGCGGTCGTTGCTGTAGCGGGCGACGTACTTCGTCAGCGTGCCGCCGTCCCGCTCGAACTCCTTGCGGTTCCAGTCGAAGATCTTGGAGAGCGCGATCCGGCCGCTCTTCCGGTCGATTTCGTTCTTCTTCGGGTCGTTGACGAAAGCCCGCGCCTGCCGGTCGAGCGCCGCCGAGATCCCCTGCGCCGTGTAGGCGCGCGGCGCGAGCGGCGGGCAGGACTCGGACACGCAGACGATCGCGAAGTGGATCCGCGGGTCGGACAGCGCGCGCAGTCTGTTCTCGATGCCATCGAGCGAAAGAGATTCCCCCGCCACTCGCCGCTCGATCCTCTGGAAGGCCCCGTCCACGTCCCGGATGCTCCGGATCGGATACCGGTCGAGGGCAACCGCAATCGCCATCGCGTTGTACGCGTTGATGTAGAACGCCTTCTTCTCGTCGGCCGTCATGCCCGCCGCGTTCGCGTCGCCCAGGTTGGCGAGATACGCCGCCAGCCGCTTCTTTTCCTGGCCGGTCGCCCCGCGATAGTCGAACCCGCCGTTGCCGGCGCGCGCCGCCAGGACCGCGTTGAACGGAGCCGGATCGGGCACTCCCGAAGCCCGGGCGACCGCGGTCATCGCGGCGATTGCCACCGTGGCGATTCCGAGCAGGGGCCGGCGCATCCGGTGACTCTTCATCGCGAAAAGATCGACAACACGCCGTACGACAGAGCGCCGATGGCCGCCGCCATCGGGATCGTCAGGATCCAAGCGTAGACAATGCGTCCCGCGACGCCCCACCGGACCGCCGAGAAGCGCTGCGCGGCGCCGACGCCCACGATCGCTCCGGTGATCGTGTGGGTCGTCGAAACCGGGATCCCCCAGTGGGACGCGGCGAGAACCGCTCCGGCGGCGCCGGTCTCCGCGCAGAATCCGGAGAACGGCTTCAGCTTGGTGATGCGGGTGCCCATCGTCCGGACGATGCGCCAGCCTCCGGTCAGGGTTCCGAGCGCGATCGCGGCATGCGCGGACAGGATGATCCAGAGCGGGATCTCCTTCAAGTCCGGCAGGTACATCCAGTGAAAAGGGTGCGACGCGTCGGCGAAGATCGTCCGGTTCGCCAC
Source organism: Acidobacteriota bacterium (assembly GCA_038327245.1). Classification (GTDB taxonomy): domain Bacteria; phylum Acidobacteriota; class Thermoanaerobaculia; order UBA5066; family Gp7-AA6; genus Gp7-AA6. The sequence continues at coordinate 11,801 of JBBQKV010000083.1, forward strand.
CAGGAGCCCGGCGATGATGCCCATGGTCTTCTGCGCGTCGTTGGTTCCATGCGACCAGGAGAAGGCTGCCGCGGACGCGAGCTGTGCCCGTCGGAACCAGCGGTCCACGGATCCGTAGGACGCGCGGTGGAAGGTCCACGAGAGGCCTACCATGAGGATCCAGCCGATCGCCATGCCGATCAGCGGGGACAGCACGATGAACGCGAGGGTCTTGACCCATGCCGCCCCCGGGACGATCGCGCGGACGCCGACCCGGGCGACCGCGGCCCCCGTGTAGCCGCCGATCAGGGCGTGCGAGGAGGACGAAGGGATGCCGAAGTACCACGTGATGACGTTCCA
>JBBQKV010000084.1:0-12132 GCA_038327245.1 Acidobacteriota bacterium
ACGGCGACGCGCGGGATGCCGGCGAGGTCCGGCACGATCCGGTCGAGCCGCCAGGCCGGGCGATCCGCGACCTCGCGCCGGACGTCGGACGACTGGCCGGCTCCGATCTCGAACAGGAAGGGAGCGCCGGCCGGCAGGTACCGGGCGACGTCGTCGAGGAGTATCCGGATGTCGTCGAGCCCGTCCTCTCCGCCGAAGAGCGCGGCCTCGGGGTCGTGGTCGCGGACCGTCGGGGACAGGCCGGCGCGCTCGGAAAGGAGGAGGTAGGGGGGATTCGAGATCGCCAGATCGAAAAGCTGGAGCGGCGAGACCGCGGAGGTCCAGTCGCTCGAGACGAGCGTCAGCCGAGCGATTACTCCATGGCGCCGCGCGTTCGCGCCGGCCAGAGCCAGCGCCTCGGTGGACGCGTCCACCGCCACGGCCCGGGCGCCGGGTCGTTCGAGGAGCCACGTCACGGCGAGGATCCCGCTTCCCGTTCCCAGGTCGAGGGCGCGCAGCGCGTCCGGCGCCTCGGTCAAGGCGGTTTCCACGAGGAGCTCGGTCTCGGGGCGGGGTATGAGCGCCCGCGAGTCGACGAAGAAGGTCCGGCCGAAGAAGTCCCACTCGCCGACCAGGTGCTGGACCGGCACGCCGGAGAGCCGCCGTTCCCAGAGGGCCCGGAAACGCGAGGCCGTCTCCGCCGGAATGTCTTCGCGCGGATCGAGCGCGAGCGGCTTGCCGTGGCCCACGGCGTGCGCGAGCAGCGTCCGGGCGTCCCACGGCGTCGCGTCGGAGCCGGCGCGGCGCGCTCGCGTCTGCGCTTCCGAGAGGCGTTCGCGGACCGTCACGCCCGCGCCATTTCGTCGCGGAGCCGTTCGGCCTGGAACTGCGCCGAAAGGGGTTCGATCAACTCGTCCAGGTTGCCCTCCAGGACGTCGGCCAACCGGTGGGTCGTGAAGCCGATCCGGTGGTCCGTGATGCGCGACTGCGGGAAGTTGTAGGTGCGGATCTTTTCGGAGCGGTCTCCGCTCCCGACCATCTTCTTGCGCTCGGCCGCGATCACGCCTTCCCGCTTTTCGCGCTCGTTCTCGAGCAACCGCGCCTTCAGGACCCGGAGCGCCTTCGCCTTGTTTTTGATCTGGCTGCGCTCGTCCTGACACTGCACGACGAGGCCTGTCGGCAAATGAGTGATCCGCACCGCGGAGTAGGTGGTGTTGACCCCCTGCCCGCCCGGGCCCGAGGCGCAGAACCGGTCCACGCGAAGGTCCTTCTCCTCGACCTTGACGTCCACGTCCTCGGCTTCCGGCAGCACCGCGACGGTCGCGGCGGAGGTGTGGATGCGGCCGGAGGCTTCGGTCTCGGGGACCCGCTGGACCCGGTGTGTCCCGCTCTCGTACTTCAGGCGCGAGTAGGCCGCGTCCCCCTCAATGAGCGCCGTGATCGCCTTCAGGCCGCCGATGCCGGTGTCGTCGCGGTCGACGATCTCCACCTTCCAGCGGCGCGCTTCGGCGTACCTCTGGTACATGCGGAAGAGCTGCGCGGCGAAGAGCGCCGCCTCCTCGCCGCCGGTCCCCGCGCGGATCTCGAGGAACACGTTGCGCGAGTCGTTCGGATCCCGCGGCACCAGGAGGACCTTCAGATCCGCCTCGATCGCCTCGAGCCGCGCGGTCAGGTCCGCGCGCTCGGCGGCCGCCATCGCATGGAGCTCGTCGCCCGGTGAGAGGGACTCCACGAGCTCCCGCGCGCCCTCGAGCTCGCGCGAGAGCCGCCGGTGCTCCTCGTTCTTTGCGATGATCGGCTCGAACTCGGAGAGCGTCTTCTGCGCGTCCCGTACCGCGCGGTGGTCCTGCACGAAGGCCGGGTCGGCCAACCGGGCCCGGACCTCTTCGTACTTGCGGCGGATCTCCTCGAGCTTCTCGAACATGGATTAGATCTCAGTCCTGCCCGACGGGAGCCGGGCCGCTAGAGGAGAGCGAGCGGGAGGAACCGCGCTGCCGCGAATCTAAGAGGCGGCGGTCGAGACCTTCTTCTCGTACCGTTTGCGGAACCGCTCGACGCGCCCGGCGGAGTCCACCAGCTTCTGTTTGCCGGTGAAGAACGGGTGACACTTGCTGCAGATCTCCAGGCGAAGCTCTTTCTTCGTGGACGACGTGGTCCACGTCTCGCCGCAGGCGCAGTGAACGTTGACTTCCTGGTACTCGGGGTGCAGGTTCTTTTTCATGGAACCGCACATTCTAAAAGAAGGAGGCGGTTTGCGCAAGACCCCGCCGGATGGGCCGGGACACGGGACACGGAACACGGGTCGGCCCGGCTGAGCGCCGGATAGCGGACAGCGGAGAGCCTCTTCCGGAACACCGAGTAGAATCCTTCGACCATCGTGTTTTACGTCTACGTCAGCGCAGCCGGCATGGCTGCGCGCAAATTCCCGCTCGAAAAGCCGGTGACCACCATCGGCCGTTCTTCCATGAACGACCTCCCGATCTCCGACAAGATGCTCTCCCGGCAGCACGCCCGGATCGTCAAGGACGACAACGGGGGACTCCAGGTCGAGGACCTCGGGTCTCGGAACGGGACGTTCCTGAACGGCGAACGGCTCGCGGCGCCGCAGCCGCTGAAGGCGGGAGACCGGATCACGCTCGGCGGCGTGACCCTGAAGCTGGAGTCGGAGTCCACGACGCGGGTGCGCATCGAAGCGGGCGGCGTGGATGCTCTCGACAACACGATCCTGAAAGCTTCCGCGGAGCTCCTTCGGTCGCAGCACCAGGAGACCGACCCCCGCCTCCCCGCCGAGCAGCTCTCGAAGCTGATCGAGTCTCTCCGCGTGGTCAACGAGCTGACGATCGAGCTCCTTCGGGACGTCTCGGTCGACGAGCTCATGAAGTTCCTGATGGACAAGGTCTTCGAGACCCTCATGCCCGATCGCGGCGTCGTGCTGCTGCGGTCGCGCGTGACGAACGAGCTCACCCCCGCGGTCGTGCGCGTCGCGGAGGGAATGTCCGCCGACGACATCCGCCTGTCGAAGACGCTCGTGGCGCAGGTGGTCGAGAAGAGGAACGGCCTCATCCTCATGGACACGTCCACGGGCTCGGGTGTGTCGCTCGCCGACTCGATCCGCCTCTCCGGCATCAAGTCCGTGCTCGCGGCGCCGCTCGAGAACGAGGGCGAGGTTGTCGGTCTCATCTACGTGGACAGCCAGGTCGGACACCGCTCCTTCGAGGAGGCGGACCTCCGCCTGTTGACCTCGCTCGCCAACGTGGCGGCGGCCAAGATCCAGAGCGCCCGCCTGATGGCGGAGGTGGCCGACAAGAAGCAGATGGACCGGGAGTTCGCGCTCGCGCGCGAGATCCAGCAGCGGCTCCTGCCCGAGAGCCCGCCGACCATTCCGGGTTACGAGCTTCACGGATCGAACACCGCCTCGAGGCAGGTCTCCGGCGACTACTTCGACTTCCGGATGCGCTCGGACAAAAAGGTCTACATGGCCATCGCGGACGTCTGCGGCAAGGGGGTCGGGCCCGCGCTCCTGATGGCATCGCTCCAGGCCTCCTTTCACGCCTGGGCCGACGAGTCGGTGCCGGTCGCCGAGATGACCGGCCGCCTGTCGGAGGCGATCTCGCGGCGCACCGGACCCGACCGCTTCATCACGTTCATTCTGGTGCTGCTCGATCCGTCGAACGGGGAGATCGAGTACACGAACGCGGGGCACAATCCGGGGATCCTTCTCAAGGTCGACAAGTCGATGGTGGAGCTGTCCTCCCACGGCCTGCCGCTGGCCCTGTTCCCTGGGAAGCCCTACTCCTCCTCGAAGTTCACCCTCGGTCCGGGAGAGCTCCTGTTCCTCTACACCGACGGCGTGACCGAGGCGAACAGCCCGGACGGCGACGAGTTCGGCTTTCCGCGGCTGAAGGAATTCATCGGCGCGCGGGTGGGAAAGGGTCCTACCGAGATCGAGGAGGAGCTCCTCAAGGATCTCGAGGACCACGCGCAGGGAGAGCCGTTCGCCGACGACCGTACGCTCGTGATGGTCCGGCGCATCCCGGCGTAACCCGGCGCCATGACGCGGCTCTCGATCGAAGGGGGGACCCTTCTCGGCCTGACCGCGCCCGGCGACATCCGACCGTCCACGGACGTCCTCGCGGAAAACGGTCGAATCCGTGCGGATCCGTCCGGCCCCGGCCCTGTGGAGCGGCTCGACGCCCGGGGGAAGTGGGTGATGCCCGGTTTCGTCCAGGCCCACCTGCACCTCTGCCAGACGCTCCTCCGGAACGGACCCGAAAGCCTGGAACTCCTGCCCTGGTTGCAGAGCCACGTCTGGCCGGGCGAGGCCGCCCACGACGAAGCGACGATGTCGGTTTCGGCCCGCCTCGGGATCGCGGAGTGCCTTTCGTCCGGGGTCACCGCGATCCTCGACATGGGGACCGTTCGCCACACCGATGCGCTCTTCGCGGTGGCCGCGGCGAGCGGAATCCGTTACGTCGGCGGGAACGTCCTCATGGACGACCCGCGGACGACCCCGGCGACGCTCCGCGCCCCGGCGGAGGAAGGGCTCGCGGAGACCGAGCGGCTCTACGCGCGGTGGCACGGCCGGGAGAACGGCCGCCTGGGCGTGGCGGTCTCACCGCGGTTCGCGGTCTCCTGCACGGACGGCTTGCTCCGATCGGCGGCCGAGCTGGCCCGGGAGCGCGGACTCGTCGTCCACACCCACGCGAGCGAGAACCACGGCGAGTGCGCGCTGGTGGAAGAGCGCACCGGGCTGCCGAACGTCGCTTACCTGGACGCGGTCGGCCTCCTTGGTCCCCGGACCTGCGTCGCACATGCGGTGCACACCGACGAAAAGGACTTCCGCCTTCTCGCGGAGCGGAAGACCTCGGTCGTGCACTGCCCCTCGTCCAATCTGAAGCTCGCGTCGGGGGTCTGCCCGGTTCCGGATCTCGCGCGCGCCGGCGTCCGCGTCGCCCTCGGCTCGGATGGCGCGGGGTGCAACGACCGTCTCGATCCGTTCCGCGAGATGCGCCTTGCGGCTCTCCTTCCCGGCGTGCGGAAGGAGACCGGATTGCTCTCCGCCTTCGACGTCGTTCGCATGGCGACCGTGCAGGGCGCGGCCGCCCTGGGGCTCGGAGGTCCGGAGGGAATCACGGCCGGCGCGCGCGCCGACTTCGTGATCCTGGATCCGGAAAGCGGCTGGTCCCTGCCGGACGACTGGTCGGCCGAACCCTATGGGGCGATCGTTTACTCGATGGGGCCCGAGAGCGTAGCGGCAACGGTGGTCGACGGGGTCGTGCGGTACCGGCGCGAGGATCCAACGGTCGGCGGACTCAAGCCGGAGCCGCGAGAGATCCGGAGCGCGGTCCGGAGCCTTCGGACCCGAATGCGGGAAGGCTGATCGCCGGCTACGGCTGGAAGCTCGGCCCCAGGATCGCCGCGTTGCCGAAGAGGATCGAGGTCCCGAGCCAGAATCCCCGGAAGTTCGGGTCGTCCAGGAAGGTGATGGCCCATCCTTTTCCGGCGGGCTCCGCGAGCAGGTAGGGAGTTCCGGACATGCGCGCGATCGCCTCGGGCCAGGCGTGCCCGGATGCGAGGGGCTTGTCGCGCTCGATCCAGACGACGGTCTGGAACGGGTCGGGCGGGGGAACGAGCGGGGCGTCCGTGCCGAGCAGCACCCGCGGAGAGTCGGGACTCCCGAAGAGAAGGAAGTGCTCCGCCCTTCCGCGGGTCCGGAAGATGGCGCCGGGGATCCGGATCCGGCGGTTCTCGAGGTCCGCCTCGTCCGCGGCCGTGGGCTTCGCCGCCGGTTTCTTCTCCTCGGAAGGCGGAGAGGCCTCATCGCCCTTCTTCTCGGCTTGCTTCTCCCTCGGCGGCTTCCACTCGGAGGCCTGGGAAAGTCCGACGTCTTTCTCGCGCAGGAGACCCGCGCCCCCGCCGATCCCGACCAGCACGCCGCCGGCCTTGACCCACGCCCGCAGCGCCTCGCCGCTCTCCTTGGCGAGCAGGGAGGCGATGCGCGCCGAGGCGTCAGGGAGGATGATCGCGTCGTAGCGCGAGAGCTCTGCCTCGTCGAAGGAGTCGACGTCGAGCACCGAGACCGGATAGCGGAACACGCGATAGAACTCGTCGAGCGCCCAGCCCGCCGAGGAACGGTCGATGCCGGGACCCGTCAGGAGACCGACGCGGGCCGGCTTCCACGTCACGAAGCGCTCGGACCCGAGCGCGATGCCCTCTTCGGTCCACGCCGAATCCACGCCCACGAAGTCGACGCTCGTCTCGCGCGAGAGATCGGCGACGATCGAATCGAGGTCGGCCGGCGCGCCCTCCCGGTGCAGAAAAAGAGTGCCGACGGCATACGTGCCGCCGCCCAGGCGGAAGCTCTTCGCCGAGACGGACGCGACGACGTGAGCCTGCTGGCACCTCGCGAGGATCGGGAAGGAGGCGAGGCCGGGGGATCGGACGAGGTAGCCGAGGCGGGCGCCGGAACGCTCGACGCGTCCGGGTTGGATCTGCGCCTCGCTTGCGGCGGGAGGACGGCCGGCCACGCGGGACGCGCGAAGCCCGAACGCCGCCGGCAGGGACCACGCCGTGACGTCATAGAAGCCCTCGTCTTCCCGGCGGAGGAACTTCGTCCGCTCCTCCTCCAGGAACTTCGCCGGCAGCTCCGCCTTTTCGTCCAGCAGCGCCGCGGCGAGAGCTCCGGACGGCTGGGCCGCCTCGATCACGAGCGATCCGCCGTCCTTTCCGGCGGCGCGCTCCACCTGGATGCCCTGCGCGCGCAGGGTCTCCAGGAACAGCCGGAGGCGGTACGGGTCCTGATTAGCGGAGACGAGGTAGTAGCGGTCCGCGGCCGCGAAAGAGGCGGAACGCGCGGCCGCGAAGTCGCGCAGCAGCTCCTCGCGGTGGGCCGCCGCCGTTTTCAACGTCGTCAGGCTCGTCGTGAAGTGCTTGAGAGCCCGCTCCTTCAGCGTCAGGACCGACCCGTCCCGCCGGCGATATGCCAGGCCGCCGCCGGGTCCGCCCGCCATCTCGTAGGTCATCCCGATCGCACCGTTGAAGAAGGGCCACGAGTCGCCGTACGCCGGATAGAAGAGGTCGAACGTCTCGCGGACGAAGTAGGTCCAGCCGCGCGCGTCGAAGGCCGAGGCATTCTCGCGGCCGAAGACCGAGAGCCAACGGACCGAGTTGCGCTGGAGGCCGGCATGGAGCGGCTCCGCGGCGGGCGGGAAGAAATACGAGCTCTCGGGGCTCATCTCGTGAAAGTCCACGTGCACCTGCGGCGGCGTGCGGAGGTATCGCGCGATCCGCGCGCGGGTCTCGGGCTGCGTGACCCACGCCCAGTCGCGGTTCAGGTCGAAGCCGAAATGGTTCGTCCGGCCGCGCGGCCAGGCGGGGTGGTGTTCGCGGGCGTCGGGATTCGGATCGGGCGACCCGGTCACGGCGGTCGAGAGCCAGGAGAGGTAACGCATCCGGCCATCCGGATTCACCATGGGATCCATCGTCAGGACGACACGGCGCAGCATCTCGAGGGTCTCGGTGTCGCGTGACGCCGCCAGGTGGTAAAGCGTCGCCATGGCGGCATCGGGACTCGACGCCTCGTCGCCGTGAACCCCGTAGGAGAACCAGACGAAGAGGGGCAGGTCGGCCGGAGGCGGAGCCGGTTTCGCGGAAGTGGGGAGGTTGAGCGCGCGGATCTTCCCGGCCAGGTCTTCCATTCGCGCGAGGTTTTCCGGGGACGTGACGACGACGATGAGGAGGTCCCGGCCCTCCGGCGTCTTCCCGTAGGTTTCGACGCGGACGCGATCCGGGGCGGCCGCGGCGACCGCGCGCACGTAGGCGGCAACCTCGCCGTGAGTGGCGAAACGGTCTCCGACCCGGAATCCGAGGACCTTCTCGGGCGTCGGCACGCGCGGGTCCATCCCGGCCGGGGAGTAGTTCGACGGAATCCCGGCCGGCGAGAAAAGCGGGTCCTCCACGGCGCGCGCGGCCGGGACGACGCACAGGACGAGGACGACGGCCGCGAGGGCTTTTCTCAAGAGGTCTCCTTTTCGGGCGGGGATTCTAGCGGAGGCAGGAAGCGATCGGCGGCGGACTACTGGTCCCGGATTTCGAGCCTCTTGATGATCTCGTGGAGCGTCGTGGGCTTCAGCTTGAGGAGCTCGGCCGCCCGTTTCTGGACGCCGTTGGTGCGGCGCAGCGCCGTCCGGATAAGGCGGCGCTCGTACTCCTCGATCAGGTCGCGGTACGTCGAGCCGTTCTCGGGAAGCCGGATGAGAACCTCGCCGCGTCCCGGCTGCAGGACCGTCTCGGGCAGCAGGTCGAGGCCGATCGATCCGGCGGAGCAGAGAACGACGGCGCGCTCGATGGCGTTCTCGAGCTCGCGCACGTTGCCGGGGTAGTCGTAGTCGAGGAGCGCCTTCATCGCCTCGGGCTCGAGTCCCGAGATCGGCTTGTTGTTTTCGGATGCGTACAGCCGGACGAAATGGTCGGCGAGGAGCGGGATGTCCTCGCGCCGCTCCCGCAGCGGCGGGATCGGAATGGTGATGACGCAGAGCCGGTAGTACAGGTCCTCGCGGAAACGTCCCTCGCCCACCATCTTCTTCAAGTCCACGTTGGTCGCCGCGATGATCCGGACATCCGCCTTCTGCGTGTCCACGCTGCCCAGGCGCATGAACTCCTTCTCCTGGATGACGCGCAGGAGCTTCGCCTGGGTTTCCAGTCCGACCGTGCCGATCTCGTCCAGGAAGATCGAGCCGCCCTCGGCCACCTCGAAGAGCCCCTTTTTGTTGGCCACCGCGCCGGTGAAGGAGCCGCGGACGTGCCCGAAGAGGTTCGACTCGAGGAGGTCGGCCGGCATCGAGCCCGAGTTCACCGTCACGAACGGGGCGCCGGAGCGGGGCGAGTGCGTGTGGATCGCGCGGGCGACCAGCTCCTTGCCCGTCCCGCTTTCGCCCTCGACGAGGATCGTGGATTTCGACGGCCCCGCCAGGCGGACGAGGTCGAAGACCTTGCGCATCGTGTCCGACTTCCCGACGATGCGCCCCAGCCCGTACCGCTTGGACAGCTCCTCCTTCAGCCGCCGGTTCTCCTCCGTCAGGCGGCGCGCCTCGGCGCCCTTGCGCACGGTCAGCAGCACTTCCTGGTTCTGGAACGGCTTGGGGATGTAGTGAAAGGCGCCGTCGCGCATGGCCTCGATCGCGCCCTCGATCGAGGAGTACGCGGTCACGATCACGACCACCGCGTCCGGGTCCTGGCGGCGGATGTCGCGCATCAGCTCGAGACCCGGCCGGTCCGGCAGCATGAGGTCCAGGAGAATCAGGTCGTACGGTTCGCTCTCGAAAAGCGCGAGAGCGTCGCCGGCGGTGGGCGCGACCGAGACGTCGTAGCCCTCCCGCTCCAGGAGAGTGCCGAGCACGTCGCGGATGACCTCTTCGTCGTCCACGACGAGAATGCGGACGTCGCGGCTCACGACGGCCGCTCCTCGCCGGGAGGGCGGTCGCCGGGCGCAAGCGGCAGGGTGACCCACGCCACCGTGCCGCCGCCCTCGCGGGAATCGAGGCCGATCTCGCCGCCGTGGCGGCGGACGATGTCCCGCGAGATGGCGAGGCCGAGGCCCATTCCCCCGGTCTTCTTCGTCGTGTAGAAGGGTTGGAAGAGGCGCTGCCCGGCGTCGACGGCGAGACCGGCGCCGCGGTCCGCGATGGCGACGCGCGCCAGGGCGCCTTCGCGCGTGACGTCGCAGGAAATGATTCCCTGTTCGGGCGACGCGTCGCGCGCATTGGTCAGCAGGTTCACGAACACCTGCTCGAGCTCGCGTGCGTCCCCCAGGACCTCGACCGGCGTTCCGCCGTTGCCCGAGATCGTGAGCCGGCGCCCGCCGAAGGAAGTCTCGACGGACTCGGCCGCGTTCGCCAGGACCGAGCGCAGGTCGGTCCGGAGGTTGGCGCGGGCGCGCGGCCGTGCAAACTCGAGGAGGTTGTTGACCAGGTGCGCCGCCCGAAAGGTCTGGCGTTCCATCTTCTTCAGGATGGCGTAGTGCGGGTCGCCCGGCGAGGTCTCCGCGAGGAGAAGCTGCGCGTACGACGACAAACCCGCGATCGGCGTGTTCACCTCGTGAGCCACGCCCGCCGCGAGAATGCCGAGCGACGCGAGACGTTCGCGCTCCGCGAGCGCCCGCTCCATCTTCAGCCGGCCGGTCACATCGTCCACAAGAACGACCCGGCGGTCCGGCTCGCCCTGGAGGAGCGACATGGAAACGCGCAGGTCCCGCTCCGCGCCGTCGTCGCCGGTGAACCGGCCCTCGAACGACCTCTCGTCGCTGCCTTCCGGCGGCTCTCCGAGCGTGACGCCCGGCAGGACTTGCGCGAACGTCGACCCGACGAGCGCCGCTTCATCCCGCCCGACGAGTTGCGCGAAGGCCGGGTTCGCCGACTGGACGCGGTTCGCGCCGTCGAGAACGACGATGCCGGAGGACGACGACTGGATGACGCTCTCCTGGTATTTCTGCAGCGCGCGAATCTCCTCGAGCCGGTCGGCGAGCGCGCTGTAGAGCCGGGCGTTCTCGTAAGCGAGGCCGGCCTGCGCCATCACCGCGTTCAGCAGCGCCTCGTCCTCGCTGGAGAGAGGAACCCGCCCGTCCTTGTGGCCGACGCCGAGAGCGCCGGCGAGCTTGCCGCCCGAGCGCATCGCGAAGAAGGTCCGATAGCCCATCGCGTGGAGGTGCCGGGCGGCAGCCGGCTCCCCGACGCCGAACGCCGACGCCCGCAGGCGCCAGACTTCTTCGGTGTCCAGGCGTTCGGACAGGAACGCGCCTTCCGGGGTATCCCCGTCGCCGTTCTCCAGGAGGAAGAGCGAGCAGGGCACAACGTGGAGGCCTTCCTCGACGCGGCGCACGACGGAGCCGACGAGCTCCTCCTTCGGCCGCGGCGTCGAAAAATCGCGGGCGACGTCGAGCAGCGCCCGTCGCGCGCGGTACGTCTCGCGATACTGGATCTTCTCGAGGGCGTCGGTCAGTCGCCGCTTGACCGGCACCAGCAGGGAAGTCAGCACGATCCCGGACGCGAACGCGACCACGTTCTTCCCGGCTTCCGCCATGCCGACAAAAGTCCGGTCGAGCAGAGCGTTCAGGAGCACGAACGTCATCCCGCCGATGAGCACGGCGCCGGTCGCGGCGACCGCCTCGCGGACGTAGATCTCCACGTCCCACAGGCGCCACCGCAGGATCGCCCACGCGAACGCGAGCGGAATGAACACGAGCGGGACGACCGAGACCGTCGAGAGAAGGGGCGAGGCGAATCCCAGGGCGCGCGGCAGCGCCGACAACAGGATGAAGGGCGCGAGCCCCACCGTGACGCCGAGCGCGATCCAGCGGGTCTGCTTCTCGGCGTCCGGCGCCTCGCGAACCCGGAGCAGGGCCGCGAGCCGGACGATGACGGCCGCGGCATAGGCCGCAAAGTAGAAGAACCAGAACCGCGTGGCCAGTTCGGCGAAGCGGACGGCCTGGGGTCCCGTCATCGCGAGGAGAGCGGGCTGCGCCGCGACGTAGGCCGCGGCCGGAAGGTACAGGAGCGGCACCAGCCGCCGCGATTTCGCGGGCCGCGGGAAGATCAGGAAGAGGTGCAGGAGGAGCGCCGGAAGGAGCGCTCGGAAGAAATCCTCCGCCAGCCAGGAGAGTTTCCACACGGTGTCGTGGGGACCCGCGGGCGTCACCACGTAGATCGCGAAGGACGAGAGGCACAGCGCCCAGAAGACGCGCGCGGCCGCGGCGCGCTCCCGCAACACCGTGAAGAGGCCGATGACGAGGTAGAGCACTCCGACGAGAGCGAGGAAGAGGTACGTGTAATCCGGCGTGACCGGAGGCTCCGGGATCGCGCGCGCGTTGATGGAGCTGCCCGAAACGACCACGACGTGGTGCGGGAAGGGCGCGCGAGCCAGCTCCTTCTCGGGCCACTCGAGCGAGGCCGCGGTCCGGCCGTCGGCCAGCACGATCCGGTCTCCCGGCCGGATGCCCGCGGTCTCGGCGGCCCCGCCGCGCTCGACCGTGCGGACCACGAGCGAATCCCCGGCTCGATCGGACACGAAGCCGGCCGTCCGGAACGTCGCAACCTTGCGCGTGAACGAGAGGAAGGCAAGGCCGCCGACGGCGACCGTCAGGGCGAGACCGAGGGCCAG
>JBBQKV010000085.1:0-12120 GCA_038327245.1 Acidobacteriota bacterium
GTTGTCGGCCCGGACCAGCGAGTACTGGAGATACGGCCCGGAGTCCCCCTCGAAGTTGAGAGCGTCGTCGAAGTCGAACGCGATCAGCTTGTTCTTGCCGAACTTCAGCAGGAAGTAGCGCAGCGCGCCGACCGCGATCGAGCGCGCGTCTTCCTCCGCGGCGGCGTCGGCTTCCGGGCGCCGGGCCGCGATCTCTGCACGGGAGCGCTCGAGAAGGAGCTCGACCAGGTCATCGATCTTGACCCCGAGCCCCTTGCGGCCCGACATCTCGACGAAGGGCTTCTTCTCGTCCTCCTCGGAGAGCCGGTACTCCTCCTGGAAACGGTCCGCGAGGTCGCGCGCGGCCCGCGGCGTCAGCGCCACCATCTCGTAGGAGAAGTGGACGCTCTTCTCCGCCTCGTCCGGATGGCCGAGCACCCGCAGCCCCTCGCGCACGACCTTCTGCAGGTAGGACTGCCGGACGTCGATGACGTTCACCACCGCGCCGGCGTGCCCGAAGGCGGGGGCGTCGGGGGAGCCTTCGCCATGGGCGGTGCGCCAGAGCGGCCGGTCGCGGACGGCTTTCGGGATCTCCTCCTCCCGCACAGCGCCGGAGTTCCAGTCCGGGCGGTGGAGCTCATAGGCGAAGTCGATGCCGAGGAGCCCGAACTTCCAGAGCTGATACGCGATGTCCTTGGCCGTGTAGGTGACGGTGCCGTTCGACCGCACGAGGATCTTGTCCGGCTCGTCCATTCCGGCGAACTCGGCGGTGTCGGTGAGCCGGAGGACCCAGCAGCCCTTGTGGCGGCCCTCCTCCTCGAGCACGACGGCGCCCGATTGCTTCAGCAGCTCGAAAGCCCGGCTCCAGAAGTGACGGCGCAGGATGTCGCTCTCGCGCGGCAGCAGGTCGTAGGCGATGCCGAGACGTCCCATCGTCGCCAGGTGCGCGGAGACGATCGCCTCCGAGAGAACTTCGGCGATCCGCGCGGTCTCGTTGTCTCCGTGCTCGATCGCGTGAAGCGCGTGGACGCGCCACTCGAGGGCCTCGTGGTCCCCCTCGTAGACTCGGGCGACCTCGGCGTAGACGTCCCAGCACAGGTAGGCGAGCCCCTTGGGATGCCGCGAACCGTCCGGAAGCGGCTCTCCGCGGATCGCCCGCCGCACGTCCTCCGCGGACTGGACTCCCTTCAGCCTCGTCAACCCGGCGACGACGTCGGCGACCTGCACGCCCGTGTCGTCTAAGTAGTTCTGGATCTCGACGCGACGCCCGAGGAACGTGAGCGTGCGCGAGAGGACGTCCCCGAGGACCGCGTTGCGGAGGTGGCCGATGTGGGCCGCCTTGTTCGGGTTGATGTTCGTGTGCTCGACGATCGTCTTTCCGGGACGCGGAGGCGGGGAGGGCGGGTCCTCCTGCATCGCCGCAACGAGGCGGCCCCGGTCGAGAAAGAAGTTCAGGTATCCGCCCCCTTCCACCCGCGCTTCCCGGACCGCGGGGGGAAGCTCGACGCCGGCGGCGAGCTCGGTCGCGATTGCGCGCGGCGCTTTCTTCAGCGTCTTGGCGAGGTCGAAGGCCGCGGGGGAGGCGAAGTCTCCCAGCGCGAGCGACGGCGGACGCTCCAGCACGACGCGCTCGAGCCGCGCTCCCCAGAGCCGCTCCGCGGCGGCCGCGACGGCGGCGGAGAGCTCCGCGCGGATCGATTCGAGCGAGGCGGCGGCCGTCATGGGGCGGGCATGTTAGTCCAACGTCTGCGGCCGACGGGGGGCGGGTTACCATCTCCTCCGTGGACAACGTCGTTCGCTCCGTCTCGATCGACACGAGCTCGTCGGAAGCGTTCGACGCCTTCACCCGGGTGGGGGAGCTCCTCTCGTGGTGGTGCGAAGGAGCGCTCGTCGGCCGGCGGACCGGAGGAAACTGGGCGGTCGGTTTCACGGACGAGCGGGGGGCAACGCAGTCGACGATCATGGGCAAGATCGAGACGTACGAGCCGGGCCGCCGACTGGCGGTCCGCGACATTTCGTACGAGCGCCGATCCGGCGAGCCTCTCGAGGGCCTGAGCTTCCTGCTCACCTTCGCCGATCTCGACGGAAGGTGCGTCGTCACCGTCGAACAGACGATTCCCGACGCCGGACCGGAATACGACGCCTACCGCGGCGAAGCCGGCAGGGGCTGGGAGGAAAGGTTCGCCGACCTGAAGCGCTACCTCGAGGGGCCCCGCAGCCGGCGGGTGCTCGTCGAGGCGGGCCTGCCCGAGAACTGAAGCTCTAGAATCCCCTCCATGGAAACGTCCGGCGCGACCTGCGAGCTGTGCGGCGGCACGGGCTGGGTCCTGGAGTCGGCCGACGGCCGCAAGCAGGCTCGACCCTGCTCCTGCCGCGCCGAGATCCTCCGCCGCGAGCGGCTGGAGGCCGCCCGGATCCCGGTGCGGTATCGGGACGACAACTTCGCGAACTTCGACGAGCAGACCCCGGCCCTCGTCAGCGCCAAGCGAATCGCCCGCGAGTTCGTGGACGCGTACCCCGTGGTCGACTCCGGGTTGCTCTTCGTCGGTCCGGCGGGGCGCGGCAAGACGCACCTCGCGTGCGCGATCCTCTCCGAGCTCGTGGCCACGAAGGGCGTCTCGGCGCTGTACGCGGACTTCTCCGACCTTCTGCTCCGGATCCAGACGAGCTTCCGCCCCGACGCGGACTCCTCCAAGGAGTCGGTGCTGACGCCCTATGCCGAAGCGGAGCTTCTCGTTCTCGACGAGCTCGGAGCCTCCAAGCCCCACGCCTGGGTCCTCGATGTTCTCTACAACCTGTTGAACACCCGGTACAACCGGAAGCGGATCACGATCGCGACCTCCAACTTCGAAGACGAGGCGGATACGGCGTCCGGCGAGCGCGAGAAGCTGGAGGACCGGATCGGCTACCGGCTCCGCAGCCGTCTTTACGAGATGTGCACGCTCGTCCCGCTGCGGGGGAAGGACTATCGCAAAGAGGTCCTCGGCACGCACGTCCGGTCCCGGTTTTGAGGCGCCGGGGCGCTTCCGCTCACGTCGGCTGGCCGCTCGCCTCCCTCGCCCTATTGGGCATCGGCCTTCAGGCGGGCTGCGCGAGCGGTCCCCCCGCGAAGCCCGGTCCGCAGCCGGTCGCCGCCGCGGCGCCGGCGGCCCCGGCCGAGCGCCGTCCCCGCCGCGGAGCGTTGCCTCCTTCGATCCCGGTCCCGACCCTCTCCGCGCGGAGCGGCGTCCTCTACCGCGTCGGCCTGAAGAGCGACCTCGCCGAGGTCTCGTACGGGTCGGCGGGGGAGCCCTGGATCGTGGTCTCCGGGGGCCGCGCCGAGCTCGCCCGCGGTCCGCTCGTTTTTCGGCCGGAACCGGTTTCCGCGGTCACGGGCCGCTTCACCGTCCAGGCCGCGGCGTTCTCGCAGGAGGAGCCGGCTCGCCGGCTGCTGGAGAAGCTTTCGGCGGACTTCGGGACGACCGGGTCGGTCGCTTTCTCGGCGGAGCGCGGCGTGTACCGCGTCCTCCTTGGAAGCTTCGCGACGCGGGAGGAGGCCGAGGCTCTCGCGGCCAGAGTGCGATCCGCCGGCCAGCAGGCCATGGTCGCGGACGGCGCGATCCGGTCCGCGGCCGCGCCCGGGGGCGCGATCACCCTCACCCCGGGGGACGGCGTGGCCCGGCGCCTCGCGTCGCCGATCGAGATCTTTCCGCCGTCCGAAGGCGCCGGCGTGCCCGCGAGTGTCGCGGTCGACGGGAAGACCTATCGGGGGAGCCTCGTCGTCCTGACGAATCCGCGCGGAACCCTGAACCTGGTCAATCGCGTGGACCTGGACGAGTACCTGTACGGCGTGGTTCCCGCCGAGATGGGCCCGAAGCGGTACGACGAAGTGGAGGCGCTGAAGGCGCAGGCCGTGGCCGCGCGGACCTACGCGCTCGCCCACCGCGGCCAGTTCGAGGCGGAGGGCTACGACCTCTGCGCGACCCCCAAGTGCCAGGCGTACGCGGGGCTCGGCGCCGAGGATCCGCTGTCGACCGGCGCCGTGGACGCCACGCGCGGGCTCGTGCTGGCATCCGGCGGCGCGTTCGCCGACGCGCTTTTCATCTCGACGTGCGGCGGCCAGACCGAGAACGTCGAGAACGTCTTCACCGGCGAGGCCGCGCCATATCTCGTCTCGGTCGACTGCGGGGAGCTGCCGACGCTGGCGCTCGCCGGCGCGCGCGTCCGGAGCGCTCCCGCGTCGGGGCGGAACGGTCTCGAGTGGCGGGGCGCGGTGCTCGTGGCCCGCTCCGCCGGCCGGAGGTCGGCCCGCGCGGCGTGGGTCGAGACCGCGCAGCTCTGGGCCGGGATCGAGAAGAAGGCGTCGCCGCCGGCGTCGCTCCAGCCGGCCGCGGTGTATCCGTCTCTCCTGCAGGCGTTCGACCTCTCGGAGGCCCGCGCGGTCCACGCCCTGCCGCGGGAGCAGAGGTATTACTCGGAGTATCCGGCGGCCACCGGACGCCTGACGGGCGCGGCGCGCGACGCCTACGCGTTCCTCCTCCGATTCCGCTTCGGCGCGGGCGAGGCGCTGCCGCCGCCCGACCGCCGCCTCTCCGACGAGGAGTACGCCGGACTCCTCTTCTCGGGCGCCGTCCGGCTTCTCGGGATCACGGAGCTCTCGGGGCGCTTTCTTTCGCGGGAGGGTGCGAACGCGTGGGTCCGGACCGCGGACGGCCGCGTGGGCCTCCCGGTGGACCCGGACCTTCCGATCGCGCGAAAGGTGGGAGACCGCTACTTCGCGACGTCGCTCCTCACCCTGAGGGCCGGCGACCGGCTGCGCTGGTGGAAGCGGGGGAGCCAGGTGCTCGGAATGTGGGTGGAGCTCGATCCCGCGGGGCCGTCGTTCGAGCGCGAATCGTCGTGGACGGAGTGGGTGCGGCGCGCGTCGGGCCGCGAGCTCGCCCGGCGGATGGCGGCCCGCGTGGCCGGCTCCGAGGTGCGCGACCTTGCCGTGACGAAGAGAAGCGCCACGGGACGGGTCATCGAGATGCGGGTCGTCACGGATGCGGCCGAGCTCACGCTCAAGGGCTTCGACGTGCGGCAGGCGCTGGAGGTCCCCGAGATGCTCTTCACGTTTTCGCGGACGAAGGGGCCGCAGGGGGAGATCGAGTTCGTGTTCCTGGGGCGGGGGTGGGGGCACGGGGTGGGCCTCTGCCAGAACGGCGCGTATGGAATGGCGCTCGGCGGGGCGACCTACGACGCGATCCTGAGGCACTACTACCGGGGCATCGAAATCGTCCCCTCGAGCGCGGTCAAAGCAGTTCCGTCCACGCTGCGGTGAGCGGCTCTTTGCGCGATAAAATCCACCCATGACCGCGGTTCTCACGGCCGAGCAGAAAGCGATCCGCCAGGCGGCGCGGGAGTTTGCGAATCAAGAGATCCGGCCCCACGTCATGGAGTGGGACGAGGCGCAGACATTTCCCAGGGACGTCTTCCGGAAGCTGGGCGAGCTGGGGTTCCTCGGGACCATCTTCCCGGAGAAGTACGGCGGCGCCGGTCTCTCCTACATGGACTACATCGGGGTGATCGAGGAGATCGCCGCGGTGGACGGCTCCGTCGGCCTTTCGCTGGCGGCGCACACGTCCCTCGGAACCAACCACATCTTCCAGTTCGGGACGGAGGAGCAGCGCCAGAGATACGTCCCGAAGCTCGCGGCCGGGCAGTGGCTCGCGGCCTGGGGCCTGACCGAAGCCGAGGCGGGCTCCGACTCCGGCGGGACCCGGAGCACGGCGGTTCGCGACGGCGGATCCTGGGTCCTGAACGGGTCGAAGAACTTCACCACGAACGCCTCCGTCGGACAGGTGGCCGTCCTCATGGCGGTAACGGACCGGACGTCCGGCCGTCACGGGATCTCATCCTTCATCGTCGAGCTCGACAACCCCGGGATCCGGGTGGGCAAGAAGGAAAACAAGCTCGGCATGCGGGCGTCCGACACATGCACCCTCGTCATGGAGGACTGCCGGATTCCGGCGGGAAATCTTCTCGGCGAGGAGGGAAAAGGTTTCGTCAACTCGATGAAGATCTTGGACGGCGGGCGCATCTCGATCGCGGCGCTGGCGATCGGCATGGCGCGCGGCGCGTGGCAGGCGTCGCTCGCGTACGCGAAAGAGCGCAAGCAGTTCGGCCGTCCGATCGCCGACTTCGAGGCAATCCAGTTCTACCTCGCCGACATGGCGACCGAGATCGACGCCGCGCGCCTCCTGACCGAACGCGCCGCGCAGGCGCGCGACCGCGGCGAGGAGACCACGCGGATGTCGGCGCAGGCGAAGCTCTACGCGAGCGAGATCTCGGTGCGCGTGGCCGATCGGGCCGTTCAGATCCACGGCGGCTACGGCTACATCAAGGACTTCCCGGTCGAGAAGTTCTACCGGGACACGAAGCTCTGCACGATCGGCGAGGGAACGAGCGAGATCCAGAAGCTGGTCATCGCGCGCAGCCTGCTGACGGAAGGGTCATGAGCCCGGCCCCGGCGCCGGGGACTTCCGAGCTGGTCGAAGGGGTGTTCGCGCGGGACTTTCGCCGCATCGGGCAGGCGATTTCGGCGGCGGAATCGGTCGCCGGCGTCCCGGAGCTCTCGCGCCGGATCTTTCCGAAGACCGGGAGGGCGCGCGTCGTCGGCTTGACCGGACCGCCCGGGGCCGGCAAGTCCACGCTGGCGCTCAAGATCGCGCTCGCGTACCGGGGCGGCGGGCGCACGGTCGGCGTGGTCGCGGTGGACCCGTCGTCCCCGTTCACCGGAGGCGCAATCCTGGGAGACCGCATCCGGATGTCCGAGATCTACACGGACCCCGGCGTCTTCATCCGCTCGATGGCCACGCGCGGAACGATGGGAGGGCTCGCGCGCGCGACCTCGGACGCGGTCGACATCCTCGACGCGGCCGGTTTCGACGTCGTGATCGTCGAGACCGTGGGCGTCGGGCAGGACGAGGTCGACATCATCCGGACGGCGCAGACCGTCGCGGTCGTGCTCGTCCCCGGCCTGGGAGACGACATCCAGGCCATCAAAGCGGGAATCCTCGAGATCGCCGACGTTTTCGTGGTCAACAAGGCTGACCGCGAGGGCGCGGACCGCACGCAGTCGGAGCTCGCGATGATGCTCGATCTCACGCCGGGCCGCGGCTGGCGGCCCCCCATCGTCCGCACGGTCGCCCCGCGGGGCGAGGGCGTTCCCGCGGTGCTGGAGGCAATCGACGCGCACGGCAGCTGGCTCGCGGCGTCTGGAGACGGGAGGCTGCGGGAGACGCGGCGCGCGCGGGCGCGGCTGCTCGCGCTCCTCGAGGAGAGGTTCCATCGAACCATCGAGTCCCGGGCGTCGCCGCAGCGCGGCGGCTTCGAAGAGGCGATCGGCCGGGTGCGGGATCGCAGCGAGGACCCCTACTCCGCGGCCGAACGCCTCTTCGAGAGGCTCATGCGGGAGCCGGCCGGAGACCGGGCATGAAAGGTCCGGCCTATCGGCTGGACCACGTCGGAATCGCGGTCGCGTCGATCGACGAGTCGCTCGGCATCTACCGGGCGCTCGGTCTTCGCGAGTCCGGCCGGGAGACGGTCGAGAGCCAGGGTGTCGTGACGGCCTTCCTGCCGCTCGGCGAGACGCGGCTGGAGCTTCTGCAGCCGACCGGAGAGGACTCGCCGGTCGCCCGGTTTCTCGCGAAGCGCGGACCCGGAGTCCACCACCTCTGCTTCGCGGTCGAGGACCTCGAAGCGGCGCTGGCCGACCTCAAGGACCGCGGTTTCCGGCTGATGAACGAGAGCCCGGTGCCGGGCGCGGGCGGCAAACGCGTGGCGTTTCTCCACCCGGCGGCGGGTTACGGCGTACTGATCGAGCTCTCGCAGGCGACCCCGGCTCCGTGAAGGCCGGGTCCCTCGTCGTCGTTCACCTCGTCCTCCCGCGCGAGAAGTTCTGGGGAGTTCTCCACGAGGCCAGCCCTTCGGGCGTCACGGTCCGGGGGATCGCACTCGACGCCTTCGAAAGCTGGGCGCGCGAGGTCGCCCGCGGCGGCGAGACCTCCTCGTTCCCGGCGACCGTCTTTTTTCCAATGCACCGCGTCGAGCGGGTGTTCGCCGACGAGACCTCCGGCGAGGTCGCGTCCTACGCGGAGCGATTCGAGCAGATCGTGGGGGAGGACGTGGGGGGCTTCCTGGGCCGGTGAGGCCGGAAGAGTTAGAAGATCACGTTCTTGACGAAGTACTCCTGGACCGTGAGGTTCTTGTCGACGAGCAGCTTCGCCTGCGCGGGGCTCATGTCGAAGGTGCCGGCGGGCTCTCCCGAGGACGTCGTGAGGACGATCTCGACGGAAGCCGACCGACCCCGGGCGAAGGCATCTCTCAGCGCGCGCGCCGCCGCGGAAAGCGTGCTGAAGACGGCCTGCTCCGAGTCGGCTGTGACCAGAATCCGGGTCTTGCCCCGGGCGCTCGCGACCCGGAACTGACTGATCTCGGCGCCCTGGAACACCTGGGTGAACGCGGACTGGTAGACCGGGTCTGCGGCCGCCTCGTCGGACTTCGCGGCGGCGCCCGCGGCCGCCGCCGGAGCCGCGGGTCCCGGGGTCGGGAGGCCCATGCGCGTGCCCCGCTGCTTGATGAGGTCTCCCAGCGGGTTGTTGGACCGCGGCGGAGCCGTCGGGAGTTGCTTCGGTTTCTCCTCGGGCGCCTCGATCGCGACGACGTTCCCGAAGTTCTCCTTGTTGTACTGGATGGTCCCGGGCACGTCGACCTTGTCCATCGCGATCTGCGTCACGTTCCCGTTTTCGAGCGTGATGATGGCCTGGGTTCCCTTGACCGTGTAGGGCGCCCGCGCGAAGACGAGGGTTCCGTCTTTCAGCTTGACGACGTACGCGAGGAGGGAGGAAGCGAGAAGAACGAGAGCCGCGAGCGCAATTCCGGTGCGCCGAACGAGCCGGTCGAGCGTCGAACGCTCCGTTTGACAGGGCGTATTCACCGACAAATGATAGCACTGCGATGCTGATCGTCATGGATTCTCAGGCGACCGCGGAGGACGTCCGGCGCGTCGTCGCGGCGGTCGAAGGCGTCGGCCTCACCGCGCACGCCATCCCCGGAGCGCAGCGGACCGCGATCGGCGTCACGGGAAACCGCGGCTCCGTCGAGTCGGCCGCCTTCGAGAACCTTCCGGGCGTCGCCGAGGTGATCGCGGTCACCGCGCCCTACAAGCTCGTGTCGCGCGAGACGAAGCGCGAGGACACCGTGGTCTCCGTGGGGGGCGTGGCCGTCGGGGGGCAGAACGTGGTGGTGGTCGCGGGACCCTGCGCGGTGGAGTCCGAGAAGCAGGCCCTGGACATCGCGCGCCACGTCCGGGACGCCGGGGCCACGCTGTACCGGGGCGGGGCGTTCAAGCCGCGGACGTCGCCATACTCGTTTCAGGGGCTGGGTGAGGCGGGGCTGAAGATCCTCGCCCGCGTGCGCGAAGAAACGGGACTGCCGATCGTCACCGAAGTCCTCGACACCGAAAACGCCGAGCTCGTGGCGGAGTACGCCGACTGCCTGCAGATCGGCGCGCGGAACATGCAGAACTTCGCCCTGCTGAAGAAGGTCGGGCGCATGCGGAAGCCGGTCCTTCTCAAGCGGGCCATGTCCGCGACCATCGAGGAGTTCCTGCTTTCGGCGGAGTACATCCTCTCCGAAGGGAACTACGAGGTCATGCTCTGCGAGCGGGGCGTGCGTACTTTTGCCAACCACACCCGGAACACACTCGACCTCTCCGTCATCCCCTACGTCAAGCGCATCTCCCATCTTCCGATTCTCGTGGACCCGTCGCACGGCACGGGCAAGCGACTGAAGGTGCTGCCGATGTCGCGAGCCGCGGTCGCCGCCGGAAGCGATGGGTTGCTGATCGAGGTCCACGACCATCCCGAGCTCGCGCTCTCGGACGGACCTCAGGCCCTGCTGCCGGACATGTTCGCCCAGCTCATGAAAGAGGTGCGCCTGCTCGCCCCGGTGGTCGGGCGAACCGCTTGAAAGGACTCCTCGTCCTCGAGGACGGGAGCTGCTGGAGGGGCGAGGCGATCGGCCGGCCGGCAACGTCGTTCGGCGAGATCGTCTTCAACACCGCGATGAGCGGCTACCAGGAGGTCCTGACCGACCCCTCTTACGCCGGACAGATCGTCGTGATGACCGCGGCTCACGTCGGGAACTACGGCGTGCGCGCTTCCGAAGCCGAGTCCGGACGCGTCCACGTGGCGGGGTTCCTCGCCCGCGACTTCCCGGAGCG
This sequence comes from Acidobacteriota bacterium, assembly GCA_038327245.1. Lineage (GTDB taxonomy): Bacteria > Acidobacteriota > Thermoanaerobaculia > UBA5066 > Gp7-AA6 > Gp7-AA6. The sequence continues at coordinate 10,223 of JBBQKV010000085.1, forward strand.
CTGGAGCGGGGCGGGTGGGGAGGAGAGCCTGGCGGACTACCTGGCGCGCGAGGGAGTCGTCGGCCTCCACGGGCTCGACACCCGGGCGCTGGTTCGGCGGATCCGGTCGGAAGGCGCGATGCGCGCCGGGATCTCGTCGGAGATCGACGACCCCGGCGAGTTGCTCGCGCAGGTCCGCCGGTCGGCCTCCATGATCGGGAGCGACCTCGCGCTCGCGGTCTCGGCGCCCGAGACCTCCGAGTTCGCCCCGGAGGCACCTGAGCGTTTCCGGGTGGCCGCGATCGACTACGGAATGAAGAGGAACATAGTCCGGCTCCTGACCGCGGCGGGCTGCCGCGTCCGGGTTTATCCCGCGACGGCGCCGGCGGAGCAGGTGCTGGAAGGCAACCCCGACGGCATCTTCCTCTCCAACGGTCCGGGGGACCCGTCGGCGCTCGCCGGACCGATCCGCACGATCGAGAGGCTCATTCCGAGCCGGCCGATCTTCGGCATCTGCCTGGGCCACCAGCTCCTCGGTCTGGCTCTCGGCGCGCGCACGTTCAAGCTGAAGTTCGGGCATCGCGGCGCGAACCATCCCGTCCAGGAGCTCGGTACCAAATCGGTCGCCATCACCTCCCAGAACCACGGCTTCGCGGTGGAGGAGGAGAGCCTCCCCGCGGAGGTCCAGGCGACGCACGTCAACCTGAACGACCGCACGCTCGAGGGATTCCGGCACCGGTCGCTTCCGATCCTTGCCGCGCAGTTCCACCCGGAGGCTTCGCCCGGTCCCCACGACGCGAACGTCCTCTTCGAAAGGTTCGTCGAAGAGATGGAGAAACGGCGCCTCGCGGAGGCGCGATGACCTCGCTCGCCCTCGAGGTCGCGCTCTCCTATCTCCGGGCCCGGTCTTCGCGCCTCGTCTCGTCCGTTTCGCTGCTCTCGATCTCCGGAATCGGGCTGGGGGTCGCGGCTCTGGTCGTCGCGATGGGACTCCTCTCCGGCTACCAGCGGGAGATCCGGGAGAACCTGATCGGCGCGAACGCCGAGGTGGTCCTTTTCCCCCTCTCGACGGCCGCGGAAGCGGATCCGGCGGCCGCGGCGCGGCGGGTGTCGGCGGTTCCCCGGGTGCGCGCGACTGGTCCCGTCGTTTATCAGTCGGGACTGGCGTCCTCGGCGGTAACGCCCGACGGCACGGACGTGGTTCTGAAGGGGATCGATCCCGCGGCGGAGCGGCGCGTCTCCCGGCTCGACGCCTATCTTCCGGACGCGGAGCGCGTGCTGACGCGGGGATCGGCGACCGAACGGCCGGGCGTTGCGATCGGCGTGGAGCTGGCGCGGGTGCTCGACGCGCGTGAGGGCGACACGATCCTGCTCTCGGTCCCGGACAACACGCGGGGCGTGTCGGCGCTCGTCGCGCGCAGCGCGCCGTACCGGGTCGCCCGCATTTTCCGGACGAACTTCTACGAGTCCGACTCGGAGCTCGTCTTCCTCGATCGCCAGGTCTTGCGCGGGCTCGCACGGATGGACGGCGAGGCGAACGTCATCGAGATCAAGCTGGACACGATCCGCGACACGGAGTCGGCGACGCGCGCGATCGGGCTCGCGGCAGGCAAGGAGTTTTCGGTCACGGACTGGCGGTCCTTGAACACCGGCCTGTTCTCGGCGCTCAAGATCCAGCAGATCACGCTCTTCTTCGTGATCGGTCTGATCGTCGCGGTGTCGACGTTCAACATCGTCGCGACGCTCGTCATGACGGTGAAGGAAAAGAAGCGCGACATCGGGGTCCTGACCGCTCTCGGAGCGGAGCCCCCGTTCTTTTCGCGCGTCTTCCTGCTGCTGGGCGGCCTGCTCGGAGGGGCCGGAGTCGTCGCGGGAATCGCGTTCGGCGCCCTCGTCTGCTGGGTGATGACCGCCTTCCG
>JBBQKV010000086.1:0-12025 GCA_038327245.1 Acidobacteriota bacterium
CTCGTCGCGTGGGGCTTCCGGAACCCCGTGGCGCTCGCTTTCGATCCGAAGGGCACGCTTCTCGTCGGCATGCACGGCGCCGACATCCGCGGAACCCGGCCGATCCGGGATGACCCCGACGCGATCTACCGGGTCCGCTCCGGGGCGTGGTACGGCTGGCCCGACTACTCGGCCGACCTCATTCCGATGACGGACCCGAAGTATCGGCCGCCCGAGAAGTTCCTCGCGAAGGGGCACCGCGGCGTGGAAGCCGTCATCGACCTCGCCGCGAGCGGCCTTTCGGCCCCGGACCGTTCGCTGCTCGTCACGGCCACCGCGCCGCACGCCGCCCTGGGCGGCATGACGGTTGTGCCGTCCGGCGGCGCCTTCGCGCGCTGGGCGGACCAGCTCTTGATCTCCGAGATGGGAGACTTCAAGCCCACCACCGACGCCGCCAATCCGGACGAGCGCGCCGGGTTCCAGGTGGAGTCGGTCGACCTCGCGACCGGAAAGCGCGCGGTCTTCGCCCGCAATCGCGGGACGGGACCCGCGGAACCCGCGTCCCGGATCGACATCGAGGAGGGGTTCGAGCGGCCGGTCGACGTGAAGGTCGGCCCCGACGGCCTCGTCTACGTGCTCGACTTCGGCGTGTTCAATCCCTCCGAGAAAACCGTGAAGGTTTTTCCGAAGACGGGTCGCGTCTACCGCATCGAGCCGTTCGCGCCGCGCTGAGGGTTGGGAGAGGATGTGACGGCAAAGAGAGGGATCTCGCCGTGAAGTCCTCCAACCCGTACGACGTCCTGATCATCGGAGCCGGCCAGGCCGGCCCTCCGCTCGCGATCGAGCTCGCCCGGAAGAAGTGGCGCGTCGCTCTCGCGGAACGCAGGGACCTGGGCGGTTCGTGCGTGAACTTCGGTTGCACGCCGACGAAGGCGGTCATCGCCTCTGCCCGGGTCGCGCACCTGGCCAGGCGCGGAGGCGAGTTCGGCGTGCGGATTCCGACGGTCGAGCCGGATCTCGAGGCCGTCCTGAACCGCGCTCGGGGAATCGTCATGCAGAGCCGCGCCGGACTTCGCGAAGCGCTCGCGACACAGGAAAACGTGAGAGTGATTCCGGGACACGCCCGGTTCGAGGGGCGCGAGGGCCGGGTTTTCCGGCTTCACGTGGGAGAGGAGTCCCTTCTCGCATCCCAGGTCGTACTCGACACCGGGACGAGGAGCCTCATCCCGTCGATTCCGGGACTTCGCGACGTCGACTATCTGACGGCCGGCAACTGGATCGACCGACCCGCGCTCCCCACGCATCTGGCCGTCGTAGGAGGTGGTTACACGGCCCTCGAGATGGCGCAGTTCTACCGGCGCATGGGGAGCCGCGTCACGGTCATCGAGCCCTCGGCCGAGATCGCGTCCCACGAGGACGAAGAGGTTGCCCGGGCGCTTCGCCTGATCCTGGAGTCCGAGGAGATCGCTTTCCGGCTCGAGACGAGCGTGGAGCGCGTCGAAAAGAGCGGCGGCGGCGTCCGCGTGACTCTGAAGACAAGAAAGGCGCGTGACTCTGTGACCGTGTCCCACCTCTTCGTCGCCACGGGACGCCAGCCGAATACCGACGACCTCGGGCTCGAAACGATCGGGCTCACGACCGCGAAGGATGGCACGATCCCGGTCACCCGCACGCTCGCCACGAAAGTGCGCGGCGTCTGGGCCGCCGGCGACATCCGCGGCGGAGCGATGTTCACTCACACGGCGTGGGACGACTTCCGCGTCCTCGCCTCTCAGCTCGTCGGCGACCGTTCCCGCACGACCCGACGAATCGTCCCCTATGCGATCTACTGCGACCCGCAGCTCGGCCGGGTGGGAATGACGGCTGCGGAAGCAAAGAGAGCCGGACGGAAGGTGAAGGTTGGCCGGTTCGAGCTGAGGAAGAACGGCAAGGCGAAGGAGATCGGCGAGACCGAGGGCTTTATCCAGGTCGTCGCGGACGCGCGCTCCGATCGCATCCTCGGTGCGGCGGTGCTCGCCCACGAGGGCGCCGAGCTCGTCCACCTGTTCGTGGACGTCATGAACGCGCGCGGCCGCTCCGCGGCGATCCGGGACGCCATCCACATCCACCCTACGCTCGCCGAGGCGGTGCAGAGCGCCGTGTCCGCCCTGGCATGACGAAGCCGCGTCGCGGCTCTCTCGACGTCGCGGAGGAGCTCGCTCTGCTGCAGAGGCAGACGTTCGCTTACTTCGTTCACGAGGCGAACGCCTCGAACGGCCTGGTCCGCGACAACACCCGCTACGGATCCTCCTCCTCGATCGCGGCGGTGGGCCTCGCTCTCGCCTGCTACCCGGTCGCCGTCCGGCGCGGCTACCTGACTCGGGAAGAGGCGGCCGGCCGCACGCGGACGACGCTCGGCTTCTTCGCCGGAAGCCCCCAGGGACCGGAGCCCGACGCCACCGGCTACCGCGGCTTCTACTACCACTTCCTCGACCTGCGAACCGGCCGCCGGGCCCATGGCTGCGAGCTCTCGACCATGGACACCGCGATCCTCCTCGCCGGCGCCCTGACGTCGGCCGAATATTTCGACGGAAACGGCGACGAAGAGGTCGAGATCCGCAACCTCGCGAGCTCGCTCTACCGCGCGGCGGACTGGGCATGGGCGCTGTCCGGCGGCCCACTCGTCCGTCAGGGGTGGACCCCCGAGGGAGGATTTCTTCCGTTCGGCTGGCAGGGGTACAACGAGGCTCTCCTCCTCTACGTGCTCGCCCTCGGATCTCCGGATTACCCGATCCCGGCCGAGAGCTACGCCGCGTGGACGGCGACGTACGAGTGGAAAAGGATCTACGGCATCGAGTTCCTGTACGGCGGACCGCTCTTCATGCACCAGGTCTCGCACCTCTGGATCGACTTCCGCGGAATTCGCGACTCGTACATGAGAGAGAAGGGAATCGACTACTTCGAGAACAGCCGGCGCGCGACTCTCGTGCAGCAGCGCTACGCGGAGCGGAATCCCCGTCGATTCCGGGGATACTCGCGCGACATCTGGGGGATCACCGCGAGCGACGGCCCCGGTCTGTCGGTCCGACGGATCGGGGGGCGCCTCCGCCGATTCCATGACTATTGCGCGCGGGGAGTTCCGCGCGGGCCGGACGACGGCACGCTCTCGCCATGGGCAGTCATCGCGTCGCTGCCCTTCGCCACCGAGACAGTGTTGTCGACCTTCGCGAGCTACCTCGAGAAGTATCCGGACATGAGGAGCGACTACGGCTTCCTGTGCAGCCTGAATCCAACGTTCGGCGCCGGGGGCCGAGGCCGGGGTCACTGGATCGCGAGGGGCTACTACGGCCTCGATCAGGGCCCGGTCGTTCTCATGATCGAGAACTTCGCGACCGGGATGACGTGGGATCTCATGCGGCGCTGCACCCCGCTGGTCGACGGGCTGAAACGAGCGGGTTTCGCGGGCGGATGGCTGGAGACGTGAGTGGCAGGAGGATTGCTCCGCCGAGGTGGAAAGGAGACATCATGAGTTGTGAGCACAGCGGTTGTCAGTGCGAAGAGGCCACGGTCGCCCGCGGCGACAAGATGTTCTGCAGCGAGAATTGCGCCGAGAGGGAATCGAGCGGCCGGCACGTCTCGAGCTGCGACTGCGGCCACCCCTCCTGCGGGACGGCCTAGCGACCCCGCGCCGTCAGACCGGCGACCGCCTCTGCCGCCAGGATGGCGCGGGCGGTCGCTGAAACTGCCGGACGACGAGATCGAAGCTCCCGAGGCTGCACGACCACGAGTCTCCTCCGAGCGCATCCTTCACGGTCTTCCGGCGGGTGACGGCGACATCTTTCACGGCGAGATGGATCTCCAAGAGCGCGTCCGGAGAGGCCGCGCGCCCCTTCCGGACGATGACGAAGAGCTCGGGTCCGCCGAGGACGTAGCCCTCGCGGGTTTTCCGGAGAGGTCCCAGTCCCGAAAGCGAACGCCACTTCTCGGCGAGCCCGCGGGGATTCGCGGATCGGAAGGTGAGACCGTGGACGCCGAGGAGGTTTTTTACCGTCATACTCCGAAGAGACTTCTTCCTTCCGACCAGAGCTGAGCGAGGTCGTCGAAGACCGCATCGGCGCGCGCGAGCGTCCTTTCCGGAAATCCTCCCGACCGAAGGGCGACGCAGGGCACGCCGATCTGGTGGGCGGCGGCGATGTCGTAGGGCGTGTCCCCTATGGCGACCGGACGGCGTCGGGCCAGCCCGAAGCGCGAGATCGCGAGCGCAAAGACGTCGTGGAACGGTTTGCCCTTGGACACGTCGTTCCCGCACGTGAATCCCCGCAGCGACGACCCGATGTGGAGCCGCGAGATCGCGCGACGGACGACCTCCCGGTCCCCCGAGCTCGCCAGCACGACGGCGACTCCGGCGCGGCTCATCGCCCGGACCGCCCGCGCGGCGCCCGCGACCGGCCGGACGCGGGACATCCTCTGGAGAAAAAGCTCGGTCTGCAGCCGGCCCATCGCGTCTGCGAGAAAGTGGTGCTCGGCGGGCGTGACGAGGTCCCGGAGGATCTCGGAGCCGCCCTTTCCGATCTCGCCCCGCAGATGGGTGACGGAAACCCGTCGGCCGAATCGCCGGAGCGCTTCGCTCCATGTTCGGGCGTGGGCGTCGTTGGAGTCGATCAAGCAGCCGTCCAGGTCGAGCAGGACGGCGCGAAAGTCTCTATCCTGCGGCGCCGCGGGCGCCGCCTCGACCGCGGAGGTCAGCTACGGTCCGCGGCGGACGAGACCCAGGATCAGAACGATGACGGCGACTACAAGAATAAGATGAATCAATCCGCTCGTAACGTGGAAGGCGAAATAGCCGAGCAGCCAGAGCACCAGAAGAATGACGAAGATGGTCCAGACCACGGCTCCTCCTTCTTTTCGAAAACAACCGTCGCGCCGATTCTATCGGACTTCGCCGCGTAACAAGGCGGCCCGCTTTCGCGGGCCGCCTCTCCGAATGAAACCGAACGATCGATCTAGTTACCGCGAACGCGATACCACGCATCCTTGGAGGCCTCACGCACGTCGCGCCAGCCTTCCTTGGTCGCGCCCTTGGCCTTGTCCCAGCCGCGCTCGAGATCCGTTTCCACGTCCTCGAACTTCCGGTTCTTGTACTCCGGGCGAGCGGCGCTCTCCCAGCCATACCGATAGGCCGGCTGGTACTCGTCGTACGCCCTGCCGGTCTTGAAGTACGGGCGCGTGTTGTAGTTCTGGCGCCAGTACGCATCCTCGACCGTGGGATCCAGTCCCTCGGCGACGGCATGTCCCGCCGCACCGCCCGCCATCGCGCCGACGACGCCGCCGACGACCGCGCCGACCGGGCCACCGACCGCACCGCCGATTGCCGCACCCGTGACCGCGCCACCGACTCCGCCGACGCCTGTACCGACCGGATGCGCGCCCGGCTCACCCGTCAGCGGATCCCGGTTGGCATCCGGATGCGGGTCGAGACCTCGTCTTTGATCATCCATGGGGTAGACCCTCCTTTCGTTCAACGACCTAAAAAGCAAGAAGCGTACCCGTTAGAAGACCTCTATTCCTGCCGTCGATCCCGAGCGCGGACCCAGGCGTCGCGCACGGTCTCCCGCGCTTCTTGCCACTCCTGTGCGTTCTCTCCGTGAAGCGCATCCCAGGAACGCTCGAGCTCGCTTTCGGCGTCTCCGAAGTCGCGCCCCGCGTACTGCTCGTCGATCGCGCTCTGCCAGCCGTAGCGGAAGCCCGGCTCGTAGTGTTCGTAAGGCGTGCCCGGTTGAAAATAGGGACGCCGACGGAAGTTCTGACGCCAGTAGTCCCCTTCCGCGACCTCGTCGAGATCTTCTCCGGCGGCGAGACCGCCCGTTCCCACCGACTCGCCGCGATCGATTCCCCACCCGGTCGCGGTGCCCGCTGCGATTTCCTGGAACGCGTTCTCGCTGTCGCCCGTCGACGCCATCGTTTCGGCCTGATCGGCGGCCGCGGCGTCGGTGCTCATCCCCCGGCGGCTGACGTCTTCGCTGTCGTGCTCGCGCCCGCCGTGACCGTGGACCGTGTTTTCCGCCCTCGACTTTTCCATGTGCGGACCTCCGGTGATCCTGCGAGCAAGGCCCGTACCCGATAACATGACTCGCGCAACGGTCTCGCAGCCGATCACTCTCGCCACCGACTACGCACTCGGCCTGACCGCGCTCGCCGGGGCGATCCTCCTCGCGCGGAAGCGAAGCGGTCCGGGAGCGTCCCCGGCTCGGCTGTGGGCCGCGGGTCTCGCGAGCGTCGGCGCCGCCGCGTTCCTCGGCGGCACCTGGCACGGCTTCGCGCCGCAACTTCCGGCCGCCGCCTCCGAAGCGCTCTGGAAGGCGACGATGGCCGGTACGGGCTTCGCGGCCTTCTTCCTGGTGGCCGGCGCCGCCTTCGGATCGCTCGCCCGGCGTCCCGCGGCGTGGGTCACCGCGGCCGCGGCCGGGAAGCTCTCCGTCTTCCTGCTCTGGGCCGCATTTCACGACGAGTACGACGGAGTCGTCGTCGACACGGCCCTTTCCATGGCGGCGATCCTTCTCCTGCAGCTCCTCGCCTGGTTACGCCGGAGAGCAGTGGCCGCTCCCTGGATCGCGGGCGGAATTCTCGTTTCCCTGGCCGCCGCGGCGGTCGAAGCGATCGGCGTGTCCCCGGGGGGCCCCTTCTCTCACGACGACCTGTATCACTCGATCGAGATCGTCTCCCTCCTGCTGCTCTACCGCGGCGGGCTCCGCTTGGAATTGAACCCCAGGGGCGTTCCGGATCCTCAGCCGAAAACGGCCGGGTAGAGGAGCAGAACCGCCAGCACGATTACGGCGGTCGCGACGAGGTCGAGGACGATTCCCGCCCGCGCCATCTGGCGCACCGACACGTGCCCGGATCCGAACACGATGGCGTTCGGGGGTGTCGCGACCGGCAGCGCGAAACCGGTCGAGGCCGCCAGCGCGGCGACGAGCATCAGCGCCAGCGGCGGTTCGCCGACGGCCGGGGCGAGCGAGGCCGCGATCGGCATCGCCATGGCGGCGACCGCCGTGTTGGAAGCGAGCTCGGACAGCAGGAGCACGACCAGGGCGAGCCCTCCATAGACGGCGAGCCGCGAGGACCCGGCGAGCGAGCCCAGGTTCCCTCCCAGCCATCGGGCGAGGCCGCTCGACTCCATGGCGGCCGCGAGCGACAGGCCGCCGCCGAAGAGAAGGAGGACCTCCCAGGGGATCTCCCGCGCCTCGCGCCAGGTCAAAAGAGGCCGGCCTCCGGAACGGGGCGCCCGGTCCGACGTCACGAAGAGAAGGAGCGCGCCGGCCAGGCCGACGGAGGCATCCGTCACGCCGGGCGCCAGGTCCGCCAGACCCGGAATCGTCACCGCGCCGAGGTCCTTACGCTCGCGCAGCAACCAGCCGGCGACCGTGAGAAGAAAGATTGCGATCGTGCGGGCTTCGCCGCCCCGGATCGGTCCGAGGGAGGCCCGCCGCTCGCGAAGAGTTCGGCGCGCGTCGGCCCCCATGTCCACCTTGCCCCGGAAAAGCACGAAGACGAGAAGCACCCAGCAGAGCGGGAGAAGGACCGCGACGATCGGAGTTCCGATCTTCATGAAGTCCACGAAGCTGACCTCGCGGCCGGCCAGCTCCCGGGCGGCGCCCGCGAAAATGAGGTTCGGCGGCGTGCCGAGGAGCGTTCCCACTCCGCCGATCGAGGCGGAGTAGGCCACGCCCAGCATGAGCGCGGTGCGCGTGCGATCCGCGGCAGCCCCCGCGCCGAACAGCGCGCCGATCGCCAGCGCGATCGGATACATCATGGCCGCCGTGGCGGTATTCGAGATCCACATCGAAACGAATCCGGTCGCGAGCATGACCGCGAGCACCGCGCGCCGCGCTCCGCCCCCGATCCCCGAGACGATTCCGTAGGCGATGCGGCTGTGGGCGTTCCACTTCTCGAGCGCGGCGGCGAGCAGGAACCCGGCGAGAAAGAGGAAGACGAGCTCATTCGCGTAGGGGGCCGCGGCGTCCTTCGCCGACCGTACTCCCAGGAGAGGAAAGAGAACGATGGGAAGGAGCGACGTCGCACCGAGCGGGACGGGCTCCCCCAGCCACCATACCGCCATCCAGCCCGCGATCCCGAGAACCTGCCGCCCGGCCGCGGGAAGGCTCGTCGGCGCCGCGAAGAGGAGGATAAGCCAGAGGGCCGGACCGGCCGCCAGGAGCGCCGCGCGGCGCACTAACGGAGTTCCTTCGCGGAGCTCGTCAAGCGAGCGAAGGATAACGTCTCGCCCGGAGCGACGGGCTACGAGCCGTGAGGGGCGAGCAGAACCGGACGGGTCGGGGTCGGATTCGGGCGCGCCTTCTCGTGGAGCTGTAGCCGGGCGAGCAGCCAGTCGCGAAGCGGCTCGCGAAGTCCCTCGCGGGTCCGGACCTCGTACAGCTTCCCGGTCTCCTCGGACTTCGACGCGATCCCCAGGATGAAGTCGGTTGCGGTCTGCACGCGCTTGCCCGCGAAGCGCAGCTTCGTGGCGAGGTGGCCGCCGGCCCGAGCTCCCGAATACTGCCGGCCGTTTCGGACGAAGACGTCGCCGGACTTCTTCACCTCGTTCAGCAGGAAGTCGATCTTGTCCTGTTCGGCGGCGGGGCGCGCCGGCTCCGCCGCGAGGCCGTGCCGCGCCAGGAGGAGCGCGATGATCGCCGAAGTCGCGAGCCTACGAGCCACAGTAGTCCTTAACGAGCTCGAGGAGCATTTCGATCTGGATCGGCTTCCTCAGGTAGTCGGCGCGGAGGGTCTTCGCCTTCTCGACCGCGCGACCGTCGGCGGTCATGATCACGACGGGTATGGAAGACAGCTTCGGGTCCCGAAGCTGCTCGATGCGGAACTCCCAGCCGTTCATGATCGGCATCATGAGGTCGAGCAGGATGACACAGGGCCGTTCGGCCCGCGCCCGTTCCAGGGCGACCTCGCCGTTTTCAGCGGGCCAGGAGGTGTATCCGGCGTCGCTGAGAACGGAGCAGATGCCCTCGCGCAGGGCTGCGTCGTCTTCAACCACGAGCACTCGGGGCGCCGTCGCCATTCGGAGAACCGGTTTTTTTGCAAGAACTGTGCTCGCCGCCGGAGGGATCGCCCGATCGGGCTCAGCCGGTCGCTGATTTCGCCTCGGAGCTCCCTTCGAGGTGGTCCGGGTCCGAGCAGTAGTGCGCGATGGTCTCGAGAAGATGGTGAAGCTTGACCGGCTTGCGCAGATAGGACGAGAGGGCCAGCCGGCGGGCGTCGGCGTCGGAGAGACCGGTGAACCCCACGACTGCGATACCGGCGAACCGGGGTTCGGCCAGCTGCCGGCGGCGGAACTCCTCGCCCCCCATGCCGGGCATCTGGAGGTCGAGCAGGATGAGGCACGGGGTCTCGCCGGCCCGGAGGAGATCGAGAGCGTCCTCACCGTTTCTCGCGGTCATCACGCGATAGCCCTCTTCCTCGATCGCTTCCCGGAGGACCGCGAGAAGCTCGCCGTTATCGTCGACGACGAGAACGGTGGGCGGCGGTTCGGTTTTCTGGACAGACACCACCCGAAATCGTACCTCAGCAAGGAGGAATGTGGTGAGCCGCGAAGGACTCGAACCTTCAACCTAGAGATTAAGAGTCTCTTGCTCTACCAATTGAGCTAGCGGCCCACGGGGAGCGGAGAATAGACGATCGGACCGACCGCGGCAAGACTGCACCGGAAAAGCTTCGAGCTAGCCCCCTCCGACGAACTCGACCACTTCGAGCTCGTCCCCCTCTTCGAGCGGCGTCGAACCGTAGCTCGCCTTCGGCAGGATCTCGCGATTGAGTTCGACGGCCACGCGGGGCGTCGACACCTCCAGGATCGAGAGCAGATCGCGCACGGACGTTCCGTCCGGGAACCTGCATTCCTCTCCGTTCACCCGGATTCGCACCTCCGGCTCCACGCGGCTCAAACCGTTCTCCGGACCGGGTACTGGATTTCGGTCGAGCCGGACGGGGAGGTGAGACGGACGACCGCCGCGGCCGCGCCCGCCGGAATCTGGGGCATCAGGAAAGCGATCGCGCAGGCTCCGTCGGGACCCGTTCGACCTTGGAAGACGGGAACCGGCTTCGCCGCCGACAGGACCCGGACCTGGACGGACGCCCCGGCGACCGGACGCCGCGAGAGCGCGAGCTCGGCTCGCAGCCGCACCTCGATCCGCCGACCCGCCACGAACTCGGGGGTGGGCGAGAAGGTGAGGTCGATCTGCTCGGGACTTCCCTCCGCCGCCAGATAGTCGAGGATGACCTGGTCGAGCGTCCGGTCGCCGGCGCTCCGGGGCGCGTCGGACGGACGATTCGCGGGGGAGCGCCCGGAGGAACTCTCCCGCACTTCCCCCGCAGGAGTCGGGGACGCTGGACGGGACGTCGAGAGCGTCATCTCCGCCGGAATCCGGACGGAACCGTCCGGCGCATCGAAACTTCCGTCTCGGATCGCCGCGATCACCGTCCGGTGCTGCTGCTCCATGAGATCGCGGAGAACGCGATCGTCCCCCCCGTTGCGAAGCGACTCCTCGTACGGCGTCCGCTTCCCGGCCAGGATTTCCCCCCCGACGTACACGAACGATTCGATGTAGGAGTGAAGCTCGCCCCGGTCTTCCGTCTGGATGTGAAAGACGCGGTCACGATGCTTGACGTCCGTGTTGTAGCCCGTGATCACGGAAGAATTGTAAGCTCTCGGCGCTCCGCTCTCTTCTCAGACGAGCTCGAACTCGGCCGTGAAGTGACGCAGCACCGGCGCCTGCCGGACGATGCGGACTCCCCGGAGCTTCTCCGGATCGCGGTGCAGCCGCTTGACGACTTCGGCGACGTACTCGAGATGCGAGTTGGTGTAGACGCGCCGGGGCACGGCCAGTCGGACGAGGTCGAGGTCCGGAAGGATTTCCCGACCGGGCCTCTCCGGATCGGGGCGGCCGAACATGACTCCGCCGATCTCCACCGCGCGGATCCCGCCCTCCCGGTAGAGAGCGATCGTCAGCGCCTCGGCCGGATACTCCTCCGGGGCGAGGTGGGGCGCGAACGCGCGCGCGTCGATGTACACGGCATGGCCGCCGATCGGCTCGACGACCGGTACGCCCGCGCGCGCGAGGTCCTCGCCGAACGCCCGCACCTGGCCGATGCGGAAGGAGAGGTAATCCTCGTCGAGAACTTCTTCGAGCCCGATCGCAATGGCCTCCAGGTCCCGGCCGGCGAGTCCGCCGTACGTCGGAAACCCTTCGATCAGGATGAGCATGTTCTTCAGTCTTTCGACCCAGGCCTCCTCGCGCAGGGCCAGGAAGCCTCCGATGTTCGTCAGCCCGTCCTTCTTCGCGCTCATCGTGCAGCCTTCGGAAAGCGCGAAGATCTCCCGGACGATCTCCCGCACGCTCCGCCCGCTCTGGCCCGGCTCCCGCTGCCGGATGAACCACGCGTTCTCGGCGAAGCGGCACGCGTCGATCACCAGCGGAACCCCAAAACGGACGCACAGGTCGTGGGTGGCCTGGACGTTGGCGAGCGAGACCGGCTGACCTCCCCCCGAGTTGTTCGTCATGGTCAGCATCACGAGGGGAACCCGTCCGCGGTTTTCTTCGAGGCAGCGCTCGAGCCGCTCCAGGTCCATGTTTCCCTTGAAGGGATGGGGGGTTCGCGGCTCCTTCCCCTCCGGGATCACGAAGTCGAGGGCCACTCCGCCGTTGACCTCGACGTTGGCGCGCGTCGTGTCGAAGTGCGTGTTGTTGGGCACGACGTCTCCGGCCTTCAACACCGTGGAGAAGAGGAGGTTCTCGGCGACCCTTCCCTGGTGGGTTGGAATGACGTGGGGCAGGCCGAAGATGTCGCGCACGGTCTGCTCGAAGCGCCGGTAGTTCCGGCCGCCCGCGTACGACTCGTCGCCGATCATGAGACCCGCCCACTGGGCATCGGACATCGCGGACGTGCCCGAGTCGGTGAGGAGATCGATGTAGATGTCCTCCGACGCGATCCCGAAAACGTTGTAGCCGGCGCGGCGGAGAGCCTCTTCCCGTTCGGAAGGTCCAATGGAGCGGATCCGCTC
>JBBQKV010000087.1:0-11703 GCA_038327245.1 Acidobacteriota bacterium
TCCGACAACCCGAGAAACGCGGTCGGGTTGCTCAAGCGGGAGATGGAGCTCCTCGACTCGCTCGTCATCGCGAGCGCGCGGGCCGCGGCGGTCCCGGCCGGCGACGCCCTTGCGATGGACCGGGATGAATTCTCGCGGCGCGTGACGGAGGCGATCGAGTCGCGTCCGGAGATCGAGATCGTGCGTGACGAGGTCAGGGAGATCCCGCGCGACACTTATGCGGTCCTCGCGACGGGGCCGCTGACCTCGGAGGCGCTCGATCGCGCCATCGGGGAGCTCCTGGGCACCGAGGACCTCTATTTCTACGACTCGATGGCCCCGATCGTCACGGCTTCGTCGCTCGATCTGTCGAAGATGTATCCGCTTTCCCGATACGGCAAGGGCTCCGGCGACGACTACCTGAACTGTCCGCTCACCAAGGAAGAGTACGAGGGCTTCGTGGCTGACCTTCTTTCCGCCGAGATCGTTCCGGTGAAGGACTTCGAGAAGGGGATCTACTTCGAGGGCTGCCTGCCGATCGAGGTCATGGCCGAGCGCGGCGTGGAAACGCTCCGGCACGGCCCGATGAAGCCGATGGGCCTTCCGGATCCGCGCACCGGGCGGATCCCGTGGGCGGTCGTGCAGCTTCGCCAGGACGACCTCGCGAAGGAGCACTACAACCTGGTCGGCTTTCAGACGAAGCTGAAGGTGCCGGAACAGCAGCGGATCTTCCGCCGGATCCCGGGGCTCGAGAACGCGGCGTTCGTGCGGTACGGGATGCTTCACCGCAATACGTACATCCATGCCCCCGCGCACCTCGACCGGTTGTGGCGGATGCGCCGGGAGCCGCGGATCTTCTTCGCCGGCCAGATCACGGGGGTCGAGGGGTACGTCGAGAGCGCGGCCACCGGGCTCGCCGTGGGAATCACGATCGCGCAGCTCCTCGAGGGGCGGGAGCCCGTGCCCGTGCCCTACGCCACGGCCATCGGATCGCTCGCCCGACACTGCTCGGAGCGGCCGGCCACCAGGACGTTCGAGCCGATGAACGTGACGTTCGGCCTGATCGAGGACACGTCGCACTCTCCGGTGCGGGACAAGGCCGTCCGGCGGCAGCAGATGGTAGATCGCGCGCTCGCCGCCATCGCGGATTGGAAAGAGCAGACGTCGGCGCGCGACGCCGTGGCGGCGCCCGCTTGACGCTCTCCTGGGACGACATCGCGGAGGCGCAGCGGCGCATCGCCGGCGTGGCGCATCGCACGCCGGTCTTCCGCTCGCGCCAGTTCGACGAGGCGACCGGCGCGACCGTCTTCTTCAAGGCGGAGAACCTCCAGCGCGCCGGCGCGTTCAAGTTCCGCGGCGCGTACAACAAGATCCGGGCGGAACAGGAGCGCCGGAGCTTCCGGGAGGTGGTCGCCTACTCCTCCGGCAACCACGCGCAGGCCGTGGCGCTCGTCTCGAAGATCCTCGGGGTGAAGGCGACGATCGTGATGCCCGAGGACGCGCCTCCCGCGAAGCTCGCGGCGACCCGCGGATACGGCGCGGACGTCGTGCTCTATGACCGTTACGGCGGAGACCGCGAGGAG
The DNA here is from genome assembly GCA_038327245.1 of Acidobacteriota bacterium. GTDB lineage: Bacteria > Acidobacteriota > Thermoanaerobaculia > UBA5066 > Gp7-AA6 > Gp7-AA6. The sequence goes on from JBBQKV010000087.1 coordinate 1,563, forward strand.
ATCGGCGAGAAGCTCGTCCGGGAACGCGGCGCGCTCCTCGTGCCGCCCTTTGACGACCCGCTCATCATGGCGGGCGCGGGCACGGCCACCGCGGAGCTCCTCGAAGAGGTCCCGGAGCTGGACTTCCTGGTCGTGCCGGTCTCCGGCGGCGGGCTGATCGCCGGCTCGGCGACGGCCGCGAAGCACCTGCGCCCGGAGATCACGGTCTACGGCGTCGAGCCGGAGACCGGCGACGACACGGCGCAGTCGCTCGAGAAGGGGAGGCGCGTGGCGATCCCGGTCCCGCGGACGATCGCCGACGGGCTCCAGGTGCCCTCTCCCGGAAAGCTGACTTTTCCGATCATCCAGGAAACCGTGGCGCGGGTTCTCCTCGTATCCGACGACGAGATGATCGACACCCTCGTCTGGACGCTGCAGCGGATGAAGGTCCTGGTCGAGCCCTCCGGCGTGGCCGGCGCGGCCGCGGTCCATCACCGGAAGGCGGACTTCGCCGGCCGGCGGGTGGGCGTCATCTGGAGCGGCGGCAACGTGGACTCGAACAAGGTGGCCGGTTTCCTGGCCAGAGGTTCCGGCGGAGAGGCAACGCCGTGAAGAAGCTCTTCGCGGCTTGCGCGCTCGTCCTGGCGGCGGCGCCGCTCCTCGCCCACGACTTCTGGATCGAGCCGACGACTTTCCATCCCGAAGTCGGCTCGATGGTCGGACTTTCGCTCCGCGTCGGGCAGGGTTTTCGCGGCGATCCCGTGCCGCTCATGCCCGACCGGATCGTGAAGTTCGTCACGGTTTCGGCGGCCGGCGCGGAAACGACGGCAGCCGGCATCCCGGGGCGCGATCCGGCGGGGCGTGCGCGGGTCACCGAGCCCGGGTTCGTGATCGCCGGTTACCGGAGCAGCCCGTCGAATCTCGAGCTGCCGGCGGACAAGTTCGAGGCATACCTGAAGGATGAGGGACTGGAGAAGGTGATCGCGATCCGCGCGCGCCGGGGCGACTCCGAGAAGCCGTCCAAGGAGATCTACTCGCGGTGCGCGAAGGCTCTGCTCGACGCGGGCGGCGCCGGAACCGCGGGATTCGACCGCGTGCTCGGCTTGCGCCTCGAGCTCATTCCCGAGGCGAGCCCGAAAAAACTGCCGCCGAACGCGGGCGGCTCGATCCCCGTGCGGCTGCTCTACGAGGGAAAGCCTCTCGCCGAAGCGCTCGTCGTCGCGATGAACCGCGACGAGCCGGGCAAGCGACTCTCCGCGCGGACCGACAAGGCGGGGCGCGTGGTCCTCGCGCTCCCCCGCGGGGGAGTCTGGCTCGTCAAGGCGGTGCACATGGTCCCGGCGCCCGCCGAATCGGGGGCCGACTGGGAGAGCCTCTGGGCGTCTCTCACCTTCGAGGCGCCTTAAACCCTTCTCAACCCGGAAATAGGCCGCCGCGGCGCTGATATTAAAGGCGTCGTGAAGTCCCGGATCGGCCCCCTTCTCCTTTCAGCGCTCGTCCTCCTCGCGCCCGTCGGTTGCGCGAAGCAAGGCTCGACCGACGATCCTCCCGCCGGGACCGCGAAGGTCGCGCCGTCGGCGTCGGCGCGGCGGTTCCCCTTCCGCGGCATCGTGCGCGCGGTCGACGTAGAGAAGCGGGAAGTCACGGTCGAGCACGAGGCCGTTCCCGACTTCATGGACGCGATGACGATGAGCTTTCCGGTTCACGACGACCCGCAGGTCTTCGAGATCCTGCACCCCGGCGATCGCCTGGAGGCGAAGCTCGTCGTCGACGGCCAGAACTACTGGATCGAGCAGATCCTGACGAAGGGCTTCGTCGCAACGCCGGCGGGCGGGGCGACGGGGGCGGCCGCGAAGACCGTGGTGACTCCGGAGCCGAACCGCGGAGTCGCGATCGGCGACCCGATCCCCGACTTCGCGTTGACGGATCAGACCGGCCACACGGTGCGCCTGTCGCAGATGCGCGGCGGCCCGGTCGCGGTGACGTTCCTGTACACCCGGTGCCCGATCGCCACGGCGTGCCCGATGACGGCGACGAAGTTCGCGAAGCTCGACTCGCTCCTGAAGGAGAGGGGTTTCGGCAAGATCCTCACGATCACGGTCGACCCGGAGCACGACACGCCGAAGGTTCTTGCGGACTACGCGAAACACCTGGGCGCGGATCCCGCGCGTTGGAAGTTCCTGACCGGGGATCCGAAGGCCGTGGCGGACGTGGCGACGAGCTTCGGCGTCCTCTACTACCCGGATGCCGGACAGGTCGTCCACGGCCAGGCGGCCGCGGTCGTGGACCCGGCGGGACGACTCGCCACCATCTATTACGGGCAGGACTGGGATCCGGAGCAGCTGCTCCGCGACCTGGAGAAAGCGAGGAAGGGATGAAGGGCACGCGGGTTCTCCCGGCGCTCGTCTTCGGAGGTCTCGTCTCGTTCGGTCTCGTTCTCTACGCGACGGAAGACCACCCCTCCGCTCTCTTCAAGGAATACTGCTCGAAGTGTCACGGAGACGACGGGAGCGGAAACACCCCGAAGGGCCGGCAGTTGATGGCCCAGGACTTCACCGACCCCGAGTGGCAGGCCGAAAAGACCGATGACGACCTCGTGAAGGTCGTGACGAAAGGGGGCGAGGACATGCCCCCCTTCGGCAAGAAGCTGACGAAGGAGCAGATCGAGGGCCTGGTCAAGAAGGACGTCCGGGGCTTCGCGAAGAAGAGCGCGAAGTAAACTCGCGGTTCTAGTGGACGGAGTTTTCCCGCCCCCGGATGCGGCGCCGGATCCGGCGGAGATCTCTCCCGCGGCGACGGTCCGCACCCACGCCGCGTTTCCTTCGCGGATCCTGCTGCCGAGGGACGTGCACGTCTACCGGCCCCCCGGCTACGAGGAGGAGCCCTCCCGCCGCTATCCGGTCCTCTACATGCAGGACGGACAGAACATCTTCGATCCGAAGGAGATGGGCATGGAGTGGGAGGTGGACGAGACGGCCGACGCCCTGATCCAGGCGGGTCGAATCGAACCGCTCATCGTGGTTGCCGTGGCCAACACCGAGGCGCGCCGGGACGAATACACGCCGACCGCCGTGGAATTGAAGCGGTCCGACGGCACCGTCTCGGAGGGCGGAGGGAAGGCGAATCTTTACGGCCGCTTTCTGATCGAAGAGCTGATGCCGTTCATCGACCGCACCTACCGCACGCGACAGGACGCGGCGAGCACGGGGGTGGGGGGTTCTTCTCTGGGCGGCCTCGTTTCGGTCTGGCTGGGGCTGGAGCATCCGGACGTGTTCGGCAACGTGCTGGCGGTGTCCCCCACGGTGTGGTGGGACGACTTCGTGATCCTGGAGAAGGTCGCGGCCCTGCCGCGGAAAGCGCCGGTGCGATTCTGGGTGGACATCGGCACCCTCGAGGGCGACAACGCCGTTTCCGGCGCCCGCGGCCTGCGCGACGCACTGATCGCCAAAGGCTGGGAACCGGGCACGGACCTCGAGTACCGGGAGCAGGAGGGCGGTCGGCACGACGAGATCTCCTGGGCCTCCCGCGTGGAGGGAATGCTCACCTTCCTCTGCGGAACGGCGAAGCGCTCAGGGTCCTAGTAGACCGGGTCTTCCAGCGAGAAGCCGAAGAGCCCTGCGAAGAGCGCCGGGTGGAAGCTCGCCGCGCCGCGCGGCAGGCGTTCGCCGGAATGCGCGATCGTCTCGAGCTCCGGGAACGGCATCGGACGCAGCAGGATCGCGGCCTGGGCGTCACCCTTTTCGACCGCCGCCAGCGCGGCTCCGGAATCGTCCGTGAACGTCAGCTTTCCGTCGCGCGCGAGCGCCGCCGGGTCCGCGGAGAGGAGCCGCGAAAGGAGGGCGACGTCGATCGCCGCGACGTCCAGCCGGCGCCACTCCGCGGAGCGGTCCTCCGGCCACGGCAGCGCTTCGGGCCGATCGCGCAGGACGAAGAGCGTCGGTTTCGCGGGCGGCGCGACGAGCACGAACGCGGGGGAGACCCGCGGAAGCTCGTGGAGCGCCGCGAGGGTTTCGCCGGCCGAGGGGTACTCGCGGGTCTCGAAGAAGTCGCTTGCGGCATAGACAAGATCGGCGGGGTTCCAGTCGCTCATCCCGGCCAGGAGGCGGTGAACCGGTCGGACCACGAGAGCCGGAGATTCCGCGTCGACGATCGCGCAGAGCTTGTACTTCGCGCCGCCGAACTTCGCGGCCGCGGGGTCTTTCGAGTACTCGAGGGCTGCTTCGAAGAGGTCCTCTCCCTCCGCGAGGATCGCCTCCGCATTCTTGACGAGACCCTGGAGCTCGACGTGCGCGGCGTAGTCGGTGATCCGGTAAGCGTCGTGCCGGACGCCGTCGAAGTCCATCGCGGTCAGGTCCGGCCGGCGCGTCGTCGCGAGATGACCCGCGAGCGGAGCGCGCGTGAGAAGGAGGTCCGGCCGGAAGTCCGCCTTGAGGGAACGGAGACGCGCGAGCGCCGACTCGCGCTCCGCAGGATCCGGCTCTTCGAGGCGGAGGAGCCGTTCCTTCGAAGGCTCCGCCAGCCGGACGAGGCCCACCAGCGCATCGCGGACGAGGGTCGCCCCCTCGTGAACGAACGTCTGGCGGTAGTTCCAGAGACCCGGCCGGCGCTCCTTCTCCAGGACTCCCCGCGCGATCCAGTCGGCGAGCGTCGCCGCGGCGGCGTTGGGGTCGCCGGCCGAAGTGAACTGCGCGATGTTCACGGGAGTCACGGAGGCCGGGTCGGCGCCGGGCGGCGCGATGAGCGAGGCGAGGCCGCGCTCCTCGATCGCGGCGCGTGAGTAACGGATCGAGCGGAAGGGTCGAAGCTCCACGGCGGGCGGGATTGTAAGACCGTCCCGTCTTCTGCGTCCGGTCGCTCGGCTACACTCCTTTCGTGATCACCCTCGAACGCGCGATCGACGAATTCGAGGGTTACATCGCGGACGCGCAGCGGCTCTCGGAGCGGACGGTCCGCGCGTACCGGAGCGACCTCGACCGCTTCGCGACTTTCTGGGAGCGTGACTTCGGAGAGGGCAGCGCGACCGCGACGCCGCTCTCCCGGGTCGACACGCTCGCGGTCCGGTCCTACCTGGCGTCCCTTCACCGCGCGAACCTGGCGAGCCGCTCTCTCGCCCGCCACCTCTCGACGCTGCGCTCCTTCTTCCGCTGGGCGTGCCGCGAGGGCCACGTTGCGAAGAACCCGGCGCGGTCACTTCCGTCGCCGAAGCTGCCGCGCACGCTGCCCCGCGCCATGACGCGGCCGGACACGGAGCGATTGCTCGAAGCGGACGAGGAGGGATCGTTTCCCGAGCGCGACCGCGCGCTTTTCGAGCTTCTCTACGCCACGGGCCTGAGGGTGTCGGAGGCGGCGGGCCTGGACCTCGAGGACGTCGACTTCTCCTCGCGACTCCTCCGCGTCCTCGGAAAGGGGAACAAGGAGCGCATCGCTCCCTTCGGCGAGGAGGCGGGAGAGGCGCTGTCGGCCTATCTCCCGGCGCGGGAAGCGCGGCGCCGCGCGGCGCGCGAAGCCGATGACGACGACAGCGAGCCGGTGTTCGTCAACTCGCGCGGCGGGAGGCTGACGACCCGCTCGATGGCTCGGCTGCTGAAAACGCGGCTGCGCGCGGCTGGACTGTCCGCGGAAATCTCGCCGCACGCTCTGCGCCACTCGTTCGCGACGCACCTGCTGGAGGCGGGCGCGGACCTGCGGGCGATCCAGGAGCTCCTCGGCCACGCGTCGCTGTCGACCACGCAGAAGTACACGCACCTGGACGCCGCGCGGCTCCGGGAGGTGTACCGCCGGTCCCACCCGAAGGCGTGAAAAGCGAAAAGGTGACAGCGAAAAGGTGACAGCGAAAAGGTGACAGATCTATTTTTGCCAGCGAAAAGGTGACCAGCGAAAAGGTGACAGATCTATTTTTGCCGGCGCCCACGGCGGAAAATAAATCTGTCCCCTTTATTGGTATTCTCGTTTCCCCATGATTCCGGGCGAAAAGTGGCATTCCACGACCATCGTGTGCGTCCGCCACAACGGCAAGGTGGCCATGGCCTCGGACGGCCAGGTGACGCTCGGCACGACGATCATGAAGAAAACCGCGGCGAAGATCCGCCGGCTCGCGGGCGGTGACGTGCTCGCCGGTTTCGCGGGCTCTTCCGCCGACGCGTTCGCCCTCTTCTCGCGCTTCGAGATGAAGATGGACGAGCACCGCGGCAACCTGGAACGCGCCGCGATCGAGCTCGCGAAAGACTGGCGGACCGACAAGATGCTCCGACAGCTCGAGGCGCTCCTGATCGTCGCGGACCGGAACAGCTCGCTCCTCCTCTCCGGCACCGGCGACCTGATCTCTCCGGAGGAGGGCGTCCTCGCCGTGGGCTCCGGCGGTCCCTACGCTCTCGCCGCCGCGCGGGCGCTGCTGAAGCACTGCCCCGGCCTTTCCGCGGCGGAGCTCGCGCGCGAGTCGCTTCTGGTCGCCTCGGAGATCGACATCTACACGAACAACAACATCACTCTGGAGGAAATCTGAGGTGGTCTTCCTGATGCCCGGGGACACAGCACCGGGCGAAGCGGCCGAGGCCGCTCCCGACCGACTCGCGCCCATCGCCGGCGCGCGGACGCCGCGGGAAATCGTCGCGGAGCTGGACAAGTTCGTCATCGGCCAGGGCCGCGCCAAGAAGGCCGTCGCGATCGCGCTGCGGAACCGGTGGCGCCGCCAGCAGCTCGACCCCGAGATGTCGCGCGAGATCCTTCCGAAGAACATTCTGATGATCGGGCCGACCGGCGTGGGAAAGACCGAGATCGCGCGACGCCTGGCGCGACTCGCGGATGCGCCGTTTCTGAAAGTCGAGGCGTCGAAGTTCACCGAGGTCGGATACGTCGGCCGCGACGTGGAGTCGATTATCCGGGACCTGACCGAGGTCGCGGTGCAGATGGTGCGCGACGAGAGGATCGGGGAGATCAAGGACCGCGCGCTCGTGCGCACGGAGCAGCGGCTCGTCGAGCTCCTCACGCCGTCCTTCCCCGACCCCGACGGCGAGGAGACGCGCAACCGCGTCAAACAGCTGCTGCGCGAGGGGCGGCTGGAGGAGCGTCTCGTCGAGGTCGAGGTCATGGACAAGACCTTTCCCTCGTTCGAGATCGTCACCGACAAGGGCGTCGAGGAGATGGACATCAACGTCAAGGAGATGCTCCCGGGACTCTTCGGCGGCAAGAAGAAGCGGCGCAAGACCACGGTCAAGGACGCGCGCGAGATCCTCCAGGCCGAGGAGGAGGGGCGGCTCGTCGACGCCGGGCAGGTCGCGCGGGAAGCCGTCGATCGCGCGCAGCAGAGCGGCATCGTGTTCTTAGACGAGATCGACAAGGTCGCGGGACGCGAGTCCGGCCGCAGCGGGCCGGACGTGTCGCGCGAGGGAGTGCAGCGCGACCTCCTGCCGATCGTGGAAGGGACCGTCGTCAACACGAAGTACGGCTTCGTGAAGACCGACCATGTGCTCTTCATCGCGGCCGGCGCGTTCCATGTGTCCAAGCCCTCGGACCTGATCCCGGAGCTCCAGGGGCGGTTTCCGATCCGCGTGGAGCTCGACTCGCTGACCGAGGCGGACTTCGTCCGCATTCTCACGGAGCCCGAGAACGCGCTGCTCAAGCAGTACCGGGCGCTCCTCTCCGCCGAACGGGTCGACCTGTCGTTCTCGGACGACGCCGTGCGCGAGATCGCCCGCGACGCCGAGCGCGTCAACCGCGCGCTCGAGAACATCGGCGCGCGCCGGCTCCACACGATCCTGGAACGCCTCCTCGAGGAGATCTCCTTCGCCGGGCCCGAGAACGCGGGCCGCGCCATTTCGATCGGAGTCGACGACGTGCGGAGCGCCCTCTCCGATCTGGTTCGCGACGAGGACCTGTCCCGTTACGTTCTCTAGACGGCGCGCCGCGCTCGTCGCCCTACTGATTCCGGTCGCCGTCGCCTGCGGCAAGAAGGGTGACCCGCAGCCGCCTCTGCCGCGCGGCCCCGCGGCGGTTTCCGATCTCGCGGTCGAGCAGGAGGGCGCCGACGTCGTCCTCACCTTCTCGTATCCCGATCGGCTGATGAACGGCGACCCTTTGCGCGACCTCGTGTCCATCGAGATCTACCGGGCCGTCGAGCCCTCCCCGGCGCTGGTCATCACCCGTCCGCCCTCGCGCGGCCCCGCGCCCGCGGGAGACCAGGCGCCCGGCTCCTCGGCGCGGCGCGAGGCCGCCAACGTGCGACTCGCCGAGACCGCGTTCTATCGCGAGGCCAAACGCATCGACGCGCTGCCCGTGGCGGCGATAGCGAAGCGGACGCGCGGGGCGACCATCGTGTACCGCGATCCACTCGCTCCGCTCTTCGCCGGCGGAAAGCTTCCGTCGTCGCTCGCGTACGCCGTCATCTCGGTGCGGCGCGGCGGAGAGCGCAGCCCGCTGTCGAACATCGTGCCCTTCTCCCCGGCGGTTCCTCCGGGACCTCCGACGATCATCCGGGTCACGCCGGACCAGGGACGCATCTGCATCGAGTGGATCGCGCCCGAAAAGGACGTGACCGGCCAGCCGGCGGCGATCGGGGGGTACCGTATCTATCGCCGGGCCCTGCCCGAAGAGGACTACGACGCCCCCTTGAACGCGGACCCGGTGCCCGGCACCGTCTTCGTCGACACGACCGCGCCGCCCGGCGCCAGGGTCGTGTACACGGTCCGCGCGACGCTGCCCGGAAAACCGAAGATCGAGGGGGTGCCGGCGGTCGAGGACGGTGTCGACTACCGGGACGTGTTCCCCCCCGCGGCCCCGGCGCGCCTGGACGTGCTTCCGGAAACCGCGGCGGTGCGGCTCATCTGGGACCCGGTCGCGGCGCCGGACCTCACGGGATACGTCGTTTACCGGGCGGAGGGGGATGGCGCCCCGGTGCGTCTGACCGAGAAACCGATCACCGACACTTTCTTCACCGACACGAGCGTGCAGCCGCGGCACCGCTATCGGTACACCGTCGTCGCCGTGGATTCGGCGGGCAACGCGAGCCCGCCGTCCCCGGAGGCGGTTGCCGACACGCTTTAGACTCGCGGGGATGTCGCTTCCGGAGCGGTTCGTCAAGATGGCGGGAGGGGGCAACGACTTCCTCCTGTTCGAGGCGGACGGCCGCCGGCTCACGGACGACGACCGCCGGCGCCTGGCTCTCCTCTGCCGCCGGGGTCTGTCGGTCGGCGCCGACGGCGCTCTCTTGCTCTCCGGCGGCGGGGACGGCCGGATCCACCTCGACTACTACAACGCGGACGGCGGGCTCGCGTCGTTCTGCGCCAACGGAACGCGCTGCGCCGCGCGGTACGCGGTCACCCGGCGGCTGGTCTCGGATTCCGAGCTCACCCTGGAAACGGGCTGGGGCGAGATCGGCGCGCGCGTGGAGGGGGACGCGGTCACGATCGCGCTCCGCGACGTCATCGTGCCGGGCGATCCCATCCTTCTCGATCCGCAGAACCCCGACCGCTATCCGACGGTCGGCCTGCCTCCGCGCGGGACGCCGATTCACGTGGGCGTTCCGCACCTGGTCATCTTCGTGGACGAGGACCTCGCCACGCTTCCGATCGAGCGACTGGGGCCGCCGCTGCGCCGCCACCCACTCCTCCGGGACGGCGCGAACGTCAACTTCGTGCACGTGACCGGTCCCGGTCGCCTCGAGGTCCGGACGTGGGAGCGCGGCGTCGAAGCGGAGACGCTGTCTTGCGGCTCGGGCGTGGTCGCGTCGGCTCTCGTGGCGGCCCTTCGCGGGCATGCGGAGCTGCCGCTCGTCTGCGCCACGAAGGGCGGCGTCGACCTGACGGTGAACGCCGTTCGGTCCGCCGACATCTTCACCTCGATCACGCTCTCGGGCGACGCGCGCGAGATCTTCTCGGCGCAGCTCACCGAGGAGTCGTGGCGGGAGTGATCTCCTGAACGTCATCGCCTTCGACGCCGCGGACGCTCCGCCCCGCCCGTCGAAGATCATCGGGGTGGGGCGCAACTATCGCGACCATGCGGCGGAGCTCGGCAACGCCGTCCCGGACGCGGAGCCGCTGCTCTTCCTGAAGGCGCCATCGTCGCTCCTCGTGGGCGGCGGCGAGATCGAGCTGCCGCCGGAGTCCGCGCGGGTGGATTACGAGGGGGAGCTCGCGCTCGTGATCGGCCGCCGCGTCAAGAGCTGGCC